>CAZNNX010000037.1:0-22154 GCA_964574485.1 uncultured Saprospiraceae bacterium | reverse complement strand
GTTCTCCAGTGCATGGGAACTGATCTTGCATTCCCCGCAGCTTGTACTAAAATTCTTCCCGGAGCAGAAAGTATAATAGAATCTATGAGTTTGCTATACAAATCCTTAGCATCTCGACCACCATAATAAGTGCCAACACTCGAATTAATTGATATGGGCTTTTGGTACAAGGTTGCCTGCTGACACAAATGGTGTACCGCATCTGTAAACTGAGCGGGAAAATCATGACTATTTTCATCAATAGAAACCGCTAGAATTTCAGCTTGGGGTGCAAAACCTTTATATCGATGTACCGCATTGGCATTACCTGCCAAAATTCCGGCTACATGTGTTCCATGTGATTTGGGTTGGTGATATACCCAAGAAGAATCCAAATTAATTTTAGGCCACAAAGAGCCATAACCATAAAATTGATGAAAATAAGGTGGGTCAGTTACAGATTGATCCCATAAAGATACAAAACGCGTTCCCGTAGAGCTATCTATAAAATCAGGATGTTTCCAATCAAACCCATCATCAATTATACCAACAAAAACCTGCTCACCCTGCATAGCCAAAGGTAAATTCAACCCGGCATGTACAATTTCATATCTGTTATTTATTTCCGTTATACTATCCTCAACAAATAACAAATCAGCTTTTAATCTTTTATACTCAATTCTTCTGGCTTGAATAGTTTCCCTCAGCATAGACAATTTTGACAAATCAAGCTCTGCTGCATACAAGGAACCATATCTGTACTTCAGTCTTAATCCTGGATAATAATCCTTTTGAAAACTCAATAATTTATTGGGAGAATCGATAATGACCGGAATCCAATTTTCTGACAGAGCAGAATCTTTCAGGTAGGCTCTCCATAAATCCAGACTTATCTCTGCATTTTGAGAAAATACAGGCAAGCCAAAACCTAACATAAGGATAAAAAAACAAGCAAAAAGTAGATGTTTCATAGGTCCAAAAAAGAGTCTATAAGCTATCAATATTAGTAAAAAAAATCTAATTTTGCTATTTGAAAATCAAATAGACTCCTAAATAAATAAGATATGGTGGCTCAAATCGTTTTTGTTCTGTTCTTGGCTCTGATATCCTATGTCGGATTTACAAAATTCAATCAGATTTACAAAAACATAATGCTCGGAAAGGCCAATCAGTCTTTTGAAAATACATCTGCCCGAATACAAAATGTTGTACTGATAGCTTTGGGTCAGCAAAAAATGTTTAAAAAACCTATAGCGGCGCTGTTACACCTTTTCATTTATGTAGCTTTTGTAATAACACAGATTGAATTGATCGAAATTATCCTGGATGGTATTTTCGGTCAACATAGAATTTTTTGGAACCTTTGGCAAAACAATTCCTTTTTAAGTTCGCTCTATACATTTATCATTAGTTTTATTGAAGTACTCTCCGTTTTGGCCCTGATTGCAACCTTTGCTTTTCTTGCCAGAAGGAATGCATTGCAGATTCCCAGGTTCAAAAAACCTGAACTAAAGGGTTGGCCCAGTATGGATGCCAATTTAATTCTACTGATAGAAATAGTACTTGTAAGTTTCATATTTTTGATGAACAGTACCGACATGGCTTTGCATCACAATGACTACGGCTTTTTGATTAGTGGAATGCTGTCAGGAATATGGGAAAATACAAGTGAAGCACAATTACATTTGTTAGAGCGTATTGGTTGGTGGGGACATATCCTTGTTGTTTTTGGATTTCTTGCTTATTTACCTCATTCCAAACATTTACATATTTTATTGGCTTTTCCCAACACCTATTTTGCAAGAATAAATCCAAAGGGAGAGCTTTCAAACATGCCTGAAATTCAAAAAGAGGTGGCTTCTATGTTTGATCCCAGTATTGCAACTGAAACAACTAATGAATTGCCCAGATTCGGCGTGAGCGATATCTTTGATTTGGAGAGAAGTCAGATACTTTCTGCATACACATGTACTGAATGTGGTAGATGTACAGCTGCTTGCCCAGCAAATCTTACAGGAAAACTACTATCTCCCAGAAAAATAATAATGGATGTTCGCGATAGAGCTGAAGAGATTGGGAAAAACATTGCCTCAAACAAAACTGAATTTATCAGTCCCGAACAAAAAGATAAGATTAGCCAATTGAAGGCTGACAATTATCAAGATGGAAAATCTTTATTCGATTATATCAGCACGGAGGAATTGCATGCCTGCACCAATTGTAATGCCTGCGTAGAGGCCTGCCCTGTTTTAATCAATCCTTTGGATATTATTGAAGGGATGAGAAGGAACTTAATTCTAGAGCAATCTGTATCCCCTGATTCCTGGAATGCTATGTTCAATACAATTGAAAATAATGGTGCACCTTGGGCATTCTCAACGGAGGAAAGAGATAAATGGATCAGAGAATGGAACAGTCAACTGTAATAAAATTTGCTTCAATCTGGGGATCTATACTCATTCTACTACTATCGAGTGCATGTAGTTTCCGATTTAATGCCTATGATATCAGCTCTGAAACAAAGACTTTTTCCATCGATCAGTTTAGAACCTCTGCCGGTAATGCCCCTCCAACAATAGGACAGCTTTTTTCAGAACAATTAAAGCAAAGAGTTTTAAATGACACCAGATTACAATACCGTAATGAAAATGGAGATTTGCAATTTTCAGGAGCGATCACTAGTTATCAAATTACTCCCATTGCGCCACAGGGAAATCAAACTGTTGCTCTGCAAAGATTGAGTATAGGGATGGAAATCCAATGTGTAAGCTCCAAACAGGAAATTAAAAACTGGAACCCATTTTTCAGTCGATTTGCAGATTTTTCAGCAGATGTAGATTTAACGAGCGTTGAAGATCAATTGGCTAAAGAGATTTATGCACAAATCATTGAAGACGTTTTCAACAAAGCTTTTTCAAATTGGTAAGATATCAGGCAAAAAATAATTTTTTAAATTTTTCCAACTCATTCAAATCAGGTGTAAAATGATGAACTCCTGATTGAGAATTCTTTCTTGCTCCTCTTAAAAATATCCAAAATCCGCCACCAAAATTTTTTTCATAATCATAGGTAGGTATTCTTTGCTGCAGAAAAGCATCCACAGCGACCGAGTAAATTAAATACTGCAAATTGTAGCTATTGGATTGTATTGCACTCAAGATATGTTCACCCTCGTATGCTTCCAAATGGTTTCCTAAATAATTCGATTTCCAATCCAATATATAATACTTTCCCTGATACTCAAAAATCATATCAATAAAACCCTTAAGGATTCCTTTTATATATGTTTTTTGCAAGGAAGTATAAGGTTGTAAAAAACCATTTAACTCTTCTACCTGAATATCATCCTTTAATTGAAGGTGATATTCAAATTCATTCCATCTCTTATTGGGGGCCAGATTTGATAAGGAAAATCCTCCCAGATCCGCTTGGATAATCTGTTGTAAAAATTGATTGTACTTACCATAATCTGCCTCTGCTATAAAAGAACTGGCAATTGATTTCAATTCTGCGCTAAAATCAAGCCCCTGAAAATCAATTTGCTCTAAAATACTATGCAACAAAGTTCCCCATTGGGGTCCTTTAGGCAATTGCTCAAAAACAAAAACATCATAAGAATCAGCTGAAAGCTCCTTCAGAAAAGGTTCATAATGAGCATGTAAGGCTAAGGCTGAATAAGATGTCAGTTTCCAGCTTCGATCGACTTCCCTAGGAATGGGATCATGCGACCTTTTTTGCTGGCTTTGATTTAGTGCGAAGGAGCGGTAAGGAATATCGGCCTGCAGTTCTTCAAAAAAAGTACATCTTCCTTGTAGTTGGCTTAACATATCTACATAAAGTTTGTAACTACTTCTTTTACTTTTTGAACAAATGACATCAAGTTTGAACTTCGCCCGGGTCATAGCGACATACAAAACACGATATTCTTCATCATCTTCAAAGCTTGAGCTAAAAAAGGGTAAAATTGTAATCCCAAATTCTAATCCTTTGCTTTTATGTATGGTCATCAATCTTACTGCCTGTTCATCTGACTCTAATTTTTGCTCGTAAAAACCTCCTTCTGAAACAACATTTTTTTCACGATTTAACCATTGCGGCAGGGCTTCCAATTCCAATTTATCAACCTCAACCTTGTTGTGCAGAATATCTAATATTTGTAAAACGTTAGATTTCATTCGATTGTAAACCAAACCATATTTTTCCTGTAGCCTTTGTTCTCTGTGATAATTATGAATGATGGAAATCAATGCATTATAAATACCCTCTTTAAAAAAGATCGATTTCATCGTTTTAATCTTTGTGATTTCCTGAGAGAAATCATAAGTTTCAATCTCTGCAACTGCGTATCCCATAAAGGGGTGCAAAAGCAATTGAACCAAATAATTTTGATTGGGTTCTATCAATAATTGAAGCGCAATTGAAACCAATTCTGCCTCTGAAGTAGAAAGTACGTTAGTGCCATCAATCGTAATAGCAGGCACTCCCAGTTTGACTAACTCATTTCGAATCAATTCAGAGTTATTTTTGGAACGGTTTAATACGACAATATCATTGGGTTGTACAGCTCTTTCCTTATTATCATCAACCAATCTTCCAAACTGCAAATAATATTAGATTCTTTGAACAACAGATTGAATCAACCCATCCTTCAGCCAATCAGAAAAAAATATGGACAGGGGCTGGAGACTTTGATTGGTTTGGGCATCTTTAATAAAAGAAGCTGGTTTTTGGGGCTCTACCTTAACATATTGTATTTGTTCATTATGAAAGGGATTTGTTTGTAACATATAAAAATCATTCAAGGCATCAATCATCAGCGAAGAAGAACGGTAATTCTTATTCATGCTGTAAGAATTGATTTCAGGCCTGAGCTTAACCTTTAAATAACTGTTTAAGTCAGCCCCTCTAAACTTATATATCGATTGTTTGGGATCCCCAACAAAAAATTGAATCGTACTGGGAAATAATTGTGAGAAAATATGATATTGAAATTGATCTGTATCCTGAAATTCATCAATAAATAAAGCTTTATATTTTTTCTCCAGGGCATTACTTAAATTGATTCTTCTTTTCTCGTCCTGACTTACTTCGAAAACTTTATGTATCAAATCATCATAAGTGAGCAAGGCATTTCTTTTTTTAAAGGCCTCTGTTGCCAAAATAGTTTGAGACCTCATCAACTCTAAATTATTTTTCAGCTCCTCGACTTCACTTTCCTCTTTTGCATTACTTTTTTCAATAATCTTTTGAATGCAGTTATCAACATCCTCTGGTTTATCCGACATTAATTTCAAAAGATGATCAAAAATATCTTTAAAAAAAACAGAGTAACGATTCATCAAAATAAATTCCTTCCTCCACAATTGTTGAAATAAAGTAGGCCAAATTTCCTTGTCGGAGCTGACAATCTGAAATCCAAAAGAATTATTCGATTCGAAAGCAAATTCTGTCAGCGTTTTATTACAAAATCCGTGAATCGTGTAGATACTCAACTGATCACAGGCCAATGCTGCATTTTCAAGTAAAATAGCACTGTTTGGATTTCGGGAAAGCAAGATATGCAAATCCTTATCAGGCTTAGATCTTGCTTTATCTATCAGGCTTACCAATCTTTCTGCCATTTCTGCAGCGGCGGCCTCAGTAAAGGTTACCATCAATATCTGATTGACAGGTATTTCTTTTTCTATGATTAACCGAAGCGCCATCATCGTCACCGAATAGGTTTTTCCGGTACCTGCACTGGCTTCAATCAAATTTTTTCCTTCCAGTGGAATTTCCAAAACTTCAAAATTTTTCATTTCATCCATTTTTCGGGTAAAAGAAAGGCAATTTTATCCAAACCAAGAGCCTGTCTCTCTTCCAAATTACGCAACATTTCAAGCTCATTACTTATCTCTAAATCAAAGGCTTTCATTGCATATTTATTGTATGAATCCTCACTGATTTTTTTAAAATCTTTCGTCAATTCAAAATAACTGGAATAAGAAAACAATCTTCCCTTGTATCTGGACATAAGCTCTAAGAAAAATCCTAAGCGCGATTTTGCCTCAGACTCAGACAGTAGTGAACTCTCCCATTTCAATTCAAAGTTTTGAAACAGAATGCAAACATCACAAGATAAACCTGCCGCTCTGGAAAATATATAATGAATCCAGGCAACAGCCATCGTATTAGCTTTGCTAATTGCCCGCTTGGAAAATGAATAAAATATCAATTTATCCTCATATACTTGTAAAAAAGCCTTTACAGAACCATATCCATCGAGATCAACTGTATACTGGAATTCTTTTCTCTCCGCAAGACCTTTCTCTTTTTGATATCGGATATGAAATGGTTCCAACTCAGTCAACACATCGGATACAAAACCAAAAGCCTCATTCAGGTAAGGTAGGTTTCCTTTGTGCTTTTGATCGTTTACCCATTGATTTAAAAAAACCTCATCCGTGGAAAAACGTTCATAATTTTCAAGTATTTCTGATTTAATTTGATTTTCAAATAATTTATCTTCTATAACAAAAGGTTCGTATTCTGCCAAAACCTGATATTCTTCTTCTAAATACAATCCAAAATGCCTGGAAAAATAATAGCGAAATGGATTTTTATAAAAACTTATAATTTCTTTCAATTCTATTATTCCCGATAAAGGTTCAGACTGAGCAATCCAGTTCTGACTACTCAATCCTATGGGAGTCAATTCTTTCTTTTTTACCTGATATCGCAGCAGTTGAGGATATTCTTTTTGATTATACTTTTCACTGAAAGAGTGAAGCGGTTGTTGTACCCACAATTTATTCTCAGAACTGGGCTTCTCTAAACTTCTGTCAATAATAGGTAAAAGCTGATGTAAAAGAATACTGGGCGGTCTATCGCTATTGTCTTTTACATTTTTACCGATATAACTCAGATACAAAATTTCACCTGCAGATAAAATCGTAGAAAGAAAAACCAATTTATCCAGATCCTTTCTCGACAGGTCACCCAATTGATATTGATTCATCAAATCAAAAGCAGGTCTCCATTCCTGAGCAGGCAGTTTATCATAATCCATCCCCAAAACAGCTATATATTTGTAATCCAAGCCGATGGCCGATTGATAACGAGCAAAATGAACTGCAGTGGGATTCAAATTCGTTTTTCTTTGTACACTACTAAATAAATCCTGACAAATCAACTTACAGATATCGAATCCAATCAGATCATCAAGTCCCACTACTTGGTCAATACCAGACTCAATCAAATGAATTAAATTAAAATAATTTTCCTCTTCACGCTCATTATAATCATAGGTTGTTTCTCCCTGATTCCATTTTCTAAACAGTATGGAGTCAATCATATGTTTTTGAATGAAAGTCAACCAATCCTGAACAGATTGAACTTTTTTTCTTTCAAGCATAATTTTTTCTACACATTGCACAAAATTCCAAAACCGCAATACAAGTTGAATATCTTTCAAATTTTCAAAATCTGTAACAGGAAAAATATCATCCCCAGGGTATTCAGGATGATTGGAATAGCTGGAATCATTCAGGGCAAATCCATAGATAAAGCGCTGTAAACCATAGGCAAAGCTTGAAATATATGTATCGTCATTTTTTTCTCCATAAAAATCACGCCTGAGATTTATTTTTTCTATGATGTAGCGAAGCCTTTGTAAATCATGAATGTCAAAATTTTTGGCTAATCTGGATGATTCCAACCATTGAACAAGCTTTTCAGCACTGAGCTCATGTTCTTCCAGGTTGATGAATTCAAGTAATAAAAAGGATGGATCTTCCCCATCTTCATACTGTCTAATTTCTATGGAAAATGGAATATGATATTGGGGATCACCAATTTTAAACACCGAAGAAATAAAGGGTGCATAATCTTGCAGGGTGGGAATCAGTACCAAAACATCTTTGGGTCTGATTTCCTGGTTCTTCTCAAATACAGACAAAAGATGATGATAAAGCGCTTCCAATTCACGAATCTCAGTATAACAGGAATGAACTGAAAAACTACCATCTGAACTAATGCTTTGTGGCTCTAATCTCGATTTACCCAATAAATAAGATTGAATTTTTGACAGATCAGTATCTCTTTCCATCTTATTATCCAATAAACGAATCTGATCCTTATTGAATTGTTCAAAAATTTGATCGTAGAACTCAATCCCTACCTTGGCTAAATATCTGATGAGAGAAATATTTCTGTTTTCGGGAAATACGGTTAAAAATAAATACAATTGAATATCGATTTTATGGGATAAAACTTCAACCCTTTGTAATTCTTTAGGAGTTAAAAAATGTATTCCATAAAAAAACATAGTTCTGCACTTAGCATGCAGTTGATCAAGGATTTGTTCGTCTTGCAAAGCTTGTATCAATCTTGATTTTGAGCCTATGTAAATACGTAATTTTTCATCTCGTTTCAACAAAAGTTTCCACAAATTTGACTGCCATTGGGCAATTGGATCATCCTGTTGGATCTCTTTTTCTTCAGACCAATTTTGAACCATTTCAAACCGATTCGAGATATAATCTGAAAATATTTCAAATAATTTTACTGCCAGCTGGAACCTTTTAATTGAATCCGATTGATAAAAATCATAAACTTGTGGCGCGCTCTTCAGCATTTCAACATCCTCCAATACCTGAAAAATCAGCCATATAAACCTGTTGTGCCTATATTCAGGTATTGTACTTACACCCAGCCAGTCAATCAGCTGTGATTCCAATTGAGATAAGTCGATATATTGAAATCCACCTGAAAATCCCTGTTCCAGAGCTAAATCCAGCGGAAATCTTTTTATGGCCAGACGATTTTGATAAACTATGGGAATGGGTTCAAAAACTGAACAGGACAATGCGTTCAAATCCTGAATACATTGTTTTCTAAGTAATGCGTAATCTGAAGAAATTGATATTCGTAAAGCCATCTGATTTTCATTTATTTTACCATCTACTCAAAATACCAGACATTCTTTGAATCTTGCGAGATACGGCAAAATCTAAGGTAGATTGTTCGCCATACACAAAGCAATGCTTTTTTGATCTGGTTACAGCAGTGTAAAGAAGTTCTCTGCATAACAAAGGATGATTTTCTTTTTGGGGTAAAAAAATGAAAACCTTCTCGTATTCAGATCCCTGACTTTTGTGTATTGTCATGGCAAATGCAGTTTCATAAGATTGCAAATGAAGAGTAGGAAAAGTTTTAATTTGATTTTCAATCCAAAAATGACTTTCAAAAATCAGTTCACTATGCTCATTTAATTTTGCTGTTATAAATCCGATATCACCATTAAAAATACCCAGACTCAGATTATTTTCGGTAATCATAATCGGTTGTTTATGATAAAACTCTTCCTTTCTCTGGTTTACCTGCAATTGCGTTTCTATAATCTGATTTATATTATTCATCCCCCAAAAACCTTCTCTGGTAACACAAAGCAATTTAAAACGATTCAGTTTCTCCATGGAAATCTGCAAATCCTCTTCCTCTATATAATCCTTTATAGAAAGCATTAATTCTTGAAAATCAGGATCATTTTCGTAAAATTTTGCTTCTGGTTGTTTCACAATTACATATTGTTCAGACTGTCTTTCAGTCCAATCTTTCCAATTCTGTTCCTTACCCTGAATTACCAACTGACTAAATTTCCCAATACCCATATCGTCTCTAAATCTTCGACTTTTGGTCAATTCCACAATACATTCTTTGATATGAGGCAACTCATTTTCATAAGAGACAAAATCGGTCAATTGACAGACAAAAGCATTCTCTAAAAACAATTTAGCCGGACCAAACATGGCATTTTTTTCTTTCAAGCCCGCCTGGCAAAGATCGGCAAAGACAGAACCTGCCTCTACTGAACTCAACTGATTTTTATCACCAAGCATAATTAATCTTGTACTCCTCTCTATTGCTTGAAAAAGCTTAGCCATAAGAGAAGCATCAATCATAGAACTTTCGTCCACAATAAGCAGGTCTACAGGCAGCGGATTATCTGCATTATATTTGAATTTTTCAAAGCCACCTAAAAGACGATGTATGGTTTGGGCTTTAATTTGCTTGATTTTTACAATCAGGTGTTCATCTAAGAAAGGATGATTGAATAGTAGAAAAGACTCATTAATTCGTGCTGCAGCCTTACCCGTAGGAGCTGCAATCCAAACCCTAAGTTCGGGATTATCTGAAAGTAACAAGGCTAAAAGATGTGCAACCGTTGTTGTCTTTCCGGTACCAGGACCCCCTGTGATGATGCAAAAATTGTAAAGGTATGCTTTTACAGCTGCCCACATTTGTAAATCGGGCCCAGAAGAGTGAAATCCAAATAATTCCTTTAACAGGGGAAGATGTTTTTTTAGCTGCTCAAGCCTAGTTTCCATTGTTGACCTAGAATCTTCCAGCCATTGATTGATCTTTGACACCATTGTATTTTCATATTGAAAAAAACGGTGTAAATAAAGATGATTGTTAAACCGGATAAATGGTTTGGGATTGTATGAAGATAAATCCCGAACATCTTCTAGCTCTGCAGTAGATTCAATTGGAATATTTGACAACTCAGATGGTAACAAAGCTGGATCTAGCGGAACACAAATATGGCCCTGTTCCAAATATTGAAATAAAATTTTTGAAACAATAAGTGATTCTTTGGCAAAAAATGATCCAAAAAGATCCGGAATGCTGGGGTGACTTGACATGAAAAAAAATATTTTTTAAATATAATATCATTTTGTTTAATTACACAATATTGCAAAATTTTGTTTTATTTTAGCCAAATAATTGAGCTTTTCACCCTAATTTAAAACATTTTTTTAGTTTTATTCTGCAATTTATGATAAAAGTATTACACAGTTCAGACTGGCATTTAGGAAAACAGTTGAAAAAAATTGACTTATCAGAAGATTTTAAACTTTTTTCTGCCTGGATTATCAATGAAATTAAAAACAGAGAGATTGATTTACTCATCGTGTCAGGTGATATTTTTGATAGCTCTAATCCAAGTCAGCAAGCCATGCAATTATATTATGATTTCCTGATAGAATTGCGCAATGAAAAACCCGGAATCATGATTATTGTAACAGGAGGCAACCATGACAGCCCCTCTGTGCTGGATGCCCCCAAATTATTGTTGAATCAACTAAACATTCAAATTTTTGGCGCATTCAAAGGAAATTACAAGGATCTATTCTTTACTCTTGAGAAGGGAGATGTAAAAATTGTAATCGCTGCAGTTCCCTATTTGAGGGAGAGAGATATTCGCGTGGCTATTAGCGGCGAAAGTTATGATGATAAGATTAGCCTGACAAGAGCAGGGATTGAACAATTTTATAAAAATGTGAATCAATATTATGAAGCAGAGTATGCTGGCCTTCCTTTTATTCTGTGCGGACACTTGTATGTGGCGGGGGCAACGCTCTCAGAAAGTGTTCGTGATATTCAGGTAGGTAATCAGGCGAGTGTTTCGACAAATATTTTTGGTGCAAACGCATCTTATGTGGCCTTGGGCCATATACATAAGCCTCAGGTAGTTGATAAAAAACATATTCGTTACTCTGGTTCTCCCTTTGCCTTGGGTTTTGACGAAAAAAATGATGAAAAACAAGTAATACAAATTGATTTCGAAACCAATATATCTAAAATTCAAAGTATAAAAATACCCCAGTTTCGCTCGCTCAGATTATTTCAGGGTAACTTTGAAGAGGTGAAAAGCAAAATTGATTCCTATACCTCGGATTCAGTATTGACGGATCTGGCTGAAGTTCTTATTATTGAGGAGAGTTACAATCCTAACCTTTTATCTCAATTCCAGGACTGGTTATCAATTCCTAAAAACAACATATGTATTGCCAAAACAAAGGTACAATTTATTGAAAACCTGGCTGGCAGCTCATCCGTCCTCGAGCCTGGAGATGATCTGCATAATTATGAGCCGATCCAAATGTTTAAAAAAATCATTGCCTCAAAAGAGAGAAATTTTGACACGGAAGAAATCATCTCTACATTTCAAGAGCTGATGCAAATCATAGAAGAAAATCATAGCCCAAATGAAAATACTATTTCTGAAAATTAAAAATATCAATGCCCTCGAAGGTATACATGAAATTGATTTCGAAAATGGTCCACTCGCTGATGCTGGATTATTCGGCATCATCGGACCCACGGGTTCAGGAAAATCAACGCTTTTAGACGCCATTTCCATCGCATTGTATAATAGAATTCCCAGATTCTCCGAAGCTCTTTCTGAAAACAATATTGCTCAAACCGGACTTGTATTACATAGCAATTCAAAAGATGCCTTTGTCGAAATTCATTTCAGCAGTTCGAATCAAAAATACAGAGCTTATTGGTCGATAGCTAAAAACAAAAATGGGAACCTGAATAAAATTAAACCTGAATTGTCTGAATTAGAAAGCGGTACGATACTTGCCCATAAAAAAAGTGAAGTGTATGCCCTTATAGAAAGTATTATTGGATTGAATTACAATCAGTTTGTACAATCTATGATTCTGGCGCAAGGTCAATTTGCCAAGTTCATTCAATCAAACAAACACGATCGGGCCAGGCTCCTTGAAATTATCACTGGTACGCAAATCTATCGAACCATAGGAAGAAAAGCCTATGAGATGAATAAAGAATGGGAAAAAAAGATAGTTGAAATTCAAATTCATTCTCAAGGTATTAGTCCCTTAAGTCCTTCTGAGCTGGAAGAAAAAGAAAAGGAATTTCAGCAATTTGAAATGGAATGCCAGCGACTTGATCATGAAATTCAAAGATGCAGACAACTCATTCAAAGCTATAAGGAATTGGAGTCTGACAAATCCGACCTGGATAAAAAAATTGAAATAAACAATGCTCATTTACTCGAAAAAGATAGGATTCTAGCTTTAGAAAATCTCATAAACAAACACGAGCAACTCAGCCCGATTATGAGAGAATTAAATCTTTTGGAACAACTTGAAATTGAGCTCAAGAGCTATAATGAGAATCTCAGGGTGATTGAAATCAGTTTACAGGAACAGCAAAGAAAAAACGAGCAACTGGTTTCTGAAATCCTCCAATTTTTGTCTGCAGAGCAAATTTCAAACGATTTGGAAGATGAGTTGAGATTTTTTGAAAATGCCTTCCATGCAGATTCTCGGCAATCTGCATTGTTAAAGTCTAAGGGGGAAGAATTGAAAATACAAATCAAGCAGTTCATTCAGCATCTTGAAGAATTTGACATTACAATTGATTACAGTCAATCCAAGTCCCAGGCCCAAGACTTTCTTGATGAAATTCTCAACACCCTGAACCAACATAAATTATATCAATTTGATGAGCTCTCTGAGAAAATTGCATCGCTTAGTGATACCCATAAAATTGAACTTACATTCCTTGAAAATGTAAAAAACTGCAACCGGATTGAAGCATCCAGTCAGTTCCTATTGAAAGAGAACCAACGCCTAAGAGATGAAATTGATCAATACAATTTGGATTTAATATCTTTGGAAAAGGAAAGTAAAGATCTAGAATTATGGATTGAGGCTCATCAACAAAAATTAGATTTTCAAAAAATTAGCCAATCTCTCGAATCTCATCGGAATGAGCTGAAAGATAATGAACCCTGCCCTTTGTGTGGTGCTACCGATCATCCCTATAAGATAGAAAGCCTTAGGATTGAAAATGATTTACAAAACAGGATTACTGAACAACAAATCAATTTGAATAAAATTCTTCAAAGCAAGAATCAAAAAATTGGAGCTTCTAATTCGAACGAAAAAGGAATTGGTATCAATCTGGAAAAACTGAATGATTATAATAAGGAGAAAAATGAATTTATAGGTAATAACCAAAAAATAAGTTCGACCCACCCCCATTTTTCTTCAAAATCTTTGAGTGAAATCAATCAGGATATACAGAACAAAGAAGAGGAAATCCAAAATCTCAACAAGCTCTATACTCAATTATCAGCGAAACCTTTGCTAGAGCAACTGATTCAAGTTTCGAATGAAATCCATCTTGCAAGAATTGAATTTACCGCTTTACAGGATCAAATGACATTAAAGTACAAAAAGGAAAATATACCCCTTAAGGTTGAAACTTATTTTGATCAATTACAAAAAATAAAATTGAATATCAATCAGTTAGAAACAAAACTGGAGTTGACACTGACAACAATTCAGAAGAAGTCAAAGCAGGAAAATCAAATTGTAACTGAGGTAAATCTCTTTCTATCCCAATTCAACTCCAATTATCCTTCTTGCAAAACGAATCTGCTTTCCTCAGAACAATATGTTTTATCCAAAGATCAAATCAAAGAATTTAATGATAAAAAAATTGTTTTGGAAACAGAAATTGACCAATTGATTCAACAAATACAGAAAAGACAATCTGAAATTGAATCAATAGATCCTGCTCAAACACAAGAGTTGCTCAAGGAGCTACAAGAGACTAAAATGAGTAAAGAGCAAATTAAATTGGATGCTTATGCATTGATCAGTCAAACAAAATCTGACATACAGGAACTTCTGCTTTTAGAACAAAAAAAGGAAGCCTATCTCGAGAAACAAAGACCATGGAAAATATTATCAAATATAATTGGTGATGCATCTGGTAATAACTTCTCACAATTGGTTCAGGAAATTACTTTTGAATACCTTATCTATTTTGCGAATATCAGATTATCAAAAATTACAGACAGATATCGCCTGATTGCCCCCAAATCACAGGAGGAATATATTTTCATAGAGGACACCTATTTTGGAAATACCCTCAGATCTGTTGCCAGCTTATCAGGTGGTGAAACTTTTAAAATCAGTCTGTGTTTGGCCTTAGGATTATCTGATTTGGCTTCCAGGGATGTCAAGATAGATTCTTTATTTATTGATGAAGGTTTTGGAACTCTCGATCCCGAGGCTTTAGAAGAGTCAATATCCTTGTTGGAGCAATTACAAAATGAAACAGGTAAATCTATTGGGATTATCTCACATGTCACCGAATTGAAAGATCGTTTGACCACTAAGATTAGATTAGTAACGCAACAAAACGGAACAAGTACAATTAGTATTGAGCAAAATTAAAGGCGTATTTTTTAAAGAACAAAATTTCTTCCATTTCGTAATTTTCTATCCCTTCCAAATATTTTATGTGTGGAATGGCAACTTCCTTGCCTTGGTTGAGTATAAGATTATGATTTCTAAGCACATAGGCCTCATCCCAAAGATTCTTTTCTAAAAATCCGGAGAGTGTTTTTGCACCACCCTCTACCATAATTGAATCAATCTTTCTTTCCCAAAATGTTTTTAATAAATCTTCCAAAAAACATTCACTTTGAAAATTCAATATAATTTTCTCTACACCTGATCTGTTTTCATCTGATTGAGTTATCCAAAAACTTAATTGTTTACCATCCATAACATGTGCCTCTTGGCTGATTTTCCCCTTTTGATCCAAAAAAATCCGTATAGGTTGCGTTCCCCTTCCAAAGCGATTATTCAATTGGGGATTATCCACCAGTACAGTTTCTGTACCTACCAAAATCCCTGTTTCCCTACCTCTCCAATTGTGCATTATTCTCTGCATGATCGGTGTGGATATTTGAACCTTACCCTTGTCATCAGCAATGAATCCGTCCTTACTCATCGCATATTTCAATAAAACAAAGGGCCGATCTAAGGTAACATTGGTGAAAAATCTTTTATTCAACCTATGAATTTCTTTTTCCAGAACCCCAACTTTCACTTTAACACCGGCTGCTATTAATTTTTGAATACTCTTTCCGGCAACCTTTGCATAAGGATCCTGACAACCTATTACCACTTCCGGAATTTTATGCATTAAGATCAGGTCGACACAGGGAGGCGTTTTCCCAAAATGAAAACAAGGTTCCAGCGTGACGAATAAAGTGGATTGTGATAAAAGAGATTTATCCTGAACGGAATCTATAGCATGAACTTCAGCATGTGCCTCTCCATATTTTTTGTGCCAACCTTCACCGATCAATTTGTCTTGATAAACGATAACTGAACCCACTTCAGGATTAGGCTTATGCGCACCCTCACTGTAAGTTGCAATTTGGATACATCTGGACATCCATTTTTCGTAAAATAAAATATCTTTTTCCAACCTTTGGAGATTTTATTTCGTCAAAGATAGGTAATGAATCAAATATTCCGCTATTGTACATTTATTAACTTAATTCAAAACAAATGAAAAAAGTACTTTTTTTAGGTTTTGTGGTGGTAGCATTTTCCACTTCGATGAACGCTCAGTTTGAGCAAGTCAAAAACAAAAATGGGGTTGCTGTTCTTCCTGAAGCAAAATCTTATGGTTTGGGATTCGACGCCTTACCTGTTTTTCAATTCATTGGCAATATGTTTAATGGCAGTGCCAACAACAACATTTCAGCCAATTGGGCAAACAATGCCAGTGGTTCTGTTTATGGAAAATATTTCCTAACTGAAACGAAAGCAATCAGAGCCCGTCTTTCTATCTTACAAAGCACTTTGCAAGATGTTAAAACAGTTACGCAAGACGGTCAGGGTCAGGCTAACATTACGGTTGACGATGAGAAAGTTACCAGTAATTTTACTGCCTCTTTAGGTGGTGGATTAGAATTCAGAAGAGGAAAAGGTCGTTTATTTGGTGTTTATGGAGGAGAAGCTTGGATTAGCTTGAATACCCAAAACCAAAAAATTACCTATGGTAATGAATTTTCAACAGCCAATCAAAATCCAACCTCAACTACAGACTTTAACAGTTCCAGTGGAAACCCACAAAACACTGCAAGTAGAGTAGTTTCTGTAACTAATCCAAATAGTTTTGGCCTAGGTGCAAGAGCATTTGCGGGTGTTGAATATTTCTTTGCTCCTCAAATGTCTGTTGGTGCTGAATTTTTCTTAGGTATTTCTTATGTAGGCGCTAATAAATCTGAGTTAGTTTCAGAATCTTGGGATGCTGTAGGAAATCAAGTGATTCAAACCAATTCAGTTGGTGGTGCCAGACTTACTAATTTTGGAATCGCTACAGGTAACTGGGGTGGTTCAATTAATTTAATGTTCCATTTCTAATTCATTCATAATAAAATATTTAAATCATATGAGAACTATAACTTCATTATTTGCATTAACTCTAGTTGTTTTATTTGCAAGCTCTTGTAAAAAAATTGAAAACCCAACTCCGATTGATGTAATCGAAAATGCTGGTTCAGCTACTATCACTGGTTATGCTTATTGCCAGTCAGACCTAACGAATGCAGGTCAGGAATTAGCCAATGGTGCTAAAATCATTGTAACCATTGATCCGACACAATTTCCTGGAAGCAACCATACATCTGGTACACTACTTCGTTATGAAACTACTGTGGGTGCTGATGGTATGTGGTCAATCACCGTACCTGCTCCAGACAAATTAATCAATGCTACTGTTTGGCCTCAAGAATTCAGAAGAAACCTAATTGTTAATGCCAATACAACACTTCAGAATGAAATTTTTGATGCTAACTCTATCAATGTTTCAATCATCAATGGTAAAACTGATTATTTAGATATCAACTATTAAGATTGATTAATGCGGAATATATGGAGGGTAGGCATAATTGCCTACCCTTTTTTTTATTTCTTACCTGAATAGTCTATATTCGTTGCGTTGGCCTGTTGGGTTGAAAACATCAGTACATCCTGAATAACAACATGCTTGGGTCGGGTACAAACAAAATAAACCGTCTCTGCCACATCTCTTGCACTGAGGGGTGTAAATTGGGTGTAGATATTCGCCTTGTCTGCATCACCATCAAAACGAACGAGTGCAAACTCAGTTTCTACATGCCCGGGATGAACAGCAGCCACTTTAATTCCATACTTAAACAAATCTAATCTCATCCCTTTGGTGAGCATATCCACAGCTGCTTTTGTCGCACAATATACATTCCCATCTGCGTAAGCTTCTTTTCCGGCTACAGAACCTATGTTCAAAATGATCCCTTCCTGGAAGGGTATCATTTTTTTACTTACTAATTTACTTATATGCAACAACCCCTTCAGGTTTGTATCAATCATGGTATCCCAATGCTGCCACTGACCTTCATGTATAGGTGCTCTTC
This sequence comes from uncultured Saprospiraceae bacterium, assembly GCA_964574485.1. Classification (GTDB taxonomy): domain Bacteria; phylum Bacteroidota; class Bacteroidia; order Chitinophagales; family Saprospiraceae; genus Saprospira. The sequence goes on along the minus strand of CAZNNX010000037.1, from coordinate 4,108 downwards.
CTTTGGCTAACCCAGCATTATTAATAAGAATATCAATTTTATTAAAAAATGAAGGAACCTGCTCTAAAGCCAATTGGGTTGCCTCTCGATCACGAATATCAAAACAAGCCACGTGGACCTGAATAGAATATAAGTTTCTCAATCGCGTAGCTATTTCTTGTAAACGATCTTCTCTTCTCCCTGTTATGATTAAGTGGCTTCCATTTTCAGCAAAAATTTCTGCAATTGCCTGACCTATACCTGAACTGGCGCCTGTAACTAATACGATCAAATTATTTTTATTCATGTCTTGACATTTATGGTTATCAAAGTTATTATATTGAAGTCAAATTCTATTCAAAAACTAAAAAATTATGAAAGCAGTTGTCATTGAACAGATGCATGCAGAGGCCAAATGGACAGAATACCCCGACCCTATCGTTCAAAAGGGTGAAATGAAAATTAAAATTAAGGCAGCAGCTCTAAATCATCGCGATATCTACATTCAGCAGGGTCTTTATCCGGGAATTCAATACCCTGTTGTACCTGGGTCAGATGGGTCAGGAATTGTAGAAGAGGTTTACTCGACTGATTTACAAGATTGGATTGGAAAATCTGTAATCCTGAATCCAAATAATCACTGGGGCAACAGTGAAAAATTTCAATCCAAGCAATATCATATTCTAGGTATGCCATCTCGTGGCACTCTGGCACAATATGTTTCGATTGCAGCAGATCGTGTCGTTGAAAAGCCGAGCCATTTGAATGAAGAACAGGCCGCGGCCTTGCCTCTTGCAGGATTAACAGCCTACAGAGCACTGTTTAGCAGAGGTAAATTACAAGCCGGGGAAAAAATATTAATTAGTGGAATAGGAGGAGGAGTTGCACTAACGGCCTTGCAATTCGCTCTGGCAGCTCAGGCTGAAGTTTGGGTGAGCTCAGGCACCCAAGAAAAAATAAATCAGGCGATGGCATTGGGCGCAAAAGGCGGGATATGCTACAATCAAGATTCATGGCATAAAAATTTACTGGAACAATCTGGCTTATTTGATCTCATCATAGATAGTGCCGGAGGAAAAGATTTTAGTTTTTTCCCTGATCTCTGTAATTTTGGAGGGAGGATTGTGTTCTTTGGGGGCACCCTTGGTAATTTTACATTAAATCCGCAAAAGGTTTTTTGGAAACAATTAGATATTCTTGGTTCAACAATGGGTAGTGATTTTGACTTTAATCAAATGATTTCATTTGTTAGTACTCATCAGATTTGTCCTCTTGTATCTCAGAGCTGGCCTGCGCATCGCATTGATGAAGCCTTTCAATGTATGAAGGAAAGTAAACAATTCGGTAAAATTGTAATTCAAGTTCAATGAAACAGTCTATTTTTCTACTATTCGCCCTTTTTCTTTTTTCATATTCTGCCCTAGGCCAAAACAAATCCCAGAAAGCAGCAAAATACGCTGCAGATCTCATATGTGATTGCGTCAACACTACTTACAATGGTATCAGTGAGGATATTAGAATTGTTTTAATACAAATGATGTCAGCCCCTAAGGAAGAACAATTGAAATTTGTACAAAACTTAGATCAAACTACCCGTCTGAAACTTATTGAGGAAAGTTCAATTTTAAATCAAAAAGAAAAACAGATTGAATTTCAACAATGCAGGGAGGAAATGGAGCAAAGAATGAAATCAAAATTTCCACTCTATGCAGGTAAAACAGATAAGGATGAAGCCTTGATTCAACTTATGATGGTTCATCTGGATAAAAAAAAAGAATGTCAGTTTACACTCTTTTTAATGAAACTCGGGATGCAAAACAAGGGAAAACAAGGTTGATTAAGGATACCATTTTATTGCATTCAAAAAGCGCCCCCCTGCAGTTCGGAGAACTATGAGTTGGGGTTGTTGGTTTTCAAACCTCTGTGATAAAAAATAAATGGCTCTACCTTCTGCATCTGTTTGCAATCGAATTGAGTTCAAATATCTGCCCTCTATAAGATGAAAATCAAGATACAATTCTTGCTGATACAAGTTAGTTGCAATTTCAATTTTATACTGATCAGAAAATAATTCTGCCAATACAAAATCTGATCCGGATCTGGAAAACCAGGATTGAAGAAGCTTCATCGATTTAAAAGCATCAATCCTACCCCCCGAAACCGTTTTGTCTTGTATATTGGGAATGGGCTTTGCCGTTTGTATCATAAAATTCTTAATAAGCAAGGCTGCAGCTGCTGGATCAGTTCTTTGCAATTTTGCCCAATTTGTATCCTGCAAACTGTAAAGCAGTGCAATCGTACCTGCTATATGAGGTGCAGAACCAGATGTACCACCAAATACATTGTATGAATTATTAGGCCGACATGTATATACGGCACCAGGTGCAGCAATATCTACACTTTTTACACCATAGGCAGCATTAATGTCTAATACATCAAAACGCGTCGACTCAGTTACAGTTATTAAAAAAGGAGAAGAACAAAGAGTCGGCATATCACCTTTAATTTCTACATCTTCATTTTGATTCATCACAGAGGAAACGGATAAAATACCATAAGCTCCTAAACTATCGTAAATCGAGCACCAAAGAGGAAAATCGCTGGCAAATGCATAATCAATTCCTGCAGACAAATTCACAACCACAACATTAGCGCCTGATTGTCTGTTGGATTGCAGGTACAATTTTTTTTGGTACAAAATATAGAGGTATGCTGCCAGTAAATTTGACTCCCTCATAATTTGCTGTTCGGAACCAGACAAAACCATAAGTTTTGTGTTCCAATTGATACCTGCTATGCCAGCACTATTGTCAGATTCTGCAGCCATAATGCCTGCTACGGAAGATCCATGACTATTTGCTGTATGAGCGTCATTTTGTTGGTCAAACTGCCAGCCACGGACATCATCAACATAACCATTACCATCATCATCTATTCCATTTTGAGGAATTTCTGCCAGGTTGTGCCACAAGTTATTTTGTAAATCTTCATGCTGCATATCGATCCCCCCGTCAATCATGGCTATGACCAAACTATCACCCAGGGCATTTATACCACCTGTCGTATAATTCCAGATACTATCTACTCCGATCAAAGGTAAGTTCCACTGCCAGGTATCATATTTAGGATCGTTGGGTATTCGATTTCTAAGCTTTAATTCATGTTCTTTTTGAATAAATAAAACACTTGTATCAGTTTGCCAAATCTGCATCAAAGACAAATTTGCCTCCAAACGTACGATAGGAAAAAAAGGATTCAAAAACTCAAAGGAAAGGATTTGATTCCGCTCGCGAAATGATTCTGCAGCCTGTTTATTCTGAAATTGAACCAAAATAGAAACAGGATCAATTTCCGATTGAGAAAAAGAAGGGAGGCTAAGCCCTAAAAATAAAAAAGGATGAATCCATTTGACCATATTAGGCAAAAAAAGCGATGAAAATCAAAGATCCGAAAACCAATATGCCAATAATAACTAATAAATAAATCTTATTGTTTTTTCTTTTCTGTATCAATTCAAGTTCCTTTTGATAAAAAACCATCAATTCATATTGAGAGAGCAATTCCAATCTCATAATCCCTGATCTGATTTTAGCAGAAATAGATTCCAGATCTGTTTCATCCTCTGAAATGGATTTATTTGCCAAAGCAATCAAATGGTCAAGTTTTTTACAAATATCTTTTACATCAGAATCCTCAAATTGTATATCTAAAGCCTTATCAGATTCATCCTTGAATAAATCATTCATCCATTCTTTCATTATCTGTTCGGAATATCTTCTTTAGTTATTTCATACAATCTGTTGGCCTCCTCCTCTTTGAATTTCATCACCAGGTTTAAGGCTTCAGGTACCACATCACTGCTAATTACGATCAATGATCCCTTTTTTGCATTTTCTACGGCGTAGGTAATCGCTTCTTTTTCAGATGGAATTACCGTAATTTTTTTATTGGGATCTACTTCTTTAATTCCAGCGGAAATCATTAAAATAAGCTCTTCCTCTGTTTTTCCTCTTAAATTTTTATCCTGTCTGATAATTATTTCATCAAACATCTCAGCAGCAATTCTACCGATGTCCTTGTTATCTTCTTCTCTCCTGTCACCAATTCCAGCTACAATACCAACTTTGGG
>CAZNNX010000036.1:11509-22431 GCA_964574485.1 uncultured Saprospiraceae bacterium | reverse complement strand
TAGAGCATAACCTTGCCAAGGTTAGGGTCGCGAGTTCGAGTCTCGTCTCCTGCTCAACAGAAAAAGATCATTTATTACTCCAGCAGGAGTAGCTCAGTTGGTAGAGCATAACCTTGCCAAGGTTAGGGTCGCGAGTTCGAGTCTCGTCTCCTGCTCAACAGAAAAAGATCATTTATTACTCCAGCAGGAGTAGCTCAGTTGGTAGAGCATAACCTTGCCAAGGTTAGGGTCGCGAGTTCGAGTCTCGTCTCCTGCTCTAAAATATAGGATGCCCGGGTGGTGAAATTGGTAGACACGCAGGACTTAAAATCCTGTTGCCCGCAACGGCAGTACGAGTTCGATTCTCGTCCCGGGCACCAAAATTTAGTCAGTTGAAAAAACTGACTTTTTTTTTGCAAAAAAGACTTGAAAATTTCGTCTTAGTTATAAAGACAATGCAAATTGAACAATTATATCAAGATTATAAAAACATGGTATTCAACCTAGCGTTGCAGTACCTGCAGAATCTTGAAGACGCTGAAGAAGTAACACAGGATGTTTTTGTTCAGGTCTATTTCAAATTGGATCAATTCAGACAAGAATCTAAATTATCTACCTGGATTTATAAAATATGTGTAAACCAGTGTCTTGATTTCATTAAGGCAAAAAAAGCAAAAAAAAGATCCGCTCAATTTATCAGTATTTTTGAGAACAAAAACAATGATTTACCTTTCATTGATTTCAATCATCCCGGTATCTCTTTGGAAAATAAAGAATCGGTGCAAAGAATTTTTAATTGCATTAACGAATTAAAAGAAAATCAAAAAACCGTAATCATTTTGTCTAAAATAGAAAAGCTCAACAACAAAGAAATTGCTGAAATTATGAACATTACAACCAAAGCAGTAGAGTCTTTACTTTTTAGATCCAAACAAATTCTTGAAAATAAACTAAAAGAAACTGAATAATATTTTTAATTTTTTCGTCTTTATATAAAATTACGATTCAATGACTTACAATCCTATTGAAGAAATTACACCTGTTAAACTAGAGAAAAATCTCCTTCCTGATATCTTGTTGAAAGTAAAAAAGGAGCAAAAGAAAAGAGAGCTACGCAATACAATCAATTCATTAGCAATCATTATAGTCGTCATAACTCTAAATTTTGTAGTTTTACTACAAAATCAGAATCAACCCGTACAAAGTTGGCTTACAGAAAACCAAACCATACTGCACATATATGAGTAAACTAAAAATGTATCAATGGCTTACATGGTCTTTGCTCAGCATCAATTTTATCATGCTGATAATTTTCTTGTTTAAACCAAAACATCACCATCACCATGGTCCGGAACATTTTAAAAAATCTATTGAAACCGAGTTGGGTTTTTCTACAAATCAATTAAAACAATTGGATATTATTATAGAAAAACATGAAGTTGTCAAAAGAAAAAAAGAAAAACAAATTCACGAACTAAAAAAATTAGTTTTTGAATCCCTAATGGCAGAAACAAGTACACAAAAAGATTCTATACTGTCCAAAATATCAACTATTCAGCTGGAATTGGATCATAACAACTATGATTTATTTATCCAATTAAAACAACTTTGTGAAAAAGATCAAATAGAGAAATTCAATGCTTTTGTAAAAAAAATCATGGAAAGAAGAGAAAGGCACAGAAAAGGACACAGACATTAACATGAAAAAATTACTTTTCCTACCATTCTTTTTTTTAGTGATACAATTCCAATGCTTTAGCCAAAATATCAGCCTTGAGTTTTCTTACTATATCAATCAAAAACGAGTTCGCCCTGAAAAGAAAATTATATTAAATGATAGTAGCATCTTACAAATCAGTCTCTTAAAAAATTATTTCACTTACTCCGGTCCTATCGATTCAAAGGCCAAGCTTACAGATCGTATTCAATCCCATTTGTTTGACCTCACAACGCAAAGCAGTAGATTTTGGAAATTAACCAAATATACACTTGAGAAATCTGTCCCCCTTTTTTTTGGAGTTGATAGCACAATCCAACAAAATGGCATCGGCGAAGGCTTATTAGATCCAGTACATGGAATGTATTGGACTTGGCAATCAGGCTATATACATTTTAAAATGGAGGGTAGTATTGAAATTCACGGCACAAAAAAAAATGTTAGCCTACACCTTGGAGGTTTTTTAGCCCCCCATTCTACTTTATTTGGCATTGAAATTCCTGTAAAAAAAAGAAAAGCTAAACTTGAATTTCATCTGGATTCTATGCTGCTTAATTTAGCTAATGATAATTTATGGACACTTATGAGACCATGCGAAAGGGCTGTAACTTGTTGTCAACATCTTAAAAATCATCTCAAAATAAGATGATAAAAAAATTATACTGGATCTTTTTGGGTAGCCTTTTTGCTTTTTCCATACATCAGAAGAAACCAATTCCTTTTGAAAATTGGCCTGCTCAAAATGAAAAATACTTAAAAAAATTAGATAGTCAAAAGATAGAGTTAGGTCGAGAATTATTTTACGACCCACTCCTTTCACTCGACAGTAGTATTTCTTGCGCTTCCTGCCATAGTCCATACAATGCCTTTGCTCATAGTGACCATAATCTCAGTCATGGGCTACATGATTCAATAGGTAGAAGGAATGCCCCTGCCCTGTTTAATTTGGCATGGATGGACCATTTCATGTGGGATGGAGCAATTCACCATATTGAAGCTCAGGCACTTTTTCCCCTTACACATCCCAATGAGATGGGAATGCAGCTTGAAGAGTTAGTATTCAGATTAGAAAAAAACAAAAAGTACAGTCAACAATTCTCTGCAATTTTTAGCGAGAAAGAAATTAAAACCAAACATATTGTAGAGGCTTTAGGCCAATTTCAATTGAGTTTAATATCAAATCAATCCAAATATGACAGTGTGGCGAAGGGTCTTCAATCTTTTACAGAACAAGAACAGAGAGGCTATGAATTATTCCAAAAAAACTGTAATAATTGTCATACTGAACCATTATTTACGAGAGGAAGTTTTGAAAACAACAGCTTGTCACCAGACCCCATACTTCTTGACTCAGGAAGATACTTGGTCAGTCTAGATACAAATGACATTTACCTATTCAAGGTACCCACCCTAAGAAATCTTCGCTACAGCTTTCCCTACATGCATGACGGTAGATTTCAAAAACTATCTGAGGTTCTTCACTTTTATACAAATGAAGAAATTCTACGCAATAATAAAAAGACGAAAACTCAATTTCCCGTGCATTTACAAGCCAAAGAGAAAGTGGATATAATTGCTTTTTTGAACACCTTAAATGACTCTAAATTTATTTACAATAAGAAACACAGCTACCCTTTTCATTTTATGAATAAATAAAAAGTAAATAGATATATTTTTTCGTCATATGTTTAACATCAAATCATTATCAATATCATGCGAATCCTAAACATTTTTTTCGTTGCCATTTTATTTGCAACACAAATTCAAAGTCAAAATCCTGCTATCACAGCCTGGCTACAAAACAATACGATTTTAGGCAGTTATTACACGCAAGGCAATTCCATTGCCCAGTCCAACAACATTGCGGCTAACGTACAAAACGTTCAGTACTCAAGTAGTTTTGTTTATGTTACCACCAATGGCATACCTGCTTATCCCACAGGTCCTTTTTTGGATGGCAACCCCTCTCAAGCTACTGATCAGAATGCTATTTTTAAATTTCCTTTAAGCCCGACACAGAATACGGGTAGTTTAACTGCAACCACGGGTGGGAACATTGGTGTTTTTATCAATGGTGTGGCTCTTTTTGATTACAGAGATGGTGTGGCTTGGAACAGCACAACAAATGCACTTTGCGGAGGACCCGGAAATCCTCCTTGTCCAGGTGGACCCACAGCGACTCAAGTTTGGAATCGGGATGCTGTTTTGGCGGAAAGACCCGGTTTTGACTGTTCGAAGGGCCACCCTGCCATGGGTAATTATCATCACCATCAAAACCCCTCCGCTTTCAAATTAGACCTACAAGTATTATCTACCATTTGTAATTTGTATGATTCTGATGGTCTTTATACTATCGACTCGAATCAACATTCTCCTTTGATTGGATACGCATATGATGGATTTCCTATTTATGGAGCCTATGGTTACCTTAATACGAACGGGACTGGTGCTATTACACGAATGAAATCTGGTTATCAGTTGAGAAACATGACAACAAGAACTACCAATCCAAGCGGACAAACAGTAAGTTCCGGACCTGCTGTTTCGACAACATATCCTTTGGGATATTTCAGAGAAGACTATGAATTTGTATCTCATCCGGGTAATCCTGATTATTTAGATGAGCATAATGGTAGATTTTGTGTAACACCAGAGTATCCTAATGGTATCTATTGTTATTTTGCCACTGTTGATGCCAATTGGAACTCGGCCTATCCTTATGTTATTGGACCTACATTTTATGGCGTTTATGCCAATCGAAAAGTGACATCCATAACAGAACCTACAACTACCTACACTCCTACTTCTACAACGCTAACTGCGTCTGATTTCAATGAATTGAAAGTAAACATATTCCCCAACCCGGCTACAGATTTAATAGCTGTTCAGGTAGGGAATCTTGTCACTGAAGATTTGGAAGTCAGCTTACTTGACCTGAGCGGTAAACTAATACAATCAAAAATTATTGCAAAAGGAAGCACAATTGCTTTTTTCGAGACTGAAACCTTATATGCTGGGGTATACCTCATCTCTGTACAAAATGGCAGCAATATTTCAACACAAAAAATTGTTATCCAGAAAATTTAGAGCTAATTACAACATAGAAGAGAGGGGCAGCATTGCCCCTTTTTTTATGCATATATTTTTTGCCAGACAAGACTTGAATTTAATTGATCTATTTCATCTTTTGCCCAAAGCTGCAGGGACTTAACTTTCTTAGCATAACCAAAGCTTGCCCAATTGCCCAAAAGCCAACCCAAACCCTTTGCTATATCACCTGCCGGACCTTTATCCCACTCTATCGAAGCTTCTTTTAAAATTTTATATTTTTCTAATTGATCAATTACATCATCAATAATCATGGTATCTTTTTTTTGAATCAACCATGAAGCATATTGTGCCCTCCCCAACAGCCAATAAGCTACAGTCTCATTGATTTTAGGTGCTTTTTGCTGAATATAGTTTTCTTGTATGGATCGATGCAATTTACCCCACAAATGCAATCCGGCAGCAATTAATTTTTCAGTATCCTGTATGGTTTCGTCAGCCAAAGTATGTAAAGACTTGTAAATCTTATCGAGTTCTTCTTGTATTTGGGCTATTTTGGACTTTATTTCCTGGTAATAATGTGTAATACCCCGATTAAAAACATCTGAAATTTCTACCAAACCTGTGTGATCAGCTTTAGACATAATACTCTGTTGCTGATTTGCAGGGAGTATGGCAGAAATAATAGTACCCATATTACCTAACTTTCCAGAACTTTGAGAAGCCGTTTTTCCTACAAAGCCAACCAAATCTGAAAAACTATTCAAACTACCACTGAGAAGTGTGCCAACAGCAGCTGCAGCTATCGGATTTACCGGAGTAAGCGCTAAAGTGATTGCCCCCACAACTGCTTTTCTTACCGTTTCCAATACATTTTCAATTTGCTTTTGCTTTTTCATAACGGCATCAAACTCTTGTTTTGCATGAATAAACACTTGGGCAGAAGCTCCGCCTGAGGCCAGAGTTACTTTGTATGTTTCATCAATTGAATTTCCTAAAACTATAATTTCTTGGTTTACGCGATTCAGTGCTGTTACCAAGATATTATTTTTCTCTCCTTTCATTCCACCGCTGTAGATAGCAATTAACTCTTTTACTTGATTCGCATTCAATTGTTCAGCTTCCGGGTATTCCACCTGAAATTGATTTTTTTTATAGAGATGTGAAAAATCCGGAATCATGTGTTTTGTCAGGCTCAAGGTTAGTATACTGTCTATTGCTGACCATATCTGTTTTACCTCATCTGTCATTTGACCACCTGCCCTGGATCCGGTAAGAACATTTGCCAACCAGCTTTCTGCTTTATTTTTAACCTGGTATAATTCAGCCATCAGTTTATTATCCCAATTTGCGTTGGGAATAAGATCATTTTCGGGTTTGATCGAATTCCAGCTTTGCTTTATTTTTTCATAAACTGATAAAAAATCTTTTTCCTCAATATCTTGAATAAACCCAGATACCTGAGATAAAATTTGTTCAGCCGATTTCAAATAAACCTTGATTTGATTTGCTTTTTCAAGCCACTCACCCCCTTTTTTAGTTGCAATTCGAACAAATAAATCTGCTTCTTTTTTAAATTGAGCCAAGCCCTGACTCCATCGTGGATTAGATCCATTTTCTCGGTCAATCAACTGAGTAAGTTGTTCCCAATGCCCACTAATTTTATCAAACCAATCAGGTAGTTGATTAGAATCCTTATCTGACAAGATTGAATCCAAGCTGGAAGAATATTGATCTGTAAATATTTGTAAAGATTGCAACCACTTTTCCGCCGTTCTGATTTTTTCCGACCAATTTTTATTTCCCGAGGCAGTTCCATTTACTAAAAATCTTTTCAAGCCTTGTTCAAAATGAACCGATTGAGAGAACAGTTCATCAATTTTTAAAAGGCTCTGTTCCCCCGGATTCTTCCAGATTGATTTGTCCCAAATGACACTCAATTCATTAAATTGACTGGCTAATTTCTCATGCTGACTTAACTGAACAACCCATTGATTAGCCATTGTCAACCATTCCCTTACCTGCTTTGACTTATCATGCGTTTCAAACTGATCTACAAACTGATGGGCCAAAGAAATAAAATGAAAGATTTTACATCTGATATTCTTGAGATACGCAAGAAGATCGAGATGACTCAACTGATCCAACTTGAATTCAGGAAAAGACTTTACGGATTCCCAACATTCATCCAAAAGTTTACATACTTGGTTTGGATCAGCATCAGATACATTGATTTCTTTTCCTTCCATATCTAGAGACAATTGAATTTGCGCCTGCCATGTATGTATATCATCTAACAATGATGACTTTTCTTTTAAGTCCAATGAGGTTATAGATTGAGTCCATGTATCCAAATCTGTAAGAAATGACCTCAACTCAGAACTCGAACCCATTTGTTCTTTGAGTTTTTTCTGAATATTTTGAAATCGAAGACTAAATTGCTTGTGTCGATCTGCAACAGATGGCAGCGGTTGCAAAAAATCATTCCATTTTTTGAAATTATCTTGTAGATGAATCAATTTATGTAACCACTGCTCTGCTTTTTTATTTTTTTCTAGCCATGCAGATGTTGCAGAAGAATGGGTCGCATTTTTAAATTTATTTAAAATCTCCACTAACTCCAGTAACTTGGATTCTTCCTCTTGTATTTGAATCCATATAAAATCTTGATTTTCAATATTTAATATAAATGGATGACTCAATATTTGAGACCAAAGCTTTATGATGGCTGAATCCTGTTGAAACTGAACAAGAAATAAATCAATCTGCTCTATCCACTTATTTAACTTTAGCACCGGCTCTATCCAGTTTTTATTATTATCAACAGCCTGAATAAATAACTCCGCCTCTTTTTTAAATTCTACACATCGGGTACTTAGGATTATATTTTTCTGATTTGAAAAAAGAGCCAAAGACAATTCCGCCCAACGGCTTAACAAATGGTTCCATTTCACTCTGCAATCTTCTTCTTTTGTTGGATTGCCCTGCAACGAATGGACAAAATTCGAATCTAAAGGCAAAAAGGAAGAACCAACTTCTTTTTCAATTTTTACTCTTTGTTTTAATTTATCTTCCGAAATTTTCACAGAACCTAAATCTTCCATTCGAAAATTAAGATTATTCTGTTGTTTCAAAATCGCCTTGCATTGATTGGCAATCTTGGAAATGGCAGCAAATTGTATTCTGGCTTCTGCATATTGATTCAATTGATGATTTTCATATTGCTGTAACCATTTTTCAGTTTTTTCCTGAAGTTGCAAAAGTTGCTTGATTTTTTTAGAAGGCATACCATTTAATTTTCATTCAAAATAAGAAAATACAGGCAAATAAAAAAAGCCTGCAAAGGAATCTGCAGGCTTTTCAATCATATATAAATCCTATTATTTAATCTGATTTAAATCCTGATTTGGATAAGCTTCATGGAAAAAAGTCTTGATTATATCGTAAGAAGTAATCATTCCTTCCAATTCATTATCAGAATTCATAACTGGTACAGCATGAAAAACATTTTCTAAAAAAAGTTCTGCAGCAGAACCAATCTTATCATCTGATTGCAGGGTTGCTACATGTTTTGTCATAAGATCAGCTGCCGTAAACTTATTTAATATATCTTCATTGATTTCAGAGGCTAAATTCTGATCCTCCAATCTGGGTCCATGAAGAAGTCTGTAATAGTCAGTTCTACTGATTACACCGAGCAATTCTTTATGTCTTACAACAGGAATGTGATGGATGTTGTGTTGTGTAAATAAATCACGCACCACTGTCAATGAATCAGTGGGGATAACAGTCCAAAGTTTTTTTGTCATAATCCCTGAGATGGGACCATTCATAATGTCTGAAATTTGATTGCTCATGATAAAAATAGTTTAGTAGTTTATTACAGAAAGTACTGCGAATATAATTACTAATTCAAAAGTATTTACAAGTTCATACATTAAAAAATTTAAAACATGCCATTTTCCACTGTATGTCTATTAATACCCAAAAACCAATAGATTGGACAAAATCCAAGTATGGCTGACCAAAAGAAGGGCAAGCCTATTAACATCACAGGTATTGAACCCAGAACTCCGCCTAATATTACAAAAAACATGAGAACGGCATAGCGGAGAATGACATCTAACATATTCATATTGTGTTGTAAAAATGCAGTTTTTTGTTTTTTAGTTTGATTTTCCATAGGTCTTTGATTTATAAGTATCTTCTTAAAAAAATTCTAAACTCATTTTTTAATTCTGAGAATATATGCATTTGTGTTTGCATCCGTTCTGAGATTTCGTCTATTCTAAGTTTCCAATTATCAAAATATTGATGATTAATAGCAAGCTCGTTATTTTTCGCAAAGTCGCTTAATACATTGATATCTTGATTTATATCATGCCTTAAAATTTCCAATTGCAATTGTTGGATTCTCCACTGGTTTTGAAAATGTTCGGCATTAGCCAAAACTTCTTTATCAGTCCATCTGGTTATCAGATCAGGAAGAAAAGAACTGTGAATTTGAATTTCATCAAAACAATACTGAAGATCTAATTTCCATAACTTGTAATGTTGAAATAAATCAGTAAGGTATAAATGAGTCGTTGCCATCACTTTATTTTTTGTTTATACAAAATTAAAGCAAGTCAGGATTTCTATTTATGACCTTGGTTTCACCGGAGAATAGAATCAATCAATATTACAATTGATTTCGCTCAATTTTTAAACTGAAATGAATTCGAAAAAACACCCGCCCTGAAAGAATCAATGGGTAAGTCGTTTTCAAAAATAATGACCTTGGAGGGTTGAATGCCTTCAAAACGAGAAGCATACAATCTTCCCTGTCCATCATATGAGAGCCCGTAAAATGAACCATCGTAAATTTTTATCATGTTCTGCTGTTGCAGGTTGAATTTTTGAATCGTTTCATTCCAGGTAAAATAAATCGCAGCAGAATTTTGTGTAATGAGTTGTACCGGTTTCCCTTTGCCCATTGGAAAGCAATGTCTTACTTGCAATGTATTAGGGTCAATCGCAACTAAACCTCCTTCTGTACTCTGTACACTGTCAATCTGAGGATAATTGCCGTAAACAACCTTTCCTTTGCATGAGATCCAAAGATTGCCATCATTTGCTTTCAGTATTTGAGTAGGTTGATCCAAAACACGAATGGTATCTATTACCAAATCTGTCTGTACATCTATCACAGAAATTATATGGTCGTTTTCCAATGCTCCGCTGTTGCATACAAATACGAGCCCTTGCAATGAATCGAAATACATTTGTTCAGGGCCTTTTCCTATTCCATTTCTGATATTACCCTTCAGTTCATAATTTCGCAAGTCAATTATGCCAACAGAACCTGTCAGTAGATTAAGTCCCCACTGACTAACATAGGCCTTGTCTGCTGAAACTGGGACAAAATACCTTGGTTGTGTCAACTGTAAAATTTGAGCAAATTCTTTAAAACTGTGCGCTTGTACTATTTCAATTTTATTTGAATTGTTGACCACAATAAATGCTAAACTGTCAAGAAAGAATAGCGATTGAACAACATTACCCAAATCTCTTTGATTTTCATTTCTGAAAATATCATTCTGTATACTGCGATCAGTGGGATTATAGTAGGAAATCGTACCTGAACTCTGTCCGAAGATACCTTCATTTACAATATATACCCCCTTCCCATAATGCGAAATTGTGAGATTATCATTATTTTTATCCTCGCATGAGAGCGTTATAATCAATGAGAGACAGGTACAAATAAAAACATTTACCTTTTTCATATGTAAAAAAACTTCTACAAAGATAATAAAAAATGAAAGACCCACTTCAGGTTATGCAATCTTACTGGGGATATTCTCAATTCAGAGAGAAGCAAGATGAGATCGTTCATGCAGTATTGAATGGAAAAGATTGTCTTGCCCTATTGCCTACAGGTGGGGGGAAATCCATTTGTTTTCAAGTTCCCGCACTCTGCACCGAAGGCATATGCATCGTTATTTCTCCATTGATTGCCCTAATGAAAGATCAGGTTTACAATTTAAATAAAAGGGGAATCGAAGCGTATGCCTTATATACAGGTATGCACATTAAAGAAATTGACAGAATTTTAGATAATTGCATTTATGGAAAAGTAAAATTTTTATACGTATCTCCCGAAAGGTTAGAAACAGAACTTTTCACTGAACGCCTC
>CAZNNX010000036.1:9867-11499 GCA_964574485.1 uncultured Saprospiraceae bacterium | reverse complement strand
GATATGATTTCAGGCCTTCCTACTTACAAGTTGCAGAAATCAGAACCCTGCTACCCTCTGTGCCTGTTTTAGCACTCACAGCAACTGCAACGCCTGAGGTGGTCATTGATATTCAAAAAAAACTCAATTTTAGCGACAAAGCAATTGTTGTTCAAAAAAGTTTCTCTAGATCAAATCTTACCTACACTGTAATTGAGGAGGACGACAAAAAAACAAAGCTGATTCAATTGCTGCACAAAACCCAAGGGAGTAGTATTGTATATGTCCAAAACAGAAAAGAAACCAAGGATATTGCCTACTTGTTACAGCAAAGAGGCATCAGCGCGAGTTATTATCACGCAGGCCTTGGTCAAGAAGAAAGATCAAAAATCCAAGACGAATGGATACAGAATAACATTAGGGTAATTGTTGCAACCAATGCATTTGGCATGGGTATCGACAAACCCGATGTAAGATGGGTTTTCCATCTTAGTTTACCAGAATCCCTGGAAGCCTATTTTCAAGAAGCAGGAAGGGCGGGAAGGGATGAAAAAAGAGCCTACGCCATTCTTCTGTATAATCAGCATGACAGAATACGTCTTGAAACACATTTTAAAGCGGCCTACCCTACAAATTTGGAGATTCAAACCGTTTATCGTGCGCTGAGCAGTTATTTTCAACTGGCTACAGGATCAGGTTTGGGGCAAAGTTTTGAAATTGATTTAATCGATTTCACCAAAAAATTTAACCTAACAGTTCCTTTGGTTTTATCCTCTCTCAAAATATTAGAGATTTCGGGATATCTACACCTGTCAGAGTCCATATTCAAGCCTTCAACCCTTATGATGAAAGTAGATTCAAGAACTGCTTATGATTTTATGTTAAAAAACAAAAAACTAGAGCCCTACCTACAATACATTGTTAGAAATCATCAAGGTATTTTCCAATACCCTGCAGCATTTTATGAAAATCAATTCATCAAAAAATTTAACATTTCAACAAGCGAACTGCAACAGATTTTGTTTCAATTGCAACAAATTGGCTTCATAGAATACAAGTCAAAAACCAGTCTACCCCTCATAACCTATTTACTTGAAAACCTAAATCCTGAACATTTAACTTTTGACCAGAACAAGCAAAATTTCCTGAAAGAAAGATCAAAAAAAAGAATTGAGGCTGCCATACATTATGCGGAAAACATCTTTTGCCGGTCTGTCATGTTGTTGGATTATTTTGGAGAAAAAAAGGCAGACAAATGTGGCAGCTGTGATTATTGTTCAGGCAGATATGAAAAACCCAATGCGGAAGAGCTCAAAACAATCAAACAAAGCATAAAAATTTCCTTGTTAAAAAAACAAATGGATCTAAAAGAACTACTTTCACAGTATTCTACCAGTTTAGATTTAAAGGTTGTTTTTGTAGTACAACATTTGAGCAATCAAGGGTTTATCAAAAAAAATGAAAAAAATCAACTCCACTGGATAGATTAGCATTTTACTAATACAGATCAGGGTATTAAATTTGAACTCAGCGAAAGATATTTTTTAATTATTTTATCAGATATTTGCACATACAAAAAAACAAATTCTATGCGTAGTATTGTTACTGAATATCATAACATTAGTAAAGAAAATGAAGATTTTTACTGGGACA
>CAZNNX010000036.1:0-9857 GCA_964574485.1 uncultured Saprospiraceae bacterium | reverse complement strand
CTGGGACACGGAAAAAGAACCACATGCCGTCAGAAGGGAATTAATCTTAAAAGACCATCCAGAGGTAAGTAAATTGTTTGGAATTGACCCGATGTTAAAATTTACTACATTTTTTTTAGTGCTTTCTCAATTGGCTTTGGCCTTTAGTATTCAATATTGGGAAAGTTGGGGTATCACGGGATACAGTTTTTGGATTTGTTTTTTTGGAGCTGCCTACCTGATCGGGGCAACGATTACCCATGCCTTGTTCCTTGCTATTCATGAAATCACACATGATTTGGCTTTTAAAAGCAAATGGAAAAATAATTTACTGGCTTATGTTGCCAACCTCCCCCTTGTTTTTCCTTATGCCATGGGATTTAAAGTTTACCACGACATGCATCACTGGCAACAGGGAAAAGAAGGTGTGGATACAGATATACCTACCTATTTTGAGGCTAAATTATTCAGGGGCTTCATCGGTAAATTATTTTGGTTTTTCTTTCAGATTCTCTTTTATGCATTAAGACCCGTTTTTGTTAAAACGATTAAGTTTACCAAATGGCATTATGGAAACCTGGCATTTCAGATAGCAGCAATGATTCTGTTTTTCTATTTTTCAGGTGTTTATGCCTTTTTGTTTTTAGTGGTATCGATGCTTTTAGCAGGTAGTTTACATCCAACTTCAGGACATTTTATTTCCGAACACTATGTTTTTCATGAAGGGCAGGAAACTTATTCCTATTATGGCCCTTTGAATCTTGTTACTTTTAATGTGGGATATCACAATGAACATCATGATTTTCCCAGAATACCTGGAAGCCGTTTACCCAAATTAAAGAAAATGGCCCCAGAGTATTATAACCATCTCAAATCATATAATTCCTGGTCTGGTGTAATATTAAAATTTTTATTCGATCCTAAAGTGACGCTTTACTCCAGAACTAAAAGGCATTAACCTTGATCGAACCCATTGTAGATTTTTTCCTCGAAGCTCATACGAGTGATGTCATTGCGGTGATTTCCGGAATTATTTACGTAGTTCTTGCTTCTAAAAATCATGTTTCCTGTTGGTTCTTTGGCATCATCAGTGCATTAATGACGATGTATTCCGTATGGTTTTACATGAATTTGTATTTGGAAACACTTTTGAATGCCTACTATGTATTTGCCGGAATTTGGGGATGGTATCATTGGTCTAAAACAGATAAGGATACAAACAGGGTAAAAGTAAAACCCTTTGAATTTCATCTCAAGATCATTGTATTCGGATTGCTTATGGCTCTACTGTTAGGTTGGATATTCGATCAATTCTCCAATGCATCCAGTACCTATCTCGATGCCTTGACTACAATTTTTGCCTTAATAGCCACAACACTTACAGCCCAAAGGGTCTTGGAAAATTGGTTTTACTGGATATTTACTGATCTCATTTCCATTTATTTATATCATAGCCGTGGAGGTTCTTTTTTTGTAATTTTATTTACGGCTTATATTTGCTTCTCTCTGATCGGATATTTCAAATGGAAAAAGGAACTCAATGCAAAGGGTTAAAACTACAGGTTTGGATTCAAAATTTTAAGAATTAGCTCCAACATAAGATCACCATGATCTTTCTGTTCTGTAAATTCATCTCCCAGATAAGGAAGACCCACACCTTTCGACCTTAAATCAAAATCCGAAATCTCATGAAGTATTTGAATTATTTCATGCTGGCTGTAATTTTTCACTGCAATCCTTTGATCCGCATACTTTCTTGTCATCATGCCCGATTTCTGTCCAAAATTCTTTTGCCCTATGGCAGTGTTAATGGTTTCATCGTAAAGATTGGGCAGAAAATAGCAAATGTATACCTTACTAAAAAATGCATATAAAGTACCAATCAACATGGGGAGTGGCGCCGCCTTGGGATTTGATTTGTAATACAATACAATCTGGATAGCTTTATGAGAATCTTTTTTTGCGAGTGCAGACTGAAGCTCAAAAATATCATACTCCTTGCTAATACCTATATTTTCACGGATAATCTCTTCTGTAATGAGCGCTTTATCCCCAACTCGAATAATCAATTTCTCAAGCTCATTGGAAATTTTAGACAGATCATTCCCTAAATAGTCTGACAAAAGTTGAGCAGATTTTGGATCTGTTTTAATATTTTTATGTTGTAAATAGGAAAGAATCCAGTCAGGTATTTCATTATCATATAATTTCTTTGATTCAAAGAAAAGAATTTTGTTTGCTTTGCTTAAATCTTCTAATACCTTGTAGATCTTTTTTCTTTTATCTAAGGTTTTATGCTTGTGAGCAATAACCAAAATAGTTGATTCAATCAAATGCGAAAAATAAGATTCCAATTGATCCAGTGACTTTACATCTTGAGCTTCTTTGACAATTACAACTTGTATAGGTGATAAGACAGGATATCTTTTTACCGCATCCAATATTTGTTTGGAATCGCAATCTTTCCCATATAAAATAGTTTGATTAAAATCTTTTAAATCATCCTCTAAAAAATTTGTTTCAATTTCTTTTACTATGGCATCAATAAAATAGTCCTCTTCCCCCTGCAGAAAATAAACTGGGTAAGGACTCTTTTTTTTTACAAGATGAAAAACCTGATCAAAATTCATTTAATTGGCTCTATTTGAAAGGCTATTCTCATCAGATGGGAAGAAAAATTTTTACCCAAAGAATCCATTCTCATCGATCTGGATGCACCACCGTCTAAAGCCTGATAACATACAAAATTCAAAGCCTCAATACTGTCCCATTCAAAACGCACAACAGGTCCTTGTATCAAAGAACCAAAATGACTGGCTACCAAATCTGCGGTAAGATTCTTTTTTAAAAACTGATATGCATTTAAGTCTTTGGCCAAAACACCTATATTGCAAATATCATTTTTATCTCCGGATCTGGCAAAAGCCAAGTCAGACAAAAGGATGGTTTTAGACATCGTAAGTTATTTCAACACGTTCTGTAGTAGGTATCGCCGAGCAGGTTAAGATAAAACCTTTTTCCACCTCGTGATCATCCAAGGCAAGACATCTTTCCATTTTCACCTGTCCCTCAATTACTTTGGCCATGCAAGTCGAGCAAGCACCACTCATACAGGAAAAAGGAGGATCGGCTTGTACTCGGATTAAAGCTTCCAGAATAGTCTCCTTAGCCTGTAATGTAAACTCAAATTTCTTTCCTGAAATAGTTGCGGTAACATGAGCACCCCCTGCAGAATTGACAGCTGCATCAGACTTAGTACTTGATACAAAAGCTTCTCTGTATATATTTTCTGAATCAACACCCATAGATTTGAGACTAGCTTCTATCGTGTTCATCATTCCTTCGGGACCACACAAATAAAATAACTCCTTTCTCAAATCGCCTAATCTGTTCGACTGAACGAAATCTTTCGTTTTAACTGTGTCTATTCTACCAATTTCACCATTCCAATGCACAATTTTTTGAGCGAAGAGACCAAAAACCCCTCCTTTCTTTTCCGTTTTCGGTTCATCTAAAATATATCGAACGATAATCTGCCCCTTATATTTTCTTTCCCATTCGTCGATAACATCCTTAAACATAATGCTATCCTCATTTTTATTCTGGTAATACAGTAAAACTCTACTTTTGGGTTCTGATTCTACCACTGTTTTCATAATAGAAAGTAATGGCGTGATGCCACTGCCACCACCAAAAAGATAATAGTCTTTCTTTGTTTCAGCCTGAGGATCGACAATAAATTTACCTTGCGGAGGCATCACTTCAATGACATCGCCTTCTTTCAAAATTGTGTTTACAAAGTTTGAAACCTTTCCTCCTTTTACTCTTTTTACACCAATCTGTGGAATTTTATCCGTTACAGGACTGGAACATAAAGAATAGGCTCTTCTCTCCTCCTTACCAGAAATATTCAATTTTAAGGTAAGATATTGACCCGACTTGTACGTAAAAGCTTCCTGAAGTTCATCAGGGATATCAAACTGAATTACCTTGGCATATTCTGTTTCGGACTTAATTCCAATTACCTTTAATTTGTAAAAATTAGTATCGTTCATATATTTTTATTTCTTAAAAATTCCGTGACTTTTCATTTTAAAATAACCCTCAACCACTTCATCAATAGGCATTTCAGTACCATCTAAGAATCTTTGACTCGAAATGGCAGCAATAAATATCTTATCAGTTAAAGCTAAAATTTTAGGATTTATAGGGTTGATTTCACCTGCTTCTATACCTTTTTGATAAAATTGTTCTGCTAGTTTTAATGATAGATCCTGAAAATCATGCATTTGCTTCCATAAATCAGGATAATTAACTCTCGTATCAGAAAGAAACTGCGGTGATATTTCAGCCAGCATCATAGTTGCCTGTCTTATGATATCAAAATATTTTTGGGTATAATCCAGCGTATCATCTTTCAAAGCAGATTCTAAAGCAATAATTCTTTTTATTGTGTAATGTACCACATCATCCAAAATTTCTTCTCTTGAGGCAAAATACTTATACAAAGTTGCTTTACTGATACATAGTTTGGCTGCTATATCATCCATTGTAAACCTTGTCAATCCATTTCTTAGATAAAGTGGAGTAAGTTGTTTGATCCATTCATTTTTCAACTTCGGATCATCAATTCTTGACTTGGTTACTGGTTTTCTTCCCATTTTTTATTTTCTAATGCAAAGGTAAATCTTAGGCTTTAAAAAAAACCGATTCCTTATAATTTTTCTAAGCCCTTACCTACAAAATCTCTAATTACTTGATTTTGATCACAATGTTGACTTAATTCAGCGCTTATAAATTGATTTACTTTTTCTTCCACACTATGAGGATACAATAAATGTACATTCGGAC
This sequence comes from uncultured Saprospiraceae bacterium, assembly GCA_964574485.1. Taxonomy (GTDB): domain Bacteria; phylum Bacteroidota; class Bacteroidia; order Chitinophagales; family Saprospiraceae; genus Saprospira. The sequence continues at coordinate 5,027 of CAZNNX010000036.1, read as the reverse complement.
CTGCATCTAAGGTAAAGTATAAGGGAATTGAGGTTTCTTTTCTAAAATTCTGTACTTTTTTTATGATTTCCAAAGATGAGGGTTCCATCAGAACAAAAGAAGGAGAAGATGTCATCATTAATGCATGTAGCATCAAAGCTTCTGCTTCGGTAATTCTACCAAATTCTTCGATATCGCCCGATTTCAAGGCCTGCAACATCAGTTTCATATTGAGATCAGCTTGTTCGTATCTGATATCAGCAAATGGATTGTTATGCATTAGATTATGCCCAACTGTACTGGATACTGATTTTTCATTTCTGCTCACAATGAGCACATCATCATGAAAATCATGAAAATCGATATGTAAGTCTGCATCAAAAGGACTGGCGTACTCATCGGAGCTCAAAGGAAGGTAATTGCTCTGCCCCCAACTCGCGGCGAGGGGGTACACACTTCTACAGGCAGAACCAGAGGCTAATCTGGAAAAGTAAGAGACTCTTTTCAAAAAATCGGTACCTTCTTTTTGAAATCCCAATTGTTTTTCCAAATCACAGATACAGGCCATCAAGGCGCTCATACTTGAGGCTGAAGAGGCTATTCCTGCAGAATGTGGAAAAGAATTTGAGGAATGAATATGCCAGTGAAATTGTCCTAGAAAAGGCATTTCCGAAAGTATAGAGTTTAGAAAACTAAGAATTTTAGACTTGAATTGATCCTGTTTCTTATTTTCAAAAAAGAAATTAATACTAATTTGGCCATCATCTTTTTTTTCTTCTATACTTATTTCTGTAATCGTATGACAATGATGTAAAGTAAAACTGATAGAGGCATTTCGAGGAAGTTGTCTGCCATGTTTTCCCCAGTACTTTACCAGGGCTATATTTGATGGACTTTTCCATTTTGTTTGTATCATAATTTTTTAATTTCTAACTTAAAGAAAATGTATTGTTTCATGTACCTCCTCTCTGGGAATCAAGGTTGGAAACAATCCCAATCTCACGGATCCGTTTTTTCCCCAATTCATACTTGCAGCAATACCGGGGGGGCCGTTCAAGCCGAGGCAAACGATGGATTGAATCATTTTCTTCCCCAAATCTTCTTTTTCATGTTTTATAACAATCCGAAGTCCAATTTCGTTTAAAGTTTCAGTAACCTTGTCTTCATAAACAGGAGCGGCAGATTCATGAATTCCATTTAATCCTAGGTATTGAAAACGTATTTCATCAGGTTGAAAAGACATAATCTGCCAAATTTCTTTTGCTGCTTTTTCAAAGGATTTAACTTTTTGCAAAGCATTTGGATAAGAAAAATAAAATAAATGTTCACTCAGATAGCCTTCCTTTAATCCAATACAAAGTTTTAACTGATCAGGCCTTTTAGAACCCTTTGCTCCTTTCAGCCATACAATGTTCTCTTTTTCTTCAATTATTTCAACTCCGCAAAGATTTACAATAACGTCAGGTGTGATATAAGATGAGGGATCATGTATCTCATAAACCAATTGTTCTCTGACTGTATCCCTTGTGACTCTTCCACCCGTGCCTTCTGTTTTGGTTAAATAAAATTCTCCATCCTCAAAAAATACGGCAATAGGATACCCAATTGTAGCAAAATCATCATTTTGACCATCCCAACTGGCATAAGAATTACCTCCGGTTACTTGGGCACCACACTCAATTAAATGTCCTGCCAATATCCCTTTGGCTAACAAATCCAATTCTTCTTCCTCTGAAGGAGATGTCAGGTTCCACTGAAACTCATGCGCCAGAATACCTAAGGTCAAACATGGATCAGCTACCCTACCTGTTATAACGATGTCTGCGCCTTGATCGAGTGACTCCTTAATTTTCTGTGCACCGGTATATACATTGGCATGCGTCATCTCAAAAGGCAATTCATGTAAATATTGTTCCTTGTCGAGATTTTTAAAATTATATTTTTCTTGAAGTTCATTCATTACAGGAAGAAGGTTATCACCTGTAATGGCTGCTATTTTGGCATGAATACCTTTTTCTTTACATATTTCACTCACTCTTTTAGCCGCAGCCAAGGGATGAAGACCACCTGAATTGATCACTATTTTCATTCCCTTTGATAAAGCGATTGGATAGACTCTTGAGGCAAAAATTTCAATATCTCGGGCGTATCCCAACTCAGGATTTTTCAATTTATCTTTTTGTAAAATAGAAAGTGTAAGTTCAGAAAGCGCATCCTGCACTAAGTAATCTGCCGAACCCATCATGGCTACCATCATGGCACCCAAAGGACTATCTCCATAAAATCCCTGTACTCCGGCAATCCTAATTTTTCTCATTTATATTGAACATTGAAAGGATTGGATCAATTTCAAAACCTCCTCCTCATTTGAATTCTTCTTATCCTCAACTTGCTCTTCAACAATAAAAAGAGTTTTATCACAACTTTTTAAATAAAAACAATACATAGTTCCCAAATAATAAAATCCCACACCGGGATATCTGTATTGTATTGTTTTTAACTCCATTTGGTTTATTACAATGGTCTTAATATCCCTAAATTGAATTTTATCCTTCAATTTCTCATGATTTTTATAATCCGAAATTCGGGTATTAATAACCGTATCCAAATCAAAATAACCCGAATTTGATTCTATGATAATATCTTTAGATTGCCCGGGTCCGGATTTTTCAGCAAAAAAATATAAAAACTGCGTATCACTTGTGTCAATAGACAAAATTTCCCATTCTTCAGCCAAAGAAAAACTCAAACCCTGGTATTGATAATCGATTTTTGTCTCCTTAGTACATGAAATGAAGAAAACACTAAGTAAGAAAAAAAAAATCAGGTGGTAATATTTCATTGATAGGACGATCCTAATGTATTTAATCTGATGAATTAATTCTCAAAAATGAGCTTTTTATTTTTTTTCAATGCGAATTTCAGTTGATTTTTTTCAGTTTTCTTGGCTTTAGAAACTTGAGATATCTTAAATTCACCCAAAGGAATTTTCACCCCATCAATAATGGCAAAACCTATTAAATCTTGTAGAAGGTTGGAAATCTGTTTCTGCATAAACTGGTCCTGTACACTCATCCAATTCACCTGCAGAAAAATGCTGTTGTCTTTAATTCCATTTTGTACCTCCTGCGGTAGCTGGTGCCACCAATTACGAATTTCTTCAGAATAATTGTGACTTAATTGAGGATACAGAGATAAGTTAAAATCAGATAAATTCTTTTTTATTGTTTTGATTAACTGTATTTCAGTTTCATTTTCAGTAACAGGTTCTAATTCAGGACAATTCTCGTCAATTTCTGCATTGATTGAAAATTGAATTGATAAATTATTACCCGCAATCCGATCCAATAAGTTACCTGTATTTTCAATTCTTTCATCGAAACAGGTATTCATGGCCCAAAAATCATCTTTTGCCTTAAAAGAATTACTTAAGTTGATTGAAATTTCATTATTCTTTATTTGGTTTTTAATCCCAGTTGGTAAAGATTTCCACCAGGATTGAATCTTAAATTTATCTTGGGAAGCTATAAAAGCATAATTTCTTTTGTCTAACTCGTTGGAATAAGAAAAAGAATAGGGCTGTAGTTTCTGGTGAATTGTTATCGATTCCTCCTCTTTATCAGGATTATGGCTATCATCAGTATAGATGGGTGACACTGTATTTACAACAGCGTCGACTTCTTTCTCTCTCTGACAGGAAAAAGACAAAAAAATAAGAAATAAAAAAATATACTTACAGCTCATATAAATTTCGAAACAACTCAAATGCCAATTTTAATATTATGCCATTCTGACATATATTAAACGAATTAAAATTCAAATTCGTTGTGATAACATTAAAAAACTATGATTTTTTAACAAATTTAAATAAGCCGGACAATCCGGAACTTTTTTGGAAAATCACCCCCAGATAGGTGGAATTGGGTAAAGCCGAAAAATCAATTTCTTTCATCCGCTGAAAAAATGAGGCCTGTTGCCATACAAGCTGTCCCTGTGCATTGAAAACTTTTATGTCAACATCTCCCATTTCAAATTCTGAAAATAGAGTAGCTGTTGAGATAACAGGATTTGGAAATATGGATATGGGCGATGGAATATCTTTTTGCAACAAATCAGGTCTGACAAAGGCCAAAGCCTTTTTTAAATCAATTCTTCCCCAACCGGAAACATGATTTGGAACATCATAGCCGCTTATATTTCCACAAACCTGGTTTATACCGATGGGTTTGGCTGTAAATTTAATCAACTCCTCCAACCATTCTACTTTTCCAGCCCATTCGGGATTTGCCGAAATCAATAATGCAATAGCACCAGCCACATGAGGTCCGGCCATACTGGTACCATTATAATTTGCATATTGAGAATCTGGAACACAGGAACGAATATTCACACCGGGAGCACAAATATCCGGTTTCATCAGATTACTTGCATCTATGGTTACTGGACCTCTGCTACTAAAAGCCGCCATGGAATCAAGAACATTGGTTGCCCCCACAGTAATGGAAGCATCAAAAATAGCTGCGGGTGTTGCAATGCTTCCACAAGCGGGACCTTCATTCCCAGCCGATACAATGACAACAATTCCTGCCTGCCTCAAATTAGAAACGGCTACACGCATAGCCTCGAAATTAGAGGGTACACATCCTTCAATAGTGGGACAACTCCATGAATTATTGATTACATGTGGGGACATATCGGGATTTGCATCCAGACCTTGCAGGTTTGTTGGTGCTAAGAACCATTCAAAACACTCAATATATGTAGAGGGCAGACCCCATCCTCTTTCCATATTCCGACAACCAATCCATTGTGCTTCCGGAGCCAAACCAATTTGATTTAAACCATCCAATCCTGTCATAGTTCCCATTGTATGGGTGCCATGGTTATTGTCATCACAGGGTTGGGTACTATTGAAGCCGCAAGGATTGAGCGTATCTGAATTCTGTGGATGTACGGCATGAATGGCATCATGCCAGTGATAATCATGTGTTGTGAAGGGTTGGTTATTCCCACGATAGGAGCCCTGTAATGCGGGGTGCGACCAATCA
>CAZNNX010000035.1:0-22574 GCA_964574485.1 uncultured Saprospiraceae bacterium | reverse complement strand
GGATCTTTGGTCTCATCCCTGATAACACAGGATCACCAAACTGCAAAATCCTATGTTTTGGGAGCAGCGACACATCATGGCAGAATTTTAGTATTAAATCGTAATTCTGCCAAAGAAAGCACAGGACATGGATCTCCTATGCCATTATTACATCATGGAGGTCCGGGTCGAGCAGGAGGAGGCGAAGAATTAGGTGGAATGAGAGGAGTTATGCACTATTTGCAAAGAACTGCCATCCAGGGAGATCCAACTACACTTTCAGCTATCACCTCTGTGCACCAATATGGGGCTCAATACATACAAGATGAGATACACCCTTTCAGAAAACATTTTGAAGATCTTCAGATTTCTGAAACATGGATAACACATAAGCATACAGTTTCGGAAACAGACATCCATAATTTCGCCAATGTAAGTGGTGACAATTTTTACGCACATATGGACGCTACTTCATTGGAAGGTACAATTTTCGAACAAAGAGTTGCCCATGGTTATTTTGTTTTATCCAAAGCTGCAGGATTATTTGTTGAACCTAGAAAAGGTCCTGTGATGCTAAATTATGGGCTGGAAGAATGTCGATTCGTAAAACCAGTTTATCCTGGAATGACCATAGGTGTTCGCCTCACTGTTAAGGAAAAAGTAGCGCAAGAAAAAAGAAATGCGGAAGAGATTGCAAGAGGAATCGTAAAATGGCTGGTAGATATTTATGATGAGACTGGAGAAACTGTTGCAATTGCCACCATTCTCACCATGGTAAAAAAGAAAAATCAAGAATAGTTGAAAGCCGAAGTAAAACTTCGGCTTTTTTTCTTAACAATCAATGTAAAAAAAAGGAGACTCCACAGGGGAGCCTCCTCGCCTAACAAAAAGGGGTGACTTCTTGTTGGGGTGACTTAAAATTGGGTCGACATAGGCTCGTGGATCAAAATTAATCTTACCCTACGCCAAAACTTGTCGCTATGTAAATTTATTTAAAAAAATTTTTAATAAGAATTCCATCTGGCTCTGAAGCCTCTTGTATCAATATGCACTGAAGGTGTTCCGGGATACAAACCTATACCTCCTTGATTCCCAATAATGACTTCGCAAATTTCCAATACTTTTAACTTATCTTTTCCATCAATTAGCATATTACCATCAACGTCTCCCACTTGAAAATCAATAGCTTCTCCACAAATATGCCTGCTTCTGGGCGCGCCCCCTGCTCTTTTATTTTGAAGAGGCGTTCTGTGTCCGGAAGTAACATATAATTTATTCCAGTTTAGTCCTTTTTTTTCCATTTCGATTTTCAATCGAAGGAAAGCAACCAGAACCTTAGGATCTACCAACCAGTACAGGTAAGTATCTTTAAAAAAATAAGGCTTTCCAATTCTTGTATCATAACTGATAAAATCTATGATTCTATAATTACCTACAATTTTTTGCATGGCCTGTTTTCTTGTCAGTTTATAAAAATTTCTGCCTTTAACCATATTGTTATAAGGAAATTGGTTCAACTTACCCTCAAAGATATAGGTTGGGGGCAGCTCATTACTTTTAACCTTTTCCAATCCAGACAAAATCTTATAAATTTGCTTTTCTTCCAATACTGATTTATTCTGATGTGTCAGATCATAAATTTTTCTCTCTGGATTATAATACCCTAAAATGAGAAAAAAAACTGCGACACTCAGGCCCAAAAGAATTATTATACTAAGGCTGATGATTAATATCCATTTCTTTAATTTTCCCATTATATTTGTCTTTTCGTTTATTAACTATTTATTCAAAAACGGCCAGGTATGAAAAAAATTGTGTTTCTCTTCTTTTTTTTACTGCACAACAGTCTATGGTCACAGCAGGATATCGTAATTACTGTTCATGAATCAACCATCAACAATCTATTTAAAGCCGTAGGAAATATAACTGGTCATGGAGAGTATAAGACAGGTCTGATCAACAATAAGTATAGCTGGACCCTTGAAAATCTGAGGATAGAAATTTTAAAAGACTCTGCTCAATTTTTTACAGATGCCTCTGTGAAAACATGGTTGGGTAACTATAAAGATGAGGTGGTTGGCAAGGTTGCAATATCTTACAATGAAAAAAACAATTTGATTACGATTCGGGTAGTTGATGCACCATTCGAAATTGGAATTACATTATTTGGAAAAAGGGTAATTCTAAAAAAATTACAAATTGCAGATTATCTGACAACCCCTTTTGAGTTTGAGGGACCCCTTACTTTTAAAAATGAATTGGAATTCAGTATGCCAGATGGCAGCATAAGAAAGATAGAGGCTAAACCCAGCCGTTGTAAGATTGAGATTATTCCTGATAAAATACAGGTTTCAACGAAAATCCAATACAGTCAAAAATAACTTGAATTGGTTTCATCGAATGCAGTTGACAGATAGGCTATTTTGTGAGTACCTCTATCCCCATACTGTATAAAATAAAAGCATAAACATCAGATCTGGCTTCAATCACCTTAGAAACTGGCGTTCCTGCTCCATGTCCGGCATTGGTTTCTATTCTGATCATCAATGGATTTTCAGATGTTCCTTGTGCTTGTAAATGTGCTGCCAATTTGAAAGAGTGTGCCGGAACTACTCTATCATCATGATCTCCCGTTGTAATGAGTGTTGCCGGATATTTTACACCCGACCTAACATTGTGTACTGGAGAATATTGTAGAAGGTAATCCAGCATTTCTTTCGAATCATCGGCAGTTCCATAATCATAGGCCCAGCCCGCACCAGCTGTAAATTTGTGATATCGAAGCATATCTAAAACCCCTACTTCGGGTACTGCCACCTTAAAGAGTTCTGGTTTTTGTGTCATAGCTGCAGCAACCAGCAAACCACCATTAGAACCACCATTGATAGCTAAATAATCAGAGCTGCAATATTTTTCCTTTATGAGATACTCTGCAGCGGCTATAAAATCGTCAAAAACATTTTGCTTTTGCATTTTGGTGCCGGCGTCATGCCATTTTTTGCCATATTCACCTCCTCCTCGCAGGTTAGCAACTGCATAAATGCCACCCATTTCCATCCATACAGCAGCGGAGGTACTGAACGAGGGCGTAAGACTAACATTAAATCCACCATAGCCATACAGAATGGTCGGATTCTTACCATTCAAATTAAGGCCTTTTTTGTAAGTGATAATCATTGGAACTTTTGTTCCATCTTTTGATTGATAAAATACCTGTTTGGACTCATAATCCTTTGATTGAAAATCAATTTTAGGTGTCCAATACAATTCGGATTTACCTGTTTTTATCTCTAATTTATATATCGAAGAAGGCGTATTATAATTGGCAAAACTATAGTAAATTTCTGTCTCTGCCTTTTTACCACCAAAACCAGAAGCCGTACCAATGCCAGGCAACTCAATTTTTCTGATTAATTTACCCTCATAATCATACTGTTCTACTCTTGAAGTGGCATCGACCATATAATGTGCAAAAATATACCCACCACCTGTAGAGGGTTCTAAAACCTGTTCTTTTTCTACCACTAAATCCTTCCAGTTTTCAGGGGTTGGTTTTGACCCATCTACACTTACAATTTTTTGATTGGCAGCATCTTTATTGGTTACAATAATGAGTTTACTACCCACATTGTCGAGTACATAACTGTCATAATCGAATCCTTTCACGATTTGAACTATTGGCGCATTTTCTTTACTTAGGTCTTTAATATACAATTCATTACCTGAGGTAGATTCAGCTGCAGAGATAATGAGAAAACGATTGTCTTCAGTAACAGTGCCACCTACATAACGTCTTTTTTCAATATTGGCAGCACCAAATATCAGTTTGTCTTCTTTTTGTTTTGTCCCTATTTTGTGAAAATACAGCTTATGCTGATCAGTTTTGGCAGAAAGTTCACTCCCCTTTGGTTTATCATAACTCGAGTAGAAAAACCCTTCATTCCCCTTCCAGGAAAGTCCGCTGAATTTAACATCAACTAAAGTCTCATCTATAACTTTTTTCGTCTCAGATTCAATGATAATTACCTTACGCCAATCACTACCTCCCTCTGAGATTTGATAAGCAGCCATTTTTCCGTCTTCAGAGAATTCTATGCCCGCCAATGAGGTAGTACCATCAGTTGAAAACTTATTCGGATCCAGAAAAACCTTTGCAGTTTCGCCCTGTTTTTGGCTATACATAACGTATTGATTTTGTAGCCCATCATTTTTATAGAAATAGGTAACCGCTCCCTCTTTGAATGGTGCACTTAATTTTTCAAAATTCCAGAGCTTAGAAAGGCGGTCTTTGATTTGTCCCCTATAAGGTATTTTGTTCAAATATTCGAAAGTGAACTCATTCTGGCGCTTTACCCAATCTTCTGTTTCTTTGCTGCGGTCATCTTCGAGCCAGCGATACGGATCTTTGATGATTTGACCAAAAAAAGTATCTGCACTCAGGCTATCTTTTCTCGTTTCGGGGTAGGTAAAACTCATTTTTTCTTTTTTTGATGGAAGGCAGGCATTTAGCATGAACAATACAAGGACAGATATAATTATATTTCTCATAAAAGTTTAGATTTAAACGCTTGGTAAAAAAAGAACAGGTGTTGTCTATTCTAAGCACAAAATAAGCGAATCCTGTAACTATTCCATAGCTAAGCTCAAAAATTGCAGTATTAAGATCCCATTTCTTATTCATAAAAAAAGGCGTCCTTTAAGTAGACGCCTTTGATTTGTTATTGCATTTTAAAAACTTCCTTTTGGGGCTTTGTCAGACTTCCCTCAGGGTTTATAATTTCGGTTTTTTCTTCAGATTTATCTTCTTTTTCCTTTGTATGGCCCCCTAAAATTGGTGCGATAGCCAAACCTACCAAACAAGTCAATTTGATCAAAATATTCATAGAAGGTCCGGAAGTATCTTTAAATGGGTCACCAACAGTATCGCCTGTTACAGCTGCCTTGTGCGGTTCTGATTTTTTGTAGAAAATTTCTTTTTTACCATTCATTTCTATTTCAACACCTGCCTCAAAAGATTTTTTGGCATTGTCCCAGGCACCACCCGCATTATTTTGGAATAGAGCCCAAAGAACACCACTAACACAGACACCTGCCATATAGCTACCCAATGACTCAGCTCCCATGGTAAAACCTATAATTAGGGGCATAAATATTGTGATTGCACCAGGCAACATCATTTCACGAAGTGCTGCTTTAGTAGAAATTTCAACACATTTACCATACTCTGGTGTTCCAGTACCTTCCAAAATACCCGGAATTTCTCTGAACTGGCGACGAACTTCCTCCACCATATCCATAGCTGCTTTGCCAACAGAACTCATTGCTAAAGCTGAAAAAACAACCGGTACCATACCTCCAACAAAAAGAGCAGCGAGCACCTTTGCTTTGAAAATATTAATTCCATCAATTCCTGTAAATGTTACATAAGCAGCAAAAAGAGCAAGGGCAGTTAAAGCTGCAGAAGCTATGGCAAATCCTTTTCCGATAGCAGCTGTGGTGTTTCCTACAGAGTCTAAAATATCTGTGCGTTCACGAACTTCTTTTGGTAATTCGCTCATTTCTGCAATACCCCCGGCATTATCAGCAATCGGACCAAAGGCATCAATAGCCAATTGCATAGCAGTAGTTGCCATCATAGCAGAGGCTGCAATAGATACACCATAAAAACCAGCTAATTCATAAGAACCCCAAATGGCACCTGCAAAAAGAATTATCGGTGCGAAAGTTGACATCATACCCAAAGAAAGACCGGCAATAATATTAGTTGCCGCACCTGTACCTGATTTTTGAATTACATCATTTACCGGTTTTGTACCTTTTCCTGTATAATACTCTGTAATAGCAGAGATAACACCACCTACAGCCAATCCAATTATCACAGCGCCAAAAACATTATAATTACTAATTGTTCTCATGCCTTCACCGAAAAAGCTCATGTTGATATTTTCAGGCAACATCCAAATAATTGCACCAAAAGAAGCAATCGCGGTTAAAACAATTGAAGACCAATTGCCCATATTCAAAGCAGCCTGCACTTTTTTCTCATCAGCAGATCCATCATCCTTCACCTTTACAAAGAAAGTTCCAATGATAGAAAATACGATTCCCATACCGGCTATTAACATAGGAAGCAAGATAGGTCCTAGTCCACCAAAGCCATCCGCCGTATTCACACCATTATCTCTGATGACATAATTTCCTAAAACCATAGCTGCCAAAACAGTTGCAACATAGGATCCAAATAAGTCAGCACCCATACCTGCTACGTCCCCCACATTATCTCCTACATTATCTGCAATGGTAGCGGGATTACGAGGATCATCCTCCGGAATACCAGCTTCTACTTTTCCTACCAGGTCAGCTCCAACATCGGCTGCTTTGGTATAAATACCTCCACCTACACGAGCAAAAAGAGCAATGGATTCAGCTCCGAGAGAAAACCCTGCCAAAGCCTCAAGTAAGATAGTCATATCTTCAACTGAAGTCCAAACGCCACCCATAAACCATACAAACAATAAGGCAAATAATGCACTTAATCCGAATACGGCCAGACCAGCAACACCTAGACCCATTACAGTTCCTCCTCCAAAAGAAACCTGCAAGGCTTTTGAAAGGCTTGTTCTCGCTGCAGCTGTGGTACGAACATTCGCTTTTGTAGCGATTCTCATTCCGATATTTCCTGCTGCTGCTGAAAAAACAGCCCCAATAACAAAAGCTACTACTATAAACCAATGTGATGTAGGTACCATGGCAGAAAGTACGCCTAAGGCAATTCCTGCAATCACTACAAATATGGCAAGAATTCGATATTCTGCATTTAAAAAAGCCATAGCTCCTTCTGCAATCTTATTGGCTATATCGGCCATTTTACCATCTCCTGCTTCTTGTTTTTTTACCCAGGAAGACAATATTGCCATATATACCAAGGCGATAAGCCCAAATAATGGCAGTATGTACACTAAATTTTGCATTGTAATTTTGGTTTAATTATAAAATAAAGTACTGTAAATCTTATAGATAAATCATTCCCATTTAGGAGATTAGTCATAAGCGACCGCAAAGTAAATGAAATTTAAATTTTTATCAAAATATTTAACAGCTCAATTCATCAGGATTCCTCATCCTGTTCTTGAATCAACAACTCTAAAATGTCAATGGCCGCCTTTGATATACTGGTCCCGGGCCCAAAAACACCTTTCACTCCAGCTTCGAATAAATAGGGATAATCCTGTGTTGGAATAACGCCGCCAGCCACAACTTTAATGTCTGCTCTGTTTAATTGTTGAAGTGCCTTGATCGTTTGAGGGACAAGGGTTTTATGCCCACCTGCCAAAGATGACAAACCTAAAATATGAACATCATTTTCTGCTGCCTGCATGGCTGCTTCCTCAGGAGTTTGAAAGAGTGGACCCATATCCACGTCAAAGCCTAAATCTGCGAAAGAAGTAGCAATAATTTTTGCGCCCCTGTCATGGCCGTCTTGTCCTAATTTTGCAATCATAATACGAGGTCTTCTTCCCTCTCTTTTCGCAAAAAAATGGGCTAAATCCTTTGCCTTCATGAAAACTTCATTTTGTTGAATTTCTTTAGCATAAACGCCGGAGATTGTCTGGTTTACTGCTTTAAACCTACCAAAGGTCTCTTCCATGGCGAAGGAAATTTCTCCCAGGGTAGCTCTGTTTCTAGCAGCCTCCACGGCTAAGGCAAGCAGGTTTTTACTTGTATCAAGGCAGGCTTCTCTTATTTTATCCAAACAAGATCTTACTGCCGCTTCCGAACGATTTTGCTTAAGCTTTATCAGTTTTTCTATTTGCATTTCCCTCACTTTGTGGTTGTCTACTTCCAGAATGTCAAAATCTTCTTTTTCTTCCGGGGAAAAAATATTGACGCCCACTATTTTATCCTTTGAACTATCAATTTTTGCTTGTTTTCTTGCAGCGGCCTCTTCAATACGCATTTTAGGAATACCCTTTTCTATGGCTTTAGACATACCACCCCATTCTTTCACCTCTTCTAAATGTTTCCAGGCTTTCTGAACCAATTCTGCCGTTAGAAACTCAACCAGATAAGACCCTGCCCAAGGATCAATTACCTGTGTAATACCGCTTTCTTTCTGAATATAAATTTGAGTTTCTCTTGCAATTTTAGCAGAATAATCTGTAGGAAGAGCAATGGCCTCATCAAATGAATTGGTGTGCAAGGACTGGGTACCTCCCAAAACAGCAGCCATAGCCTCCACGGCGGTTCTTGCCACATTATTGTATGGATCCTGCTCAGTCAAACTCCATCCAGATGTTTGGCAGTGAGTACGGAGCATCAGCGATTTTTCATCCTTGGGTTGAAACTGAGAAACAAGTTTGGACCAAAGTAGTCGCCCCGCCCTCAACTTTGCAATTTCAACAAAATGATTCATACCAATACCCCAAAAAAAAGATAGTCGAGGTGCAAAATCATCAATATCCAACCCTGCGGCCAAACCTGTTTCAATGTACTCCATTCCATCTGCAAGGGTGTAAGCCAACTCCAGATCTGCGGGAGCTCCTGCTTCGTGCATATGATATCCACTGATAGAAATTGAATTAAACTTAGGCATGTATTGCGCCGTAAAGGCGAAAATATCAGCAATAATTCGCATAGAAGCCTGTGGTGGATAAATGTATGTATTCCGCACCATAAACTCCTTAAGAATATCATTCTGAATAGTTCCTGTCAGTTGATCGGGCCTAACGCCTTGTTCCTCTGCCGCTACAATATAGAAAGCCATAATGGGAATAACTGCACCGTTCATGGTCATTGATACAGACATTTGATCCAAAGGAATCTGATCAAAAAGTACTTTCATGTCTTCAACAGAATCAATAGCAACACCTGCTTTTCCAACATCACCTTGCACCCTTTCATGATCTGAGTCATATCCTCTGTGTGTTGCTAAATCAAAGGCTACCGATAAACCCTTTTGACCTGCTGCCAAATTCCTTCTGTAAAAAGCATTGCTTTCCTCCGCAGTTGAAAAACCAGCATACTGCCTGATGGTCCAAGTCTGTAAGGCATACATACCCGGATAAGGTCCCCCTATAAAAGGTGCCTTTCCTGCACCAAATCTACTAAAATCAAAAACTTCCGTATCTTTTTCCTGATATCTGTTTTTAAGTTCCATTTGCTCTGCCGTTTCCAAAAGACGTTCAGCTTGGGTAGAACCTGAATTATATTTTGACTTTTTCAAAGGATTGATAGACTTGAAATTCATTTATTATCTCTTTTTTAAGGGACTAAAATTAAGCAATAGGAATGAAGTTTTATCCCATATTAAAATTTGATTTTTATCAATCTTTAAGAAATTGTAAAAAATAAAAACATAAAATACGTACCTTTGTTAATAAGATTTAGTCTAAATTACTATAAACAAATGACCTTAGCTGATTGTCCCATTGGAGAAACCTTTATTTTAAATTCAGTTGAGCAAGTAGCATTGATGAACCGACTTTTTGATTTGGGGATACGCCAGGGAAACTTTTACAAACTTATAACAAAAGCTCCTATGAAAGGCCCTTTGCTGATACAGGATTCAAAAACAAACAATGCTTGGGCCATAAGATTTGACGATGCTCTTTTCATCCAAATTTGTTCCGAAAGTGCAAAAAGATAATTCATTTTTACAGTTTCTTTTGGTAGGAAACCCCAATGTTGGCAAAACTTCTTTGTTTAACGCTCTTACTGGCTTAAATCAAAAAGTTGGCAACTTTCCTGGGGTTACAGTAGAAAAAAAGATGGGCAGAGTAGAACTTTCCCAAAATAAAAGGATTGAAATATTAGATTTGCCCGGAACATATAATTTATTTTCCCAATCTGCAGATGAAGCGCTGACAACTCAATATTTATTGGAGCATGCGCAAGATAAGCGTACTGGTATTTTGTTTGTGCTTGACGCCTTGCATTTGGAGCGAAGTTTACTGCTGTACAGCCAGATACAACAATTCTCTCTACCTGTGATTGTAGTTATAACGAGATTGGATTTGGCTCAAAAACAAGGCCTAGAAATTTCTATCCCTCAACTTTCGAAAAACCTGGGAAAAGAAATTTTTTCGGTTAACCCAAGAAAAACAAAAGGAATCTCCTCTTTGATTGAAAGAATGAATGAAGCCAGCCCAAAGGGTCAAGAAAAGGATCATGAATTTATCAATCTCTTGCATTCGAATAAATACGAACCTGACAGCCTGATTCATGATCAAATGTCTCGGGTTGCATGGATCAACCAAGCATTAGAAGGTATAATTCATTTCAAGGAAAAGAAAAAAACAGATGTAGCCAAGACTTTAGATCTTTGGATTTTACATCCTGTAGCTGGTTATTTTATTTATGCCACTATTTTATTTATCATTTTTCAGTTGTTATTTCACGGCGCATCTTATCCAATGGGATGGATAGAACAGACTTTTTTACTGTTATGTCAATGGACAGCAAATCATTTACCAGAAAGCAAATTAACCAGCTTGTTTGTGGAGGGTATTTTAGGCGGATTGGGAGGTATCGTTATTTTCATTCCTCAAATGATTTTTCTCTTTGCCTTTATTTCATTTATGGAGGAAACCGGCTATATGTCGCGGGTTGTTTTTTTAATGGACAGACCGATGCGAGCTCTCGGATTGGACGGTAAAAGCATGGTACCCTTAATTTCGGCATCGGCTTGTGCCGTACCTGCTATTTTGGCGACCAGAGGAATTGAGGATAAAAAATCTCGTTTGATTACCATACTTGTTACACCATTTATTTCCTGTTCGGCTCGCCTGCCAATTTATATTATTCTCATTGGATTAATCATACCTTCAACACCGGTTTATGGCATACAATTACAGGGATTGACTTTATTCTTGTTATACCTGCTGGGTATTCTTGCCGCTGCTTTCAGTTCTTTGGCACTTCAATTTTTTATAAAAAAGGAAGATTCCTTGCCTTTTGTCATGGATATGCCTGGCTACCAATGGCCTAAATGGAAAAATCTTGTTATTGAAATATGGCTTAAAACAAAGGTTTTTCTTTGGGATGCTGGCAAAATTATTCTTTCATTATCTATCGTTTTATGGGTTTTGGCAAGTTACAGCCCCGATGATTTATATCAAAAGGAAAAACAAGAAAATAAACAAAGCAATGCCGCCGAAAAATTGGAGCAGAGTTATTTGGGAGTTATGGGCAAAAGCATAGAACCGATCATACAACCACTTGGCTATGATTGGAAGATTGGAGTCGCCTTGATTTCGTCATTTGCGGCAAGAGAGGTTTTTGTTGGTACATTAGCTACCATTTACAATTTAGACGGAGATGAATCTCCTGAACGCTTAACCGATAGAATGCGACAAGAAACAAGATCAGACGGAAGTCCGGTTTTTAATTTTCCCACAGGGATATCCCTACTCTTGTTTTATGTTTTTTCCATGCAATGCATGAGTACCTTTGCCGTGGTAAGAAAAGAAACCAATACTTGGTTTTGGCCTTTTTTTCAACTCATTTTTATGTTTATTCTTGCTTATGGCAGTGCATTTTTAGCTTATCAATCCTTAACTGTATGATTGAAAACCTAGTTATTATCCTCTTATTTCTGATTGCATGTCTGTATCTGTTCAGAAAATTTTTTTCTGTAAAGAACAAGTCTGCCTGTTCTCAATCTTGTGGAAAATGTCAAATAAATTCTGCAAAACAAAAAAGTGCATGACTAATCTTCGCTCACAGAATCGATTTCCTCAGACTTCATTTCCTCTTCAGACATAGCTTCTGCAGCTTTTAAGTCCTCTGCCGTTGCCATTTTTGATATTATTCTTTTCAATCGAGACTCCAGATCCTGTAAAGTTTTATTCATATCAGCCAACTTTACTTTTTTGGAAGCCATTCGATCCATTACCATTTGAGCTTTTACCTCCCTGAGCTGGGTCTCTAGCTGAGATGGATTGGGTCCATTTATTTTTTTATTCTGAAAATCGAGTTCTTTTTCATCTCTTTTCACAGAGTCGTCCATTTTTTTTATGGCAGCGCTTAGACCTTCAATCCGCTTTTGTAAGCGCGTCTCGATGGCTTGTGCATTTTCAGTCTGATGATTGTTTTTCTTTTCTCTTAGTTTTTTAAAGCCAGAATCAATCCTAGCCCAAAAATCATTCCGAGCTTGTTTAGTCAGTGTTGTAGTTTTCAGGGTGTTTTGGATATTTTTAAGTTTATTGAAAATCTTATTCCAATCTCCTTTCTCTGCTTCCAACGCTGTTTCCAATTCAACTATTGATTCCTCTATTTTTTGAGCCGCTTCCTGGGTTGCTGATTCGAATGCTTCGTTTTCTTTAGTTCGAAGTTCCTTTAATATTTCAAAAATATCATTCATCCTGGTTCTCAGGATCTGTGCATGTTCTTTAAACAAATTTTGTTCTTGAGTTTGTGCTGTGATTTTATTTTGAAATCCTTTCAATTCCTCCCATTTATTCTTGTCATATTTTGTTAACCCTTCAATGGTTTCCTGCAAATCATTCAATTCATTTTCATATGTTTTGAATAATTTAGTGGACAGTAATATAAATAGCCACTCGTTATGGGTTCTTTTCAAAATATCATCTTTATCTCCCAGGCTGTACATTTCTGGTAATTGAATGGGGCTAGCTGTCAGCTCCATATTCATATGCACATGATTTTCAGGAAAGGCGATAGCCTCCGCCCTTTTCCATTGGTGCATTAATTGTTCGAAAAGTTCCTCTTTGGCTTCTTCACCTTCAAAAATCCAAATATTCACACAGTTTACAACTGGATTTAACTCAAATGCAAAGATGGCTTTCTCGTCCAGCTCTGATTTTTTCCAACCCCACAAAACAAGTTTCGTTTTCATACGATAAAAGTTAGTTTTTTCATCTACAATCAAGTGCAAATTTAAAGGAATAATTGAGTTCCTTTAGCGATGTAAGCAATAATATTCATTGGAATTATAAATAAATGCAAGCTTAGGGGTGTATCGAAAGCGCTTGATTTTGTTTCGTTGCTGCGTCTGTAAAACGGGCAAAATCCAGAGCAGAAATACCATCTCTGCAAAATGGCAAAGGGTTAATTCTCTTTTTCTTATATAATAATTCATAGTGCAAATGAGGCGCCACACCGCCACTATCGCCAACTCGAGCAATGATCTGACCCTTTTTTACTGTTTGTCCGGGTTTTACCAAAATCTCAGATAGTTGGGCATATAAGGTCAAAAATTGATACCCATGATCGATTGTAAGATATTTCCCATATCCATCTTTCCTATACTCTGTTTTTTGCACCTTACCATTTCCTGTCGCATAAACTGCAGTTCCCAGCTCAGCCCCAAAATCAATGCCACCATGTACTTTTAAAATTTTGAATACAGGGTGCTTTCTGTATCCAAATCCTGAAATGTACTCCTGTTTTTTAGAATCGTAACGAATGGGTCTGATGGATGGTATATCACGAAGCATTTTTTCCCTGTCTTGAATACTGGCTAAAACCTCTGTTTGAATCTGTCTCAATTTTATCAGCTTCTGCCTCATCTGATACATTTTTTCAGAGATCTCTCCCACTAAGGCCTGGTCAGACAATTTTTTAATTCTCTCTTCTGTATTGGCTCTTTCTGAAAATCCTTCTTCTGGATTTAATTCCAATAATTGTCTATAAATGGCTGAATCTCTGACAGATAAGTTTTCCAAAGTTTTTTGCATCAGTACCAAATGCTCCTGCATTTCATTGTACTGCTTTTGCATTTCTAAAAGTTCTTGTCTTTGTTGTCTGAAGTGATCTGCCCTTTCTTGATTGATGAGATAAATGACTGTCGTAATCAATGCCAAAATAAAAAGAACCAGAAGCAGTTGAAAAAGGAGTTGATTTTTCTTGCTTTTTACTTTCTCATACCGCAGGGTATTTTTGTTATATACATATCTAGTTTTCTTCATTTTCCAAAATTGAAATCAAGGGTTTTAAATCTTCTAAAATTCTTTTTTTGGCCTTTATAAACCACTTATGTTTTTCAAGTAAGTCCTGTTCTTCCATTGCCCATAACATCTCCTTTGAATTGGTATTCAACAAATCACTCATAACCTGAACAGTTAATGGCTTGTGTTCCGATAATTCTTTTTTTTGGATTTGATCCAAAACAAAAATGGCATTGTTCAGTAATGCGAGTAATAGATCCAAATCATCAGATTCATTGTGAAGCGACTCAATTTCTGAATTAATATGTACTAACTCTTTCCAATCCATTTTTTTTCCAAAAGAAATTCTGCAATTTGAACAGCATTGGTAGCGGCTCCTTTTCTAAGATTATCCGCAACAATCCATAAATGTAATGCATTTTCCTGAGATTCATCCTTCCTGATTCTCCCAACATAAACTTGGTCTGTACCAGCAACCTGTAATGGCATCGGATATTGATGTGCTGCGGGATTATCCAAGACAATTATTCCTTTTTGCCTCTGAAGCAGATTCCGGATATCTTCGATTTCGAATGCCTTTTCCAAACGTATATGTACAGATTCGGAATGCCCGCCCATGACTGGAACGCGAACAGCCGTTGCGGTAATTCCTACCTGATTCAGATTCATTATTTTCTGGGTTTCATTTACCAGTTTCATCTCCTCCTTGGTATAGCCATTGTCTAAAAAAATATCGCATTGTGGTATACAGTTTTGGAAAATCGGATGTGGATACGCCGGATCAACTACCATTTCACCACTTATTTCATTCTGATATTGTTTAATTGCCTTTTGACCTGTCCCTGTAATAGATTGATAAGTAGATACTATAATTTGTTTCAACCCGTAGGCTTTGTGTATTGGATCCAGTGCTACCACCATTTGAATGGTTGAACAATTGGGATTGGCAATGATTTTATCTTCGGGTTTTACAACGGACATGTTGACTTCCGGAACGACAAGGGGTATTTCCTTATACATACGAAAGGCAGAGGAATTGTCGATCACAGTAATTCCTTTTTGGGCAAATCTGGGCGCCCATTCCAAAGAACAGGTGCCTCCGGCGGAAAACAAAGCCAGATCAGGATTTTTATCCATTGCCTCTTCTAATCCGCAAGTAACAAAGGAATTAGCTTTACAGTATATTACCTTGCCTATTGATTTTTCAGAAGCAACCGGAATCAATTCTGTAAAGGGAAAATTACGCTCTTCCAATACTTTCAGCATTTCGGTACCTACCAAGCCTGTAGCACCCACAATTGCAATTTTCATAAATAATTATTCTAATTCATTATTAATTTTTTGATTCTCCTTGTGTCGATTTTGATCTCGGATTGTCCTTTTTTCCATAATTTGCTCCAAAGATTTTCCTAAATCAACACCTGTTTGATTAGCTAAGCAAATCAGCACAAATAATACATCACCCATTTCTTCTGCAAGATCTTGAGAGGCCCTAGATTCTAACTCTTTGGTTTTAAAAGATTGCTCTCCATAAATTCGAGCCATCAACCGGGCGACTTCTCCAACTTCTTCCATGAGAATTGCCGTGTTGGTCAACTCGTTAAAGTACCGAATACCAATAGTCTGTATCCATTGATCTACTTTTTTTTGTGCCTCAGCTATGGTCATTTATTCTGAATTTGACTTTTAAAAAATTCTAAGGTATCTCTACAAGATTTTGCACTTGTACTTTTCCCTTCCAGCAAAAGTTGTTCCTGTTTTTGTATAAATTGTTCTACCCCATCTGTTTGTATAAACCAACGTTCTAACGCCAGTTGTAGTTGATTCTGATACCAAAGGCTCGATTGTCTGAATCTGTTTTGCTGTATAAAATCAAGAGATTGCTCTTTAAATTGTTGCGTCAATTGGTAAATTTCCTGTAATCCGGTAGATTGCAAGGCCGAGCAAAGCAAAACCTCTGGTTGCCAGTTATTTTCCTTTGCCGGCAGGTAATGCAGCGCATTTTTATAGTAAAGAGCTGATTTTCGAGCCAATTCCCTGTGGGGTTCTTCGGATTTATTTATCAAAATCAAATCGGCCATTTCAACAATTCCTCTTTTAATACCCTGCAATTCATCACCTGCATTGGGTTGCAAAACAAGCGTAAAAAAATCAACCATGCCATGAACTGTTATTTCAGACTGACCCACCCCAACTGTTTCTATGATGATAAAGTCAAATCCTGCGGCTTCACACAAAAATATAGCCTCACGTGTTTTTGCGGCAACTCCTCCCAATGTATTTCCGGCAGGACTCGGTCGAATATAAACATTCTCATTCATAGACAGTTCCTGCATCCGGGTTTTGTCGCCCAATATACTTCCTTTTGTCTTTTGTGAACTGGGATCAATTGCCAGAATTGCTACCTTGTGCCCCTCTGACAAAAGAACTTTCGTAAAACTTTCGATCAAACTACTTTTCCCTACACCTGGAGTTCCCGTGATGGCCATTCGAAAAGAATTTCCGCTGAATGGCATGCAATTTTCAAGTATTTCCTCAGCTTGTTTTTGATGTTTTTC
The DNA here is from genome assembly GCA_964574485.1 of uncultured Saprospiraceae bacterium. GTDB lineage: Bacteria > Bacteroidota > Bacteroidia > Chitinophagales > Saprospiraceae > Saprospira. Next base: position 6,130 of record CAZNNX010000035.1, on the reverse strand, counting down.
CAATTGACTCTCAACCAATGTGATGGCTCTGCTTAAAAGCACTCTGTCTCCAGATCTTATCGCATCAACATATGCTTGCGTATTGGGTTGTTTTGAATTTTCTATCCCCATTTTACCTCCATTGTAAGCCCCAGAATAAAAATAGTACTGCCATACTGGTCGAAAGAAAAATATAGGCTAATGCTGCAAGAATTTGACCAGATTTTATGAGTTGTATCGTCTCAAAGGAAAAGGTTGAAAATGTACTGAACCCACCACAGAAACCAACTAATAAAAGCCATTTCAATTCTTTTGCCACTTGTACCGTATCGATTCTCTCTAATTGGGCATATATGAAGCCAAATAAAAAACAAGCCAACAAATTGCTAACAAATGTTGCCCAGGGGAATCCATTATGATACGGAATTAAATTCCCAATCATAAATCTTACCAGAGAACCAATTCCTCCGCCCAAAAAAATATAAATAAAACTCATTTTGCAAAATATATAGCTCCGTTACAAGACGACTTTTTAGCTCCCGTTACTGAGGAAAATGCATTCACTTGCTCTTCCCATCTAAGAATTCCTAAAACCGACATCAATAAAGCCTCCTTAAAATTAATGATTTCTTTATCAGGAATTACGGTTTCATATTGATTCTTTAACTTTTCTTTTATGACCTCCATCAAAAAGTTATGATGAACTCCGCCACCTGAAAATAAAATCTTTGGACTAAGGGGCAGAATCCTAACACTTTCCTTTATTTGTTCTAGTGCTCTTGCCAATTGCTCGGCAATATAATGTACTAGGGTATGCAACTTATCGGGTTGACTCGCATTGTGTTCCAAAAGTATAGGTGAAAAAACCTTTTGAATCCATTGATTAGACATGGATTTGGGATATTTTTTCTGATGAAAATCCAGGTAGGATAATTTTTCAAATAATTCAGGTAATAAATTTCCCTGAGATGCTATTATTCCCCGATCATCGTATTCCAGGCCCATCTCCTGTGCGATTCGATTAAGCGGTTGATTCGCAGCAGCAAAATCAAAGGCAATCATCGATTTCGGGTTCAAATAAGAGATATTGGCAATGCCTCCTATATTGACAAAAAAATCAAACCCGTCGAATAGATACTTGTCTGCAGCAATGGCTAAAGGTGCCCCTTCCCCTGAATGAGCCAAATCCTGCACCCTAAAGTCAGAAATAACCGTTTGTTCTAATATGGCGGCTAAAGAACCTCCGTTGCCTATCTGTGAGGTGAATCGCTTGTCTGGATCATGAAACACAGTATGTCCATGAGATGACACAAAACCGATCTGATTACCACCATTTTTTTTCATAAAGGTCTGAACCAGTTCTGCCATATAATATGAAAAATAAACATCGGTTTTGGCGTATATTTCAGCCGATTGCGTGGGTAAAGATTCCAGCCGTTCTCTCCACATCTGACTGTAGGGAAGGGTTTCAGCAGACAACAACTCCCAATCACTGATACGATCCAACTCCCAGGTCATTTTACTCCAGGCAATATCAAGACCATCCAAAGAACTCCCCGACATCAACCCCAGGCTGTAATAAGTTTTCTTTTGATTCATAAAATACTGGATGGGTACCCTTTTTTTTGATACATAACCTCAATTAATGCTCTCTGAAAGGAAGAGGCTTCGTTAAAACAAATGTCAACATGAATGGGTAAAATAAAATATTCCAAATTGCTGTTTTGCCATTTTACAGCGTCTTTTTCTGTTGTCAACAAAATCGGATGGGAATTATTTTCCTTGAATTTATTCCAACTATTTTCAATCAGGTCTATTTTATTTTTATCATAATGCTGATGGTCCTTCCAAGAGAGATGTTCCAAAAAAGCTACTTTAGATTTCAAGTAATCGTTAAGCACTTTATCTTCAGCAATGCCACTGACCAAAAGTACTTGTTTGTTTCCTAGTTGCTCTTTATCGATGTAGTCTCCAGCCTGGTTATAAGGATTCCCATAAATCATCGTAGAAAAAAATACTCTTTGTCCTTTTCTAGGTTGAATCTTCCTGATCCATTGTTTTGCATCTTCTTGATCGATTGTCTCAGGACATTTGGTTACCACTATAATTTGAGCTCTTTCACTATTAAATGCAAATTCTCTTAAATTCCCGGCAGGAAGAGGCAAATCAGAAAAAAAAGGTTGTTGATAGGTAGTTAAAAGAATATAAAAGTCTGCCCTCAGCTGAAAGTGTTGCATAGCATCATCCAGAATAACCAGTTGTGTATGTGGATTAATTCTAATGATTTGTTCTAAACCTTTACATCTGTTTTCAGATACATAGAATGGAATATCAGGAAATTTTTTTGCCATTTGCAAGGGTTCATCTCCGGATAATTCGGCGGAATCTTCCCAATTTATTTGTAAAAAACCCTTCGACTTTCTGCCATAGCCCCTACTCAAGACAGCCAGATTATGATAATGTCCTAAATGTTGAACTATATATTCCACATGTGGAGTTTTCCCAGTCCCCCCTGTACTTAAATTTCCCACTACGATGGTGGCCACTTCAAATCTTTTTGATTGAAAGTAGCCCCATTTGTATAATAGCTTATAAATTTCTACAAAAGAAGCATAGACCAGGGCTAAAGGCCAAAGCAGTTTCAAAAGCTGTTTGTATCCTTTGCTCTTCATCATTTACTTTGTCATTTCTGGAAATAATCTAAGCATATCGGACTCTTCTGCTTTGCAGATTCCTCTTTCCGTAATGAGGCCTGTTACGAGTCTTGCCGGGGTCACATCAAAACCATAATTTTTTGCTCCTGTGTTTTCCGGGCAAATCCTTACCTTATCGAATTGATGATTTGAATTCAATCCATAAACAAACTTAACTTCATCTGGATTTCTCTCTTCTATGGGAATTTCATGTATTCCATCATAAATATTCCAATCAATTGTAGTGGAGGGAAGAGCAACATAAAAAGGAATCTGATTATCTTTTGCTGCCAATGCTTTTAAATAGGTTCCAATCTTATTGGCCACATCTCCTTTTCTAGTGGTTCGGTCTGTTCCCACGAGCACCAAATCAACCATTTTATGCTGCATGAGGTGTCCACCTGTGTTATCTACTATTAATGTATGGGGAACCTTATGTCTTTCCAGTTCCCAGGCAGTCAGATTGGCTCCTTGATTTCTTGGTCTGGTTTCATCAACCCAAACATGCAGATCAATTCCTTTATCCAAAGCCTGGTAGATGGGTGAACTTATGGTACCCCATTGGATACAGCCCATCATTCCGGCATTGCAATGGGTCAATATATGTACCGTTTGACCTCCTTTCTGCTTACTTATTGTTTCAATCAAGGGTAAACCAGCTCTACCAATTTGATAGCAAATTTCAATATCCTCTTCAACAAGTTGATTTGCTATTTGTAATGTAGTCTGAATATATTCCTCTTTGTTGGTACAGGTTTGAATGGCTTCCATAACCCGGTCCAAGCAAATAAATAAATTCACTGCTGTTGGCCTGGAATCCTTCAATTTATGGCAAGCTAAAAGAAGATCTTTTTGAGGATCAACTTCATTAGCTTCCCTGGCGGCAAACCACATTCCATAAGCAGCAGTAACCCCAATCAGTGGTGCGCCTCTGACAATCATCTGTACAATAACCTGGTATACATCTTCCAGGGTTCTGAGCTCTACAACAGATTCCTCATGAGGTAATCTGGTCTGATCAATGACAAAAAGCCTTTGATTTTCATCGAGCCAAATTGTTCTTAATGGCTGGGGAAATGGAATTCTATTCATGTATGTATTAATCTGTCTACTTCAAAAAAATCTTTTGCCATCTGATGTTTACTCTCTGCTTTTGTTCCAGGCCTTATTAATTTAATCGTATGTATTCCCACCTGCTTAGCAGCATCTAGTTCTTCTTCAATATCAGAGAGAAAAAGAGTTTCCGCAGCTTCTGCATGCATTTGATTTAATATCTGTTGATAAGAATCTGCCTGTCTTTTATGACCGATGGCCGTATCAAAATTAAAATCAAAAAAAGGATTTAAGTTCCCGTCTTTTGAAAACCCAAATAATAATTTTTGTGCTGTTACAGAACCGGATGAATAAACGGCCAATCTGATTTTTTGATCTTGCCACAAGGCTAGATTAGGAGAGACATCAGGATACACATCCCCTTGAATCAAACCATTTTCATAAGCCGAAGACCAGACGATACCTTGCAGGGTTTTCAATGCAGGGTGCTTTCGATCCGATTTACACCACAAATACAGGTAGCTGTAAACCTCGGCAGGTTCCAATTTTTTAGTTTCTTCTTCCCATACTGTTTGAATAACCTGTTCAAAGGCTGAAATCACAAGCGGATCCTTTTCTTTTTCTTTCAGACTATCCATATTTTCCAAAAAAAATGGAAACAGCACATCAAAAACAAAGGAAATTGAAGTTGTTGTACCTTCGATATCTGTTATAATCGTTTTAATAGGTCCTATTCTTTGATCCATTTTTTTAATTTTTCTGTCATGAGCGTTTGCATATTGCCTTCACTGTCACTATATATTAAATATGCTTCTATCTGCTGCTCTTGAATTAACTTCCATGCCTTTTCTTTTCCCATTGCCATGCAGGCAGTTGCGATTGCATCCGCATCAGCACATTCTTTCATAAAGATAGAAACACTCAGTAATTCATTCTTTTCTGGAAATCCTGTATAGGGATTCAGTGTATGTGCGTATTTTAGCTTCCCATCCGTTTTAAAGTTTCTATAATTTCCAGAAGTAGCCAGGCTCATTTCATTCAACTCCGTAATCACTTGTATATCATCTTTTTCAACACCTTCGCGGGGTGTGTTAATTCCTATAATCCATCCGTATTTTTTATTCTGCTTACCCCGGCATCTAATTTCTCCACCCATTTCAACCATATAATTTTGAATGCCCTTTTTTTCTAGAAATAATCCAATCAGATCAGCTGCATAACCTGGTGCAATTGCATTGAACACCAATTGTATTTTTTTATTTTTTTTACAAATCAATTTACCATTTTCTGACTCAGTTACTGAGATTTCATTCATCTTACAAAATTGTAATAGACTGTCAATCGTTTTTTGATTGGGCTCTTTCACCATTTCCTTGTTCTTTGATCCAAAACCCCAATATTCGATCAATGGCATGAGTGTAGGATTAAAATAACCCTGACTCATTTTATGTATCTGAATGGATTTCTCCAATAAGTCAATGAGAAATGCTGGCTCCTGATTTGAAACAAAAATGCAGGAATCTGATTGATTTAATTTGACAATACGAGAATCTTCCCTGTAGGTAGAAAGTTCTTTATCAAAGATAAGCAATAGGCTATCTACCTCCTTGGATAAATTCCTTGATAAACTATCTTTATAAGAAATTTTAAAAGTACTTCCCATCGCCTGGCCCGACCATTCAATTAGTTTATCGTTGGGTTTTGACTCTTTACAAGAGAATAAAAAAAAACAAAAAGAAAAGAATAAAAATTTAGTTAGTACGGAAAGCATAAGGCAATTTAATATTCATTTTTTGTACGATCTGTAAGGAATCATTATTTGAAAAATCAATATCCTTTAATACTTCATATAAGTCAATTGAAAGGCTTAGACTATTGTTCTGTCCTTCTTTTACTTCCAGAGAAACAGGTAAAACAAAGGTATAGGATTGATTTGTTCTAAAAATTTTAGTCGTTTGATTGTTTGGCAAATATACTTCAAACCAGCTGCTCAAATATTTTGAATCAAAATACATTTCGCTGTTTGTGTGCAGCGGGTGGTTATTTGAAACTACAGAATTTGGATTGATCGATTGAGCCAAATTATTGAGCCCCAGAGAAAACTGTATTTGTTTATAATTCCCAATACGAGTAAATGGCCCTGGAATTACATTCAAGGTTGACGGTTTGTAAATCTGAAAATCGTTTACAAACCAAACAGACTGATTTTGACTTTCCAACAAAATACTATCCTGAATGGGATATGAAATACCATTACTATCAATCAATTGAAAATCGTGTAATAACAATTGTACATTCTTTAGTTGAAAGGGGTTGCCCGCTGAATCAGCATAGACATTTAAAAATTGAAAGGGACTGCCTTGTACATCTGATACAGCAGTACATCCAACTTGCAACTGATAATA
>CAZNNX010000034.1:13332-22665 GCA_964574485.1 uncultured Saprospiraceae bacterium | reverse complement strand
GTTCATATTCAACAGGTGAGGCATCTTCTACCATCACTTTAACAATTTTACCACTAATTTCAGCTTTTACATCATTGAAAAGTTTCATTGCTTCTATCAGGCAAACTGTTGTATCAGCTGTAATCGTGTCGCCAACTTTAACAAAAGCTGGTTTGTCTGGGGAGGAAGAGCGGTAAAAAGTTCCTACCATAGGAGATTTTACTTCAAGAAGTTTTACTTGCGGAATGCTATTCTCACCCGTTGAAGCGTTTGGCTTTTGTTCTTTATTTTCATTAGCAGCAACCGTATTTTCAGGGGTATTGCTAAGTGGGGCCGGCATATAGGACATAGGTTGAGCTGCAACTGCAGACTGAACCATCACTTCTTTTGTTTTGAAATAATCTTTGGTTCTGATACTCAAATTTAATTCTGGTGTTTCAAATTTGAATTCCCCAATATTTGAATTGTTCAATAGTTCTATTAATTCCTTGATTTGTTCAAATTTCATAAAAGTTTGTTTTTGATAGGATTCAAAAGTAATATTATGCTTTGATAATATGAATAATTTTTCAATTTAGTTTTTTACGCGATCCATATACTCTCTTGACTCAGTATTGATACGAATGATATCTCCCTGTTTAATAAATAAAGGTACTTTGATTGTTGCCCCTGTTTCAAGTTCAGCAGGTGTTAAGGTATTGGTAGCAGTATCTCCCTTCAAACCGGGTTCGATATACATAACTTTCAATTGTACATGTTGCGGCATCATAACTGCGAGAGGAACTTCCTTAATAGCATGGAATATAACATCGCATATTTCACCTTCTTTTAAAAGATCAACACCTTCTAACATATCTTTGGAAATGTCGATTTGTTCATAGGTGTCTTGATTCATAAAGTGTAGTCTCTCTTCTTGTTCGTACAAAAATTGATATTGTCTTCTTTCAATGCGAACATCATCTACTTTATGCCCAGCTGAGAATGTATGATCCAGTACCTTGCCTGTTGTTAAACTTTTGATTCTTGTTCTGACAAAGGCATTCCCTTTTCCTGGTTTAACGTGCTGGAATTCAATAATGATAAATGTATCACTATTCATTTCGATGCACATGCCCTTTTTAATATCAGATGTTGTTGCCATGGATTTATTGATTTTTTATGAAAGGATTTATTTTGGCTGTAAATATAAAGAAAACCCATAAATTTGTAACATGCAAGAATCGTTTTTACACTTTGGTTGATTATAAATCCATATATATTGTTGTTCCTGAATCTAGTAATCGTTTAAAATACATACTGGATTTTATCTTTGTAGAGCAATTATCTTGTCATTATAAGCTTATTTTGGCAGTTGAGTGGATGAATTTTCCTCTCAATGGTCCATGTTTTAGTTATGGTCTTACCTTGGAAGGGATACCACAATTGGAAATGGTAGATGCCATTCTTACTGAAGAAAGCCTGCTTGAAAAAAATATAGAAATAGTTCAAAATCAAGAATCTATGCCATATTTTTGGAAGACAAATACAGATTCTTTTTTTTATTTTGATATTTTGGCAGCTTCTTTTTTTCTTCTTTCAAGATATGAAGAATATACAAGCACTACTTCTGATTTTCATGGTCGATTTCCAGCGGAAGATAGTCTAGCATTTAAGAATGGTTTTTTGCATAGATCTTTGATACATGAATGGTTATCTGCATTTACGGAAAAGTTGAATCTTGTTTTTCCTCAACTACAACTAGCCAATCAAAGTTCATATGCTTTAGTTCCGAGTTTTGATATAGATATAGCATGGGCTTATCAGCATAAAGGATTTTTGAGAAATACTGCCACTTTTATTAAAAATATGTTGTTGTGTCGGTTTGAGTTAGTAAAAGAACAGATTTTAGTTTTATCAGGCCGTAGAAGAGATCCTTTTGATACCTACGAACTAATTCTTGAATTGAAGAAAAATCATAAGGAAATACTTATTTTTTGGCTTTTGGGTTCATTTGGCAAGTTTGACAAAAATCATCCGATAGCATCTACCAAGTTTCAAAAACTGATTCAATCAGTAGTTGAACATTTCAAAGTAGGTTTACATCCTTCCTATGGTTCACATTTATCTGTAGATAAATTGAAGAAAGAAAAAATAGTTTTGGAGTCTTTGATTCATATTCCTGTATCCATGTCAAGGCAGCATTTTTTAAAATTCAGATTGCCGGACACTTATCAGAATTTGTTAGAAATTGGAGTGGAGGAGGAGTATAGTATGGGCTATCCTGATCAGCCTGGATTCAGGGCTTCTTTTGCCGGTACATTTTATTGGTTTGATTTGAAAAAAAACGAACAAACTGCATTAAAAATTCGACCTTTCGCGCTGATGGATGTCACGCTCAAAAATTATTTGAAACTAAGTTCGCAAGATGCGATCAGGCTTGCAACTGAGATGAAGGAAGCAGCTAAAAGCAAAGGTTATCCTTTCATTGTTATATGGCATAACAGTAGTTTTGGATCTCTTCATGGTTGGGATGGATGGAAAGAGGTATTTGACAAGCTTATGGAAAAATAAAAAAGCCATCAAATTGATGGCTTTGAAAATGTAATTCATTGGATAAAAGCTAATTTACTCAGCATTATCGTCAGCTACTGACTGTAAGTCGTCGTTATAAACTTCAAAATTTACCTTAGCTGGTTTAACTTCTTTCATTAAGATAACTTCACAAGTGTATTTGCCCAACATTTTAATTTCTTCGGGCATTCTGATTTTTTTCTTGTCAAGCTCAAGACCAAATTGGTCTCTTAGTAAATTGGCAACCTGAACATAAGTAACTGATCCGAAGATTTTTCCACTCGTGCCAGCTTTAGCTGCAATTTTCAATTGAGCTGCTTCTAATTTTTCAGTCATTGCATTAGCCTGCTCCATCATGCCACGAAGTCTTTCTTCCTGGGCTTTGATCTGAACTGTTAATGCTTCTCTGTTTTTTTTATTTGCAACAATTGCCATACCCTGAGGAATAAGGAAATTTCTTGCATAACCGGGCTTCACAGTAACGATAGTACTTGAGTAACCCAAATTTTCAACGTCTTTTAATAATATGATTTCCATTTTGATGGTACATTTAGGGTCAAAAAATTATTTCATTTGGTCAGCCAAGAAAGGCAATAAGCCAATGTAACGAGCTCTTTTTACAGCAGTAGCTACTTTACGTTGGTATTTTAATGAATTACCTGTGATTCTTCTAGGCAATAATTTACCTTGCTCGTTGATGAAGTTCATTAAGAAATCAACATCTTTGTAATCAATATGTTTGATTCCAAAACGACGGAAACGACAATATTTTTTGCGTTTTTGACCAATTTTTGGATTGCTAAGGAATTTTATATCTTCTTTACTTGCCATAACAAGTGGATTTAATTTGTGAATGAATAACTGAATTAATTGTTTTCGCTTGGTTTTGCCTCAGCTTTTTCTTTTCTTTTACCGATAAGACCAGCTCTTTTGTCTTGGTTGTACTTTACACCATGCTTGTCTAACAAGATAGTAAGGTACCTGATGATACGCTCATCTCTACGGAAAGCCAATTCCAAACTTGCAATAATTTCAGCCGATGCTGTTTTGAATTCGATGGTGTAATAAGCACCAGAATTTCTTTTGTTCATTGGGTAAGCCAATTGGCGTATGCCCCAATCTTCAACATGTACGATTTCACAAGCATTAGATTTAAGATAATCTACGTACATGCTGGCTGTCTGTTTGATTTCATCACCTGACAGAACGGGTTCGATGATGAACGTGCACTCGTATTGTTTCATTACGAATTAAAAGTTAGTGAATAAATAAATTAGAAATAGCTTGTAGGTCAAGCGGATGCAAAGATAGAATAAACTGGATGAAAAGCAAATTCTTTTGCTTAATTTTTCAACTGGAATTTTTCTTTGTATTTTTTGTACAAATCTTTCTGCTTGTCATTCAAGTCAATAGGCTTGCCATCTATAAATGCCTCTTCCACCTGAGAGGTTCTCATATCCAATATGTCACCCTTACTCAAAATAAAACTTGCTTTTTTACCTTTTTCCAAACTGCCCACTTCTTTATCAATTCCTAAGATTTGAGCAGGGAATAAGGTGATGGCAGAAATAGCTGCTTCTTTATCCAATCCAAATGAAACGGCCTGACCCGCATGAAACATCAGATTTCTCTGCTGCCAGCTTCCTTCTACGCTTAATGCAAAAGAAATACCCTGGGAATGCAAAAGGGAAGGTAATTTAAATGGCAAATCTATATCGTCATCATCTTGGTTGGGTAGCGATTGCACATTGATCAGAATCAATTGAATTTTATTTTCTTTGATATAGCTAATAATTTTTCCCGCTTCAGCTGCGCCTACGAAAACAGGTTTGATATTGTATTTTTTGAAAAATTCAAATGCCTCCATTATTGATTTCGCCTCATCCGTATGAATATAAAGCTGTTTTGATTGGTCGAAAAGCCCTTTCATTGCTTCAAACCTCTGATTTATCTGTGTTTTCTCCTTTGTTTGGTAATAACTCAGAGAACCCTCCATAAAGAGTTGTAATCCCTCGAGGTCTCGGTGATAATTTTTATTTTGTCCTGATTCTGAGTTATCTGACCACCAATAACTCCTTTGGTATCTATTCGGCCAATTCAGATGAATGCCATTGTCTGCCTTTACCTGTGCATCTTCCCAGTTATCTGCTGCTAATCTGACCACACTGGACTGACCGGAGATTCTTCCGCCTTGAGGTGTGATTTGAGCATATAAAATTCCGTTGCTTTTGACCGTAGGAATAATTTCTGAATCCGTGTTATAGGCGATGAGAGATCTGATATTGGGGTTAAAATAACCTACCTCTCTGAAATCTGCAGTGGCACGTACTGCTTCAATTTCAATCAGACCCAATCCAGTATTCATTGCTATTAATCCCGGATACATCATTTTACCTGAGGCGTCAATAGTCTGGGTTGCACTGACATTGGGCATTTGATCCATCGATCCTATCGATTCTATTTTCCCTGATTTTACCCAAAGAAATCCCTTGGAAATGACTTGTCCGTTTCCACAGTGGATCTCTGCATTTTTAACCAGTAAATCCTGCCCAAGAGAAATCTGGGCAATACAGATCAATAAATATAGTGTCTTTTTCATATTAGTCTACTTTCCAGTTGATCCCTTTTAATTCGTTTAAATGGATGTCGGTACAATGATAATAATGATTGAAAGCAGGGCTGGGACTTTGTGTTTTAGAACCATTTGCCTTAGCTTGAATCATTTTAAGGATTATTCTATTTCTTTCTTTGGCTATTTCTTCTCTTTTGGCAGCATCTTCTTTTCTGTCGTAATAACAAATGCCGTCTACATAAGTCTGTTCAGCTTTGCTGAATATGGAAAGCGGGTGTTCACTCCACAAAACAATGTCAGCGTCCTTACCCTGTTTGATGCTACCAAGCTGTTCGTCTAATTTTAATAATTTTGCAGGATTGAGCGTTACCATTTTCAGTGCATCTTCTTCAGACATATTTCCATATTTTACACCTTTTGCGGCTTCTTGATTTAATCTTCTCCCCATTTCAGCATCATCCGAATTAAGGGCAGTAACAATGCCCATATCATTCATAATCTTTGCATTGTATGGAATAGCATCCATCACTTCGTACTTGTAGGCCCACCAATCGGAGAAGGAAGAAGCACCGGCGCCATGTGCCTTCATTTTATCTGCTACTTTGTATCCTTCCAAAATGTGCGTAAAGGTGTTTACCTTAAAACCATGTTTTTCAGCAACTCGCATCAACATTGTAATTTCACTTTGTACATAGGAATGACAAGAAATAAATCTTTTACCTCGTAAAATCTCTAATAAGGCATCCAATTCAAGATTTTTTCTTGTTTGAATACTATCTTTTTTCATTTGCACCTCGTACTCTTTAGCCTGTGTGAAAAGATCTTCATAAACCTGTTCAACACCCATTCTGGTTTGGGGAAATCTCTGGTTGTACTTCTCTCCCCAATTGCTTTGCTTTACATTTTCTCCCAAAGCAAATTTGATAAATCCTTTTGCTCCCTTTACCTGCATTTCTTCTGGCGATTTCCCCCATCTCAATTTAATTATCGCAGACTGGCCACCAATAGGATTGGCAGAACCATGTAAACTTTGCACAAGCGTTACGCCCCCAGCCAATTGACGGTAAATGTTAATATCTTCAGAGTAGGTTACGTCGCTGATTCTAACCTCAGCCGTGCTGGCTTGAGTTCCCTCGTTTACGCCATTTTGAATAGCTATATGAGAGTGCTCGTCAATAATTCCGGGAGTGATATGCTTGCCAGTTGCGTCAATTACTTTGTATTGGTTTGCGTTAGGTAAATTTTTCCCAAGTTTCAGAATCTTGCCATTTTGGATCAACAAATCCATATTTTCAATTTTTCCTTCCTTTTCGCAGGTCCATATGGTTGCGTTTTTGAATAATACAGTCTCAGCTTTAGGCTTTTTGGAATCAGTATATCCGTAGGCTGAAAAAGGATATCGAACTTCAGCTAAAATAGTTGTATCTAATTTGGGGAGATCAAATTTACTGCTATCTGTATAATTTGTTTTAACAGCCTCAAAGTCATTGGTAATATTATTGTGATTGACAAAAAGTCCTTGAAATCCCTTCGATGTCCAGGCTGCGTTTAATCTCCAAGACCCTTTCGATTTAGAACTTGTATCGGTAGGATTTTGAAAAGAAAGGCCGATTGAAGTTGGGTCATAGTTCATTTTAACTTTTTCTGACTTGGCCGAATCCTTAGATGATAGCTTTATAGATGATTCAAGTGCATCCAATGGACCTTTGATTTCTAAAGCATAGGTATTGTTGTTCAGGTTGATTTCATAGGTGCCTCTGGGATCCAATTGTGTAAGTTCTTGCAATTGGTATGGTTTGCCTTTGATCCAATGACTTATCATGGCAGATTTCTCTGATAGAAAAGGACCGTTGGTAATAAAAAAGTTGGCAAGATAGTTTTTTTCAATTTTGCCAACCTGATTTTCAATCCCTAATAAACTTGCAGGTAAAGTAGTAAGGGCATGGAGTATTTCAGATTCGGGTAAACCTCTTTGATACACTTTTCTTAGCTGACTAAAAAAATCGGCACTAGTTTTGATTCCCTGCGCTGTCAAGCAAAATTTGATTTGTGCCTGAAATAATGAGTTTGGGTTGGATGCTGCCAATTCCCAGTGAAGTAAATCACTTAATTTGATCTGATCTACTTGAAAAGGATCAGCAACTTCATAGGGGTCAGGAAAGTTGACGGGGATTATCAAAGTTGCTTTTGTGTTTTTTATTTCTTCAATACGGCGGTATTCATCTCCTGAACCTTTTATAATGATTTGTTTATTAAATTCATCTCCAAGTTTGTCTGCTCTTAAAATATTCAATCTGTGATTGGCTTCAAAAATTTGAGGTAAGGATTGTAGTTGATTAAGTGCATTCAAGGAAAGATTAACTTCTTTGACCGGATTTTGATTTTTATACCAATTGGCGTCATAAAAACTTTGCCTTAACAAAGCAATGGCTCCCATGAGGGAAGAAGGATATTCTTGTGAGGAGCTACCTTTTGAAAAAGAATAAAAGGCCGCAGCTTTCTCTTTGAGTATCATTTCATGGTCATTTAGGTCGCCTAGAAGAACTACAGCTCCTGATCCTCTGCAAATACCATCAAAACGATGAGAGAGGCTCGCACCAAATCCAAATTTACGTAAATCTTCAGCCTTTTTGCCATCCACTACAAATTGTTGGACTGCATCAAATTCTGGCTTTAGTGCTTCATTCCAGGCAAACGCACCATCTGTACCTGAATAATTTTGGGGATCATTGTCTTTGGAAGCTGATTTTTTTTCCGACTTTGAGATGCCGTAATCACTATACATTTCTATGAAAGAAGGGTAGACATATTTGCCAGTGGCAGGAATAGAAATACAGCCCTGAGGCAGGGTTAGTTTTTGGCCATAGTCAAAAATTTTACCATTTTTTACCACTAAAGTACAGGATGGAATCAGTGTAGTGGGGTCCTTCTGCAAATTAACGTTCAATAAGCAGTAGCAAGTGCTGAGAGGGTTGCTCACGGCTGATTGTGGAAATGTTTCTTGTGCATGAAGGCTTGTATAAACACAACAATGCCAAAAAAGAAGGAGGTAAGATATGCGTTTCATTTGTACTGATTTCTTTTTCTGTTAAGCGTAAGTTTGGGAATGAATTTCTTCATAGACGGCATCCCATAATTGTTTTCTTAATACCAATGACCTATAAGCAAACTCCTTAGCTTCACCCCATTTGCCTGCGTCGTCAGCGCATAATTCATCTACCATTTCCAGGGCTAAATGACTATGATGGTCACCATCTATATCTATATGCCTTTGGAGATAATAAATAAAGGTATTAAATTTTCCAGAATATTTTTGGTTGAGATCCTGTACCAATCCTAAAAACATATCGGGTATCAGATCCTCTCTTCCGAAAGTGAATATGGAGGCCAGAATATGGACTTTATTTTCTTTGATTGCATCAAAGGTGAAACTGATAAAATCTGCCACTGCTTTATTTAGTTTGTATTTTTCTATCAGCAAGGGTAGATCTGACAATTGGTTAAAATCTTCAATGAAGTTCAAAATATCATTTGTCGGAGCAGATGCCTCCTTCATGGCTTCCAGGTAAAGTTCAAAATGGCTTGTTCTGTTTCCATTCTGATCCAGGTCAGATTCTTCTCCTACCACAATCTCATTGATGAGGAATCTGGTTTTTGCATTTCCCACAGGCTTCCAGGGTATAGAAACGCAAGTGAGATTTAGTTGTAATTGCTTAAGGAGGGACATGAAATCCCAAACGGCAAAAACATGATATCTCATAAAAATCTGTAGATCTTCTTTGGTATAGATGGACTGATAAAGGGGGTGTGAGGTAAGAGAAGATCGAAGGTCTGCTATTTTGATTTTTAACAATTCAACGGGCGTATTCATGGTTTTTTTGAGAGTAAAACAAGTTTTTACGGAATTGGTTGTCAAATATAATTCTTAGTACGGCCAATAAAAAATAATTTTAATCGTTAGCTGTAAATCATAGTTGTTTTATTCATTATTTTCAAAATAGTATTCAAAAAAATTATAAATTCGCATGATGTTTGTATTCATTGTCATAATTGGCTTGCATTTTATCATTTTATCAACAAAACAGTGTTTATATGAATCCACTTTTTTTATTTAATCCTCCTTCAGACTCTTCACAAGTAGCAAAAACGGTTAGTTTTTCGATGATAGACGTTATAATGTCGAGCGGAACAATTGGTGTTATATTAACTGCCATCATGTTTTTGATGGGTGT
>CAZNNX010000034.1:8644-13232 GCA_964574485.1 uncultured Saprospiraceae bacterium | reverse complement strand
TACAAACTGGAAAAAAGTTTATCATTACTGGCAACTATTTCAGGTGCGGCGCCTATGACTGGATTTTTGGGTACAGTTACGGGTATGATTTTATCATTTATGACGATGGCAAGCGGTGATGTTTCAACGGCAGCATTAGCGGGAGGTATTTATCAAGCGCTAATTACAACAGCTTTTGGTTTGGTTGTGGGAATTGTAGCCTACATTGGATATAATTCACTTATTGCCAGTATGGATCGTGTAATATTTAAAATGGAGGCCGCTACTGTTGAGTTTATGGACTTACTTCAAGAACCTGCCTAAAAAAAGATTATGGGATTCAAAAAAAGAACCAAGGTCAGTGCAGAATTTAATTTATCCTCGCTTACGGATATTGTATTTCTTTTGTTGATTTTTTTTATGTTGACTTCGAGTCTTGCCAGTCCTAATGTAAAAAATTTAAAAAGACCAGTTTCTAATTCAAAAACTCCCTCACCTCAAAATATTGCCTTGTCAATTACGAAAGAAGGTCAGTATTTTATTGAGGAAAATGAAGTAAGTTTGGAACAATTGGATCAGGCCTTGTTCAACAGAATAGGCGAAGAGCGTTCAATAAATATCCAAAAAGGTATTAAGGATGAAGTAACAATCGTTCTCAATGTGGAGGCCGAGGAGAAAACGGGCAAGATTGTCGAAATTATGGCAATTAGTAATAAACATAAGGCCAGATTAATATTAGCAACCGATCCAATTCAATAAATATGGGATTTAAGAAGAGAACCAAAGTTAGTGCTGAATTTAATATGTCTTCCTTGACAGATATTGTTTTTTTGCTACTTATTTTCTTTATGCTTACATCCAGTGTGGTGAGTCCAACTGCGATTAATTTGATGCTGCCCAATTCAAGTAGAAGTTCAAATACATCGAGCCCAGAACCAATGAAAGTTAGGGTTGATCAGGATAAAGTTATGAAATTTAATAATTTGATAGTAGACCTGCCATCATTGAAAGGTTTGTTGGGTCAGGCGATTCAAAGAGATGGAAGAGCTGTGGAAGAGATTACTGTTATTTTGGAAATTCATCCTGAAGTGGATGCGCAGACTTTGGTTTCAGTAGTTGATATCATTAATACTTATGGGGCGAAAATCATTATGGCCACTGGACTTCGTTAACGTATGCATGAGATTAAATTCAGGAGGTCGCACTCGGGTACAGGGATGAGTTCAGGTTCCGTAAAGCGTTTGTTTTTGGTTATTATTCTTTTTGTTGTGTTGGTTGCAGTGGGATTTTATTTTAAAAATAAATTGAATTCCCCAGAGAAGTTTTCATCTGTTTTAATATTGTATGTAGATAAAAGCAAAATTATTATAAACAAGGATACAACTCAATTTGATTTATTCGCATCTAAGTTATTGCAGATAATAAAATCCGGAGACAAAGAAGGAATAATTTCAGTTGATTTTTATGTTCCTGAAACAGTGAAAGCCTATGAAATCTTAGATTTAATTGCCTTAGTACAATCGATTGAAAATACAAAATTGAACTTAAAAAAATATAAATATGGAACTGAGTTATCAATACAAAGATCCTTCTTTAGTAGAACAAGACAATAAGGAAGATAAAAGAAAGGCATGGATAGGTGCTATTATCTTTGCTGTGCTGGTATTGGTTTTAATTTTTTGGCGATTTTTCTCTAAACTAGATCCACTTCCTGAACCAGGAGGAGGTGTGGCTGCTTCTTTTGGAAATGTTGAAATCGCTGGTTCTGGCTCTACAAGTGTAGCCAAGGAATCCAATACCCCCAAAAACGATTTGGTTGAAGAGGTAGAAACAGATGATAACTTTCAGACCACTACAATCCGAAACGATAAACCCTCAACACAAAACAATACCCAGAATAATTCCAACAACACTCCTGTTGAAGAAGGGCTGAATTTTGGTTCTTTTCAGGGAAATGGCAATCAGACTGGTAATGGGAGAGTGGGTACAGAGGATGGAGATCCCAATTTGCCGCCTGCATATGGAAACGGCAAAGGTGGTTCGGGCACAGGAACCGGTAGAGGAAATGGTTCAGGAACAGGGGATGGACCTGGAGAAGGAGGGGCAGGAACCAGAAAATGCGTTTCCAATTGCAGCACCTGCAATGTTCCCTCTAATTGGAGTGAAGTGGGTGTAGCACATGTTTCCATACTAATTGATGCCAACGGAGATGTGATTGAATCCAATTTGGCTGACCCTAAAAAGTTTCAGTCCAATGCCAATTTCTTTGGAGAACAAAAAAAATTAGCTGAAAAATGTGCCAGACAAAGGAAATACGACAGAGCCTCTTCGAATAGCAGACAAGTAGTGCGCATTACCTTCAAGAAGGGTTGACCCGATAATGTATGAAAAAAACAGGTGATATCATATTTTATCTTGTATTATCATACATTCTTGTTGCCGGTTGCTGGTGGTCATTTCTTCTGTATTCTAAAAACGAAGAAGCCAGAAAATTATCCATAGAACTTGTGCAGCAGCAGTATCCAGATTCCATTGGATTAAATTCCAAATTAAACAAAAAGTTTGATCGACAGCAATGGATGATTTTAGGAGAGGGATTTGTACTTATGTCCCTACTGATTTTTGGTCTGATTCGCGTAAATCAAATGAGAAGGAAGGAGCTGAGATTAGCCCTGCAACAGAGAAATTTTTTACTCTCCATAACGCATGAGTTAAAGTCACCCATAACCTCAGTTCAATTGGCTTTTGAAACTTTATTAAAAAGAGATTTAGAGAAAAATCAAAGAGACAGACTGATTCATAAAGCCCTGCAAGACAATCAAAGATTACATGGGTTGGTTCAGGATTTATTATATGCAGCCAAGGCGGAAGAAAAATTATTGCTTGAATCTGTTCGTGTAGATCTTTCTAAACTTATGTTTGAGGTGATTCAAACCTTTACACTTATAGAGGGGCAAAAACTTGTTTTTGATGACAAGAGGGAGTCATTTTTTACAAAAGCAGATCCGAAAGCGCTATTTATGGTATTCAGAAACATTATTGATAATGCGATAAAATATACAGCTAAGGAGTCATTAGTACAAATAAGAATCAAAAAGCTGAATCAGGAAATACTTGTAGAGGTGGAGGATAATGGTCCGGGTATTTCAGAGATGGAGAAAAGTAAAATTTTTGATAAATTTTACAGAGTTGGAAATGAAGATGTTAGAAAGTTTAAAGGCGCTGGTTTGGGTTTGTATATCGTGAAAAAAATTATGGAGGCGCACAAAGCAGAAATCAATGTAAAAAGTGAATTGGGGAAAGGAAGTATTTTTCAGTTGAAATTTTTAATTGATGGATAGAATATTGCTCGCAGAAGATGAGGAAGGTATCAGTGAACCTTTAAAGTTAAACCTTGAGTTGGAAGGCTATGAAGTTGTTGTTGTGGATCAGGGTTCTAAGGTATACAAAATTTTTTCTGAACAGCATTTCGATTTGGTTCTTTTGGATGTAATGTTACCGGAAGTAGATGGATTTCATTTGTGTGAACAGATCAGGTTATTAGATTCAGAGGTGCCTATTCTTTTTTTAACAGCAAAAGATAGTACACAGGATAAAATTTTTGGACTGAAAAAAGGGGCTGATGATTACATAACCAAGCCATTTCATTTAGAAGAGGTGTTGATTAAGGTTCAGATATTCTTGAAGAGAAGCCAAAAAAAGACGAGTAATAGCTTGGAAGTTTACGAATTTGGAAGTTCAAGAATTAATTTTAAAACACTTGAGGCGAAAGGTATTGAGGGTGAGTTCAAACTCACAAAGAAAGAAGCTATGCTTTTGAAATTGTTAATTGAAAGAAGAGGGCAGATCGTTTCCAGAAATCAAATTCTGCAATCAGTTTGGGGTTATGATGTGTATCCGTCAACGCGTACAATAGACAATTTTATACTAAACTTTAGAAAATATTTTGAGGATGATCCTAAAAATCCATTGTACTTCGAATCCGTTCGTGGAATAGGATATCAGTTTAATGGCTAATGTTTACTCAAAAATTGTTTTAGGATTCTATTGAATTCGTCTGGTCTTTCCATCATGGGGGCATGCCCACATCTGTTGATATAAAATAATTGTGAATTTTTTATTCCTTTATGGAAATCTTCCCCAACAAAGGGTGGTGTAATTTTATCCTGTTTTCCCCAAACTAATAAAGTGGGTACTAGAATCTGGTTTAACTGATTTTCTACATTGTCCCTCATGGCAGAGCGTGCTACAGCAACTACTCTCATCGCTTTTTCATTGTTGTTGACAATTTCATAGAGCATGTCTACCAGTGATTTATCGGCCATATCAGGATCGTAGAATGTATATTCTGTTTTTCTTTGAATATACTCATAGTTTTGTCTTTTTACATAAATATTACAAATAAAAAAACCCCTTACTTGAGGTAGGGGGTTTTATAGTAAAAATTTTTACACTTTGTGGTTTCAATACCACCACTTGATTTTAAATCAAGAAAAAGAAACACTGAGATTACATGTTATATTAGTTGACTTTAAAAGGATTATTGTTTCCCTTTATATCCACAACCTTTTGAGTTGTACCAACCAGTGACGGTCAATTAGATTAACCA
>CAZNNX010000034.1:0-8634 GCA_964574485.1 uncultured Saprospiraceae bacterium | reverse complement strand
ACAAACCTGAACACCCGGTCCGAATAAGCGTTTTGAGTAAATCCGGTCTTTTTAAAGCTATAAATAAAGCAATGTGTCCACCCAATGAGTTGCCTAAAACATGCATAGGTACGGTACATCCTTTTTCTTGCAGGAATTCAACGGCATAATTCATTAAGTATTCTACTGATACCTCTCTGAGAGGTGCTTCATATATAGGCAGTACAGGAACTAAGATTTTATATTTGGATTTAAAGCCTTCAATAATTCCGCCAAAATTGCTTAAGGCTCCGAAAAGTCCATGCAGTAAAAGCAAAACCTCTCCTTCACCTTCTTCAATATAAGAAAATTTGCCTATTACTTTTATCTGGTAATCCATCCTGTTCGTATCTTTTTGTATAGCAAAAATAAGATTTTAAAATGATAACTTGTCTTAAATGACTAACTTTACAAAGCTAATATTAATCAACAAATAAATTGAATGATTGTTATAAAAATCACAGATTTCTTCAATCGTTTTAACAGTTAATTCATTTGTAATTGATTGAAATACATAATACATACTTCAAATGATCTTAGAAAAAATATATAAATTTTATCTGTCTTCCGGAACAATAATTACAGATAGCAGAAAGATAAATCCAGGTTCGGTTTTTTTTGGTATTGGGAAAAAAGATAGAGAAGGTGTTCACAATGGTTCTTATTTTGCCAGGGAAGCACTTGAATCAGGTGCTTCCTGTGTGGTAGTGAATCATCCGGAATGGAGGGGGAAATGGTCAGAGGATGTGCCTGTATTTTATGTGGAAGATGCCGAGCGTGCGCTTCAGGATTTGGCGGTTTATCACAGAAAGCAATTGAGTATACCCATTTTAGCCATTGCTGGATCAAATGGAAAGACGACAACAAAAGAACTGATCCAAGCTGTACTTTCTCAAAAAATGAATTGCTATGCCACAGAGGGAAATTTAAACAATCATTTGGGGCTACCTTTGAGTATTTTGAGAATAGGTCAGATGCATGAGATTGCCATTCTGGAAATTGGTGCCAATCATTTAGAAGAAACCAAATTTTTATGTGAGTTGTTGCGACCAGATTATGGATTGGTTACCAATACGGGAAAGGATCATATGGGAGAATATGGATCTTTTGAAAATATCATCAAAGCAAATAAGGAACTCTATGATTGGTTCGAAAAAGAGGGCGGAAAGGTATTTGTGAATCATACGGATCTCCTTTTAGTGGATTGTGCCCAGCAGGTCAGAGATATATATTTCTACGGAGAAAAAGGAGATACAGTTGCTGTAAATGTGATTCAAGAGCCCATTTTAGAAGTTGAATTGATAATAGAGGAACAGAAAGAGCAGATAAAGACCTCCCTTTTTGGAGCCTTTTGGAAAGATAGTCTTTGCGCAGCCGCCTGTATCGGTAATTATTTTGGCGTATCGCATCAACAAATTGCCTCAGCACTGTCGCTTTACAAACCCCAATCTCTTCGCTCCCAATGGATAAGCTGGAAGGGTAGTCAGGTACTTTTAGATTGTTATAATGCCAATCCCAGCAGTATGGCTTCCTTAATTGATGCAGTTCAGTCGAGTAAACCAGAACCCAAATTATTAGTTTTAGGTGAAATGCTCGAATTAGGAGATTATAGCAGATCGGAGCACATTGAAATCCTTGAAAAAATCGATTTTGAAAAGGTACAGGATTTGTTTTTATATGGAGAGGAGTTTGGTGTTTTGGAGTTTGTGCATCCCAAAGCCAAATGGTTTCAGGATAAAAATATATTGAAAGAAGCTATTGAAAAATGGGCAGAACAGCACCAGGGATATATTTATGTAAAAGGTTCACGCTCCAATCGGCTTGAAACAATCTTTGAACTTATTTAGAACCTTGTTTATTTCTCCATTTTTGATATTCTTTAACCAAAAAAAGCACAGGTTTTAGATTGAAAAGGAAAGAGGTAAAAAATCCTCCTCCAACATACATTCTTACACAAGTAGTTTGTATAAATTGACCTGGGGATTCCTTGAGGTATTTTTTTAAAAATTGTTTTTTTCTATTGAAAAAATCTGGGGTTAAAACTCCAAAGCCATAGTGTTGAACGTGAAAATCAATAACATAGGCACTATGCCCTTTTTTTGCTGCTTGCAAGCAAATATCTGTGCCATAAAAGTGAAATCCTTCCAAATCATCTGAAAAATAAATTTCTCGCTCTGATTTGAGAATCAATAAGTTTTCGTCCAGACTATAGACCAGTGCAGGAAAAGGACCTTCTTTTTTTTCAAGAAGATTTCTGTCTGTCATTCGTGTAAAATAGTTTTTTAGCTCTCTCGCTCCTGCATTTCCTGCAATGGCCCATTTGGGGTCCATCTGATCCAATTCTTTTATTTTGATTCGTAGTTGATCAATATTATCGTAGCAAATTATATCCTGATGAATAAATATTATGATGGGGGCAGAACATTTGGAGCGCATGAGGTTGAGCCCCTTGTAAGCATCTGCTTTATTTTGCTTTGAATTGTCTATGTAAATGAATTGTGAATTGGATTCGTTAAATCCTTTTTCTTCCAAAGACTGAAGTAATGATTGATATTCTTCAGGTTTTGTTAACAAGGTGCAAAAACTGAATTCGACTGCTTTTTGTGGAATTTCCTGATCTATTTCCTTGGCTTCTATCATAAAAGAAATTTCTGTTCAAATATAAGGAATAGCCACCTGAAATGACGCTCTCTATTGAATTCAATTTTTAATTTATAATTAATTTCTTAGATTTAATTTTCAAATAAAATTCCCCCGCATATTTAGATACCATGAATCATCTCAGGCAATTACATATCATAAGAGGTTTGGCTGCATTTTATGTAGCACTCGGTCATTCAAAAGTTGTGTTGTGGTCTGGAGCAAGAGCTTATCTGGAAAAATATCCGAGAGTAAATTGGAATTTTCTTGATTATATGATTTTTGGTCTCGATTTATTTTCATCGGCTGCGCAGGAATTTGTAATAGTCTTTTTTGCCTTATCTGGGTTTTTTATCGCCTATTCCTTCGATAAAAATAAATGGACATTCAAAGATTTTTTCGTGAACAGATTTGTTCGGATTTACCCACCCTATCTCTTTGCCGTTGTTTTTTCTATTTTGGTTATGATGATCATATCAATATATAGCCCGGCTCTAATCAATGGTAGTCTTCTTTCTCCCATCAACCAAAGAATGACGGCCTCATTTCAAGAATTAAATGCGGAAACGGGTATATTAAGTTTATTTTTTATTAAAAATCAAGATTACATTGCGGGTAACTTTTCTTTCTGGTCTTTGCTTCCGGAATGGATTTTTTATCTGATGATTCCTTTTGTGATCAGGTTCAAGTGGTTTCCCTTGTCTGTTTTTTTAATCTTATTTGGTATAAAAATTTTATTTGGGTTAGAATTTAGCAGTGATTTTTTAAAGTTTTTATTTGAATATGGATTTTACTTTTTTTTAGGGGCTAGTTTTTATGATTTCCTGGAAAAAAGGACTTTGGACAAAGTAAACTTTTCACCTGTCATAGGTTACTTTGTACTAGTCCTTTTATTGTTTGCCACTATCGCCTCGGGAATTGTAGAGATGAAGCCATGGAGTCATGTGATTGCCTGCTTTTTTACCTTGGTATCCATAGTCGTTTTGCTCAAATATCCTATACCTTCCTCTCTGTTTTACAGAATCGGTATCTTTTTAGGGGATATCAGTTATACCTTATACATTTTACATTTACCTGTATACTATCTCATCTATGCCTTTTTGTATGAATGGAGCGGTCAATCCATTTTTTATGAGAGATGGTATTGGTTATCCATTCCAATTGTATTAGTTGTATCCTATTTGAGCTATTTATGTATTGAGAAGCCCAGCTTACAATGGATAGCGAGATTAAAAAAGCAAAGAAAGGTAAATTAGTCTTTGTTGGGTGAAATCAGGGAAAGAAAAATAGAACTTAGACTGGCTGCATTTCTGCCTGCCGAGTATTTTGTCTGAGCCGCTAAAGGTTGAAAAAAATCATGGTTCTGGTTCAAAAATTCATTGTAGTACAATTCTAAAAAGGTAGACAATTTTTCAGTTTCAGAGAAGGAAATGCAGTCGCCTCCATTTTCCTGAACGACATCCCAGGTCAGGGCATGTTCATTACTTATGGTGAGTACTCTTCTATTGGCAGCAAAATATTCCAAAAGCTTGGATGGAAAAAAAACTGACTGTTTGGGATCTTTTATATCCGTATCTATATTCAGAAGCACATGTGCTGTTTTTTGCAGTTCCAGCATTTCGTTGTAAGGAATCATACCCAAATGCTTGAGGTTGGGGATCTGTTTATATTTCTCAAATTTAGACTTATTTTCCTGGGTCATAGGGCCTGAGAAAATAAATTCAAACTGATTAAAGATCACTGAATGATTGAGTTTAAATTGTATCAAAGGCTCTAGAAAGATATCAGGGTTTCGCTTTTCACCAAATCCACCGGTATATATTACCCTTATTTTTTCTTTAAAATCTACAGGACCTTTGAAAACTCTTTCTTCGTCGAATACGTTGGTACTTAATATGAATTTATGAGCATATTCCGGATAATATGATCTATATAAATCAATTGTTTTATCAGAGGTAAAGCTGATTTTATCAGCCCAACGGAAGCATAGAGCTTCTTTTTTTTGATTCCATCTTTTAGAGTTATTTCTAAATTGGGTAGCTGGCGTTTCTCCCTCATATTGCGTAACCCAGGGATCACTTAGATGTAAGACCCAAGGAATATCCGGCCATTTTATTTTGTATTTGAGGGCCAGGAGTGTAGAGCTTAGAGGATATGATCTGGAATAAATTAAATCGGGTTTGGCTACTTTTGGACCCAAAAACTGAAAGCTGTATTTAGAGTCAGGATATTGTAGGCAGGTTGGATTTATTTTACGTAAAAGGAAGTTGATATATCTGTTTTCGAAGAGAGTTACCTGATGTAAACGGTTGATTCCATTGGCGTAGCATGATAAATCCGGATCTTCTTCCATATACAGTGTAGGAAGAGCGGATGTGATAACATCAATTTCCCATTTTTCTTTGAGTAAAGCCTTGCAGTATCTTCCCACCTGAATAGATTCCGGGTCTGATTTGGGTGGAAATGCAATTGAAATGAGTAGAATTTTTTTCATTCCATCATTTTTTACCCAATCTTTCGATAAATGCTTTAATTCCGGAAAAGAATCTTTTCACCTGTCCTGAAGCTCCTTCTGTGTTTACATAAATGGTATTGTGATCCGACGCAATTTCGTGAGCTGGTCTGTTTTGAGTATAATAATAGGTGGCAATTGATTTTCTATTGACATCCGCCGGCGTTTGGAGGGGCTTCGGGTGACCATGATATGAAATCTCATTGGTTTCAAAAATGACACAACGATTAAATGTAGGGGCGTATTTGCCCAATAATTTTTTTTCGCCATTTTGTAAATCCCAAAGTTCCAAATGACCCTCGTAGCTATCTTTCCAATCTTTATTCATGTAGACTAAAACATTTAACCTGCGGTGATATTTTGATTTGGGGTGAATGTTATAATCAACATGGACATTTAAATAAGCACCCTGTATGGATTGGTGAAGACCTCCACCAAAAAGCTCCTCATCTGCTATTAATTCTTCTTCAATTTCAGTTATTTTTCTCAGCCAATTTAAAAATTCCTTTGCATTTAACTCTTTGAAAACACGGTCTAAAACAGAATCGCTTTCAAATTTTGTTTTTTGAAATTTATTTTTTTGGTCTAAATAGGTAGTACCATCCCATTTTCCATCGTGAATGGCTGGATAATGGGAAAGGATTTCCTCCGCTTTGTCTATTTTGAAAAAATCTTCAAAACAAATATATCTGAATGGTTTTTTTGATTGATATTCTGCTTTCAGCTTATCAAAATCAGTTTCTAGTCTTTCAAAATTGATGAATTCCATGGTTTGGGATTTGTGGGAATGAAGTTGAAAAGAAATTTACAATTTTTTCATGATTTCTCTCATCGTTTTTTTGAATTTACTCAACCCCCTGTATTTAATACCTGCCTGCCGACATCTTTGATATCTTGTTTCAGGATCTTCTTCCAGGAGTTCAAATACTTTAGGTATGGCCTTTTGAATTTCACTGCTACTGAAATCTTTTACCACGACACCAATATTTTCTTTTTCTGCAAAAACATCATCTTCTGAAATACCTTGACATACCAGATATGGCATGCCACAGCAGAGGTATTCTCCCACTTTAATCGGTGATCTGAATTTTTGGGCAGGCTGGGATGGAATAGCTACCAAACCAAAATCAGAAGCAGACAGGTAATGATGTACTTCAATATAGGGTACTTTGGAGATAAAATAACAATTGGCAGGAATGCCCGCATCCAACATGGCTTTATGTATCGGTTGGCTGTCCTGGGGTGTTAGGATAATACATCTTACCTGAGTGGGTTTAAAATAATAAAATTCCTTAAAAACGGAGACTACTTCTTCTAAACTGTAGTAGAATTCACCAAATTTACCGATATAGGTAATTACTTTTTTGTCTTGAAAACCAAGTTTTTCTCTAATTTCCTTTCTTTTGAGCGGATTCAGGTAAAAGAGGGTATCGTTTACAGCTGAAGGAACCCAATAAGTTTGGGCCGGTGATTTCCAATCTTTTAATCTTTCAAGCATATAACTGGTGCCTGTAGCTAATATTTTAGCACCCATAGCAGCTCTTTTTTCAAAATGATGCAAAATTCTGTAAGACCAGGAGCGGGTGGACCAAACGCCACAATCTCTTAAAAATTCACTATGTGGTTCATATTGATAAACACAATGATCCATCCAAAGAATTTTGGAGTTGACATGAGATATACTGCCTGCCAAGGTGCCAAAAGACATAATTTTGTTAAAACCTGAGAATCGGTAATACAGTAGAATGAAAAAGGCCAGCAACAGGTCGTAACCTTTTTTCAGAACTTTAAAGGAACCAGAATGCCAGGATAAATCAACCCATTGTATTTGTTTTTCTTTTAAAAATTTTTTGATGAGAATTTTATCTTCCGGAGAAATGGGATGGTCATTTTGCTCATAAGTTATCAGTAGGAAAGAATACCCTTGGGTTGAGGCATTATCCAGCATATATTCATAGAGTGCAGAATGAAAAAGGGGATCATTGTAGCTGTTATAAACAAATAATACTATTTTTTTTCTTTTCATGAAACCTAGAGTTCTAAGCTGGGGTAATGATGGGAAAATCTAAGAAACATATATAAGTTCCAAATTAGTTTTCTGTGATTTTGTTTTCTATGTAAATGTTCATTAAGAATCTTTTGGATATAATCACGATTGAAAAAAGGTTGAGGAGAAAGTAGGGTTTCT
This sequence comes from uncultured Saprospiraceae bacterium, assembly GCA_964574485.1. GTDB lineage: Bacteria > Bacteroidota > Bacteroidia > Chitinophagales > Saprospiraceae > Saprospira. The sequence continues at coordinate 1,276 of CAZNNX010000034.1, read as the reverse complement.
TCTATAGAATTTTTTAAATCTTTACGAATCCAATCAGAAAGTGGAATTCCAAATCCTTTTTTCGTACGGTAAATGATATCCTGAGGTAGTTTGTTTTCCATTAATTTTTTAAGGATGTATTTACCTTCGTTTCCTTTCTGTTTGAAAGATTGGGGCAGGGTAAGAAGAAATTCTACCAGTTTTTGGTCCATAAACGGAGCCCTCACCTCCAAAGAGTTGTACATGCTTGCACGATCTACTTTAACCAAAATATCATCAACCAAATATGTTTGGATATAATAAAGTGTAGTTTGATCGAATTGGTTCAAATGGGATTGAGAAGCATGGATTTCGTCTGCCAAACTGAGTCCAGATGGATCAATCAACTCTTGATAAATATCTTTATTAAAGAGTGATTGTTTTTCTTGGGCATTGAAACTTCCCAGCCAAAGTTGATGGGTTTGGGCTTTGGTTCCTGAAAATCCGCGTAGCAATTGTTTAAGTTTAAAGTCCAGACTGATGTTTTTATCACTTGGTTTGAAAAAAAAAGGAATAGCATTTTCCGCCATTGCCCAGATAGACTTGGGAAAGAGGTTGAAAATAGACCTGTATCTCTCCGTAATAAAGGTGGGATAACCTGCCAGGAGTTCATCGCTTCCATCTCCCCCTAAAGCAACAGTGACCTTTGTTCTAGTAAATTTGGAAAGGAAATAGGTAGGAATTAAGGAAGCATCTGCGAAAGGTTCATCAACCAAAGGATAAATTTCATCAATCAGTTGTAGTGTTTCCCTTGCGCCCAGCTTTTGTTCATAGTGTTCTGTACCTAAATGATTTGCTACGGCTCTGGCATAGTTTGATTCATCATAACTTTGGTCTTCAAATCCGATGGAAAAAGTTTGAATGGGGTTCAGTGCATTTTTTTGTGTGTAATAGGCAACAGTAGAGCTATCCAAACCACCGCTTAAAAATACGCCTAAGGGTACATCACTCATCATTCTCTCCTTGCAGGCCTCATCGAGGTGTTGATCCAATTGTGTTATCGCCTCATCGAAATTTAAATTGGATTTGGGTAAAAAAACAGGGGACCAAAATTTTTTATAGGTATTTATATTGTTTTGAGTGATGAGCATATAATGACCCGGGTTCAATTTATAAATATCCTTAGCTATGCTTTCTTGCCCGGGTACATAATCAAAACTCAGATATCTGTTGAGGCTTTGAAGATTTAATTTATGAGGTACTTTTGAATGAGCCAGAATAGATTTTAGTTCAGAAGCAAAAATAAAATGATCCTTGT
>CAZNNX010000033.1:0-22680 GCA_964574485.1 uncultured Saprospiraceae bacterium | reverse complement strand
CTAATATTTCATCTGGATTTTCTTCTGACATAATGTAATTGTTTTGATGACAATCTGACTGGGGTATAATAGGGCAGACATGCCAAATATATGCTATATTTAACTGAAATGCAAATCAATTTAAGAAATTGATATAACTATTTTGATGAAATTATATTTCTGAATTTTGAATCAGCAGAAAATCCTTTTGAAAAGGGTCTAATAGGTCAATCATTTCTTTGGTCCATTTGGCCCCATACAAAGACCGATAGTAAAGAAATCCATTTTTTCTCTCCTGAAGTTGATCAGGTAGATTGAGTTGAATTTGAATTTTATGAATTTTGAGGCACTGTACCTCATGTTTGTTTTTGAGAGCCTTGGTAATTTTTTGACTTAACTTATCAGATAATTGTCGGACTTGATTGGCGAAAGCCTTGGAAGAAGCAATGAGTGTTGTATCAACCTCAACGGCTTTTTCCGTAAATAAGGTTTCTAAGTTTCCGATTGCTTGTTCTATTGCACTAAAATCATACTCGTTTTCATGTGTTTTTAACCATTTTTTACAGAGAGCATCATATGGTAGAAACAGATCTTCCCAACGCAGACCTAATTGTGATATTTTTTCAATATGATGAGTTTCAACAATCATGATGGAGTTTCTGCGTATGAGCATAGGAAAATCGATATGAAAATATTCAAATTGATTTTTTCGCTCCAACCAGTATGAAATTTCTGCTCCACCACCTATAAAAGCCAGATTGGGAAGTAAAAATTCTTGATATAATGGACGTAGAATAACATTGGGACTAAATCTTTCAGGGTGTGAATCCAATTCTTTTTCCAACTCCTCTGCAGTAAATTGGATTTCAGTATCCACTATTTTATAAACTTTATTTTCAAAAATAATCCGATTTCTCCCTTGTTCACTGAAATAAAATAAATTGATTTCTCTTGGGTTTGCCTGATTTTTAAAGCCTAAATTTTGAAGTTTACTGATTTGTTGTTTTACCAAATGAAAAGATCTCTGTTCAAACAAATCCTGTTTCATAACAGAGCTAAAACTTTTTTTTAATTCATAATGATCTCCATTAACAACAATCAAGCCCTCTGCTCCAAATAAGAAATCAAAAAAATGATGATAAAATGATTGAATATCAACGCTTTTAGTTAGGCAATCTTTTAGAAATCCAATCAGTTCTTCCGCAGATTTTTGTTGTCCCAGATGTTGCTGAAGGATATCTATTATTTCAGCTAATCCGGCAGTATTATATCTCCCAATGGCATTGTTTTGGTCTTGATTCCATTGAATCTTATTCCCTTGAATCCAAACATGATTTAATTCATCAATATCATGATCCTCACTTCCCATCCAATAGACTGGAATAAATTCAAAGCTTGGAAAGTCTTTTTTTAGTCTGTTACAAAGATGAATTGTGTTTGCAATTTTAATAAACACATACAATGGTCCACCCATAAGGCAGGGTTGATGTGCAGAAACCAGGGTAAAGCAATTGCTTTGTTTTAATTTTTGAATTTGTACAAACCTATCCTGAAGATTTAGTTTGGTATATTGTCCAACGAGAACTTTACACAGTAAATCTCTTTTTTCTTGTGGAAACTGTTTGTTTTGAATTATGTCTCCAAAGCTTTCATAATTTGGGTGCCAACGATAAAAATCGCTGAAGGTTTCTGCATGGGTCTGATATGTTTTATCAGATACTTGCAATTGATTTAAATGACTGAAGGGAATACGATCAATGATTTTCATTGGAAGAATTATCCTGTTTTTTTAGCTCTTCAAAAATGTCTGATTGAATTCTGATTGACTCCTGATGAACAATGCCCAGAAAGGAATCTAAAAAATTTGATTCAAATTGATAGGAGTACATTTTTTCTGCCCTGCTTTCCTTTATTTCATTCCATCGCTCCAATTGTAAAATAGAAAGTTGGTTGATGAATTTATGGGCGCCTATTTTTTTTACAATTTCCATTCTTTTGGAGAGCAGTTCTAAAATTTCAAAATCTACTGCGTCAATCTCAGTTCTTAGTTTTTGTAATTTGTCGCTAACATGGGCCTCAATATTTTTGTATTGGGGATGGAACAATTGTAATATTATGGATTGCCAGGTTGAAGGTAATATCTGTTGTTTGGAGTCGGTCCAGGCCAAATCGGGGTCAGGGTGAACCTCCATCATCAACCCCCCGTAATTTAAGTGCAGTGCATATTGAGCAATCTCAAGAAGTAGATCTCTTGATCCGCCAATATGACTTGGATCGCAAATCATAGGAAGTTCAGGTAGTAATCGTCTCAATTCAATAGGAATTTCCCAATGAGGTGGATTCCTGTATTTTTTATTACCGTAACTGGAAAATCCTCTGTGAATAGCTGCAATTTTCTTGATCCCACTATTTTGTATTCTTTCTATTGCTCCAATCCATAAATTTAAATCGGGATTTACAGGATTCTTCACCCAAACGGGTATGTCGACACCTTGTAAAGCGTCTGCAATAGATTGGACAGTGAAAGGATTGACAGTGCTTCTTGCGCCAATCCATATCATATCAACCTCATATGCTAATGCTAATTCAACGTGTTCTGCTGAGGCTACTTCTATCATACAGGGTAATCCAGCCTGAGTTGAAGCTTTCTTTAACCAAGGTAATGCAATGGTTCCCAATCCTTCAAAACTATTAGGGCGAGTTCTCGGTTTCCAGATTCCTCCTCTCAGCAAATGGGCTCCCCTTTTTTTTAAATCTCTGGCTACTCCAACAATTTGTTCTTCAGATTCAACGCTACATGGACCTGCAATCAATACAGGTTCAGAAAACATTTGATTTAACCAATTTTTATTCCTTTGCTCCATAAATCGAAAATCTGAGATAAAGATAAGAATGTTTATTCATTTGATTGGAAGTTTCTCATAGTGATGATATTCACCCAAATCTGTATCTTTATACTGAATTACAAAAAATGACAACAAATAGTTCAGAAGATAGCGCTTTTAATTCGGGAAAAGAGGAAAAGAAGACCTCTTCGGTATTCTCTGTGAAACAACTTTTATGGAGGGTGTTATTAGTTTTTTTAGTAGCTTTTTTATTGTCTTTGCTCCGGAAAAATCATCTTTTATGGAATGAATTTCCAGAGTCAAGTTTTATAATCCCCCTTAGTTTAGGTTATTTGTTGGTTTTTTTAAATTGGAATTATCTGGTAAAATCGACTATTCTGTTTTTTCCTATATGGTTTACCGCGTCCATTACATTAAGCTTTTCAGGTGTATTGTTACTTTCCATCATCAGAATGCCATATGACCCATCCCTGTATTTTTGGATTGATTGGCTGATTGAATTTTTGCCGCCAATAATAGCTTCCAATTGGTTGTATAATGGTTACAGGAGAGCTGCCAGAGCAAGGTCAAAAATTGCAAATCTTATTTTGGTGTTATCTACATTAATTTTTGTCATTTTGGTATCTAAGGCAAATTATGACTATTACATCCTCTTGCCCTTTTATTTTGGTTTTTTAGCCTATGGAATCATTTGGATACATCTGGGAAAAATGCCAAGGGTAAAAAAAATAAGAAAAACTAAAAATTTACCTTGAAATATTCAGTTTCGGAGAGTAGATTTGTTGTAAAGCTATTAAAAATGATAACATACAAAGATATTTCTAATCTTCTAGTAATAGATATTGAAACTGTTAGAGGTAAGAGAGATTTTTCAGATTTGGACGAAAGATTTCAAACCTTATGGGAGCAAAAGTCTGAGCAGCTCCAAAATAGGTTGGATTCAGATTCAAGAGTGAGCGCAGAGGCTTATTATGATAATTCTGGCATTTATGCAGAATTTGGAAAAATTGTTTGTATCAGTGTAGGAAAATTTAGAAAAGGGAAAGACGGAGAAGATCTCTATTTTCGTTTAAAATCTTTTTACGGAGATGACGAGAAGAAATTGTTGGAAGAATTTTCCTCGATGCTGGGTCAGATCTCCGCAGTTAAGTTCTGTGGCCATAATATCAGAGAGTTTGACTTGCCCTACATTTGCAGAAGAATGCTGATTAACAAGGTACCTCTGCCAGGCTCCTTGCAATTTAGAAGTAAAAAGCCCTGGGAAATTGATGAGTTGATACTTGATACTTTAAGTATGTGGAAATTTGGAGATTACAAGGCTTACTCTTCTTTAAAATTACTATGCGCTGTTTTTGATATCCCCACACCTAAGAATGATATTGATGGTAGTGATGTAGGTAGAGTTTATTGGGATGAAAAAAACTTAACGAGGATTGAATCATATTGTAAAAAGGATGTTGTTGCCACAGCTCAGGTATATTTTGCTCTTTTAGGGGAAGATCCGTTTTGCTTCACAGTAGAGGAAGTTTAAATTTTTCTTATGAGTTGAATGCCGTCTCTGAAAGGCAAAAGTATATTTTCTACCCTTGTATCAGATGATATTTTTTCATTAAGATGATGTAAAGTCAGGGTTTTGTTGTCTTTAATCGGTTGTTCAGCTACCTTTCCATGCCAGAGCATATTGTCTATAAGTATACATCCATTTTTACTAAGAATTTTTAAAGCAGTTTCATAGTAAAAATCATAATTGAGTTTATCTGCATCTATGTATATTAAATCAAAAAGTGTGGGATTTAAATCAGATAGTAGTGAATAGGCATTGCCCAATCTTAATTCAATTTGTTCAGCTTTTGGGGATTTTTTAAATAGTCTACGCAGGTGATCCTCTAGTTCAGGATTAGATTCAATAGTAATTAATTTACCGTTTTTTTTCAAGCCGGTACTCAGACAGAGTGCGGAATAACCAGAAAAAGTGCCAATCTCTAAAATAAATTCAGGCTGTATTAAATTACTCAAAAAGGACAATAATTGACCCTGAAGTTTACTCGAAATCATTTGTGATTTTAATTGATGTAAATGTGTAAATCTTTCGACTTCATCTAGTAATTCTGAATGAAAAACCTTTGAGTGCTTTTCACAATATTGCTCTAGTAGAGGATGTATGAGTTCCATATTTTAAAGTTAAAATAAGTGTAAAATCAAATGCAAAAACTTAATTTTAATTATATTTACTAAGCCTTAACGAATGTAATTCATTATTCTGAAATGATAAGCCCTCAATTAACAAAAAAGAAAGAACAATTCGCAGAGGATAAGGTTTTAACCCTTGATCCGCATAGTGACTCCTACAAACTGGTTGTTTATAACGATGATCATAATACCTTTGAATGGGTTATCGAGTCTTTTGTTAAAGTATTAAAGCATAGTACAGTTCAAGCTGAACAATTAAGTTATTTGATTCATTTCAAAGGAAAGGCAACAGTTAAGTCTGGCACAAAGAATCAGCTGCAAAAATATAAAGATGCCTTGATTGACCGTGGTCTTTCAGCTGTAATTGAATCATGACTGTTCTCAAACTAAAAAAAAACACAAATTTTCCTTCTGTTGAAGAAGCTAATGAGAGAGGTCTTCTGGCTATAGGGGCTGACCTGTCAGTGGAAAGATTACTCATGGCTTATCGTAGTGGCATCTTTCCCTGGTTTAGTTACGGACAACCTATTATGTGGTATGCACCTCCTCAAAGAATGGTTTTATTTCCCAAGGAATTGATAGTTTCCGATTCCATGAAGAAAATCTTCCATAAGAATTGTTTTCAATTAAAAAAGGACTATGCTTTTTCTGAGGTGATTCGTTGTTGTGCTGAAGTAAAAAGAAAGGGTCAGTACGGAACCTGGATCACCAGCGATATGCAGAAAGCTTATATTTTATTACATGAATTGGGGTGGGCCCATTCCTATGAGGTTTACCAAAACGATAAGTTGGTTGGTGGATTGTACGGAATAGCAATGGGGGATGGATTTTTTGGTGAATCAATGTTTTCCCTGGTAAGCAATGCCTCCAAATTTGCATTTATTTCCCTGGTGAAAGAATTGGAAATGCAATCATATCTTTTTATTGATTGTCAGATGTACACCTCTCATTTAGCTAGTTTGGGCGCTAGGCTGGTTCCAAGAAAGGAATTTATGGATTTACTTAAAATTGCTTTAGAAAAGGAGAGAAGCGCTCAAAAATGGACATAAAAAAACCGCAAATTTCTTTGCGGTTTTTAAACGTGGTTGTTTATTTCTATTAATTCATTGGAATTGCATATTTGAAACCAATATTTAATCCACCAAATACATTAAATGCTTCTTTTCTAGTATTGTTATCTATAGCATACATCAATGGTCTTACTGCCTGATTGATGGAATTCAGATAATCTTTTACTCCCTCACCTTCTGAATTTAAGTTTCCACAGATTGATAACATATAGGTAATTTTCATATTATCATTAATTCTTACAAAACCACCAAATTCTAAAGTGATTCCAAAAACAAAAGAATTGTACATATTAAAGTCTTTATAATCAGCATCGTTTTTTAATGAAACTTCTGATCTTTCTAATAAAGTAGTTTTAATGTTCTTAGAGTCATAAGAGTAACGGGCATCAGTTAAAAAATCGAAGTGAGGACCAAAACGAAAATAACTACCGGCAGAAGCAGTTGGGTCGCTATTAATTTTTAAAAATAATGGTAGTCTAACATAATTGATAGTTCTGTTGAAAGTACTTTGCTCTTCTCCAGCCAATAATGAAACATTAGTTACATAATTTTGACCTTGTTGAGAGTATAAAATACCAGATACCACACCCAAGCCGTCATTAAAATTGTAACCCACAGTTAGACCTGTATTAAATCCAAAAGTACCAGCATTGAAATTTAAATAATCGTCTCCTCTTGCATCTCTACCTCTTGCAAAATCTTCGTCATTTAAGATGGCAGATATTCCAGGTGTAAACTCAACACCCAACTCAATTCCTTTCTGGGAGAAACCCAATTGCGCAGTTAAAAATGCAACCGCAAGTAAAGTCAATTTACGCATAGCTAAATGGTTTTTATTGATAATTAATAAAATACGAATAAAAATTGTAATGAATCTAAGCGCAAAATTATAAAATAAATTCTGAAAAGAGAGAAAGACTAGGGCTAAATCTATTTTGAAAGGCCTTTTTTAAATACATCCAGGCATCTATCTCTCGCAAAACTATGATCTACAATGGGTTTTGGATAATTTGAACTACCCCATTCTGGTATCCATTTCCGAATATAGGTGAAATCTTTATCAAATTTTTCCTGTTGCGTTGTAGGATTGAATATTCGGAAATAAGGGGCAGCATCCGTTCCTGAACCCGCAGCCCACTGCCATCCTCCATTATTACTGGCAAGATCAAAATCTAAAAGCTTCTCTGCAAAGTATGCCTCTCCCCATCTCCAATCTATGAGTAAATGCTTGACTAAAAAAGAGGCAACCACCATTCTCACTCTGTTATGCATAAATCCTGTTTGATTTAATTCTCTCATTCCCGCATCAACCAATGGATAGCCCGTTTTTCCTTCGCACCAAAGTAAAAATTCATTAGAATCATTCCGCCACTCTATCCGATCATATTCGGTTTTAAATGATTCCAGGGTAATTCTAGGAAAATGAAATAAAATTTGAGAGTAGAAATCTCTCCAGATTAACTCATTTAAAAAAGTTTCATTCAAAACAAGTGATTTTCTAGCCTTCTCCCGGATGCTTATAGTGCCAAATCTGAAATGTATTCCTAAACGGCTGGTTCCATTGATACCCGGAAAATTTCTTTGACTGTCATAGTTTTTAATAAGAGAGGTTTTAACCTCGGCACCGGGAAACTGATTCTGATTGGCCGAAAATCCCATTTCAGCCAAGCTAATTAAGGATGTTGGGTTATTTGTTTTGAAAAATTGAGAAAGATGTTTTTCCGAAGGATATGATTTTAAGTAATAAGATAAACCCTCTTCCGTTTTGAGGGTTAGTTTTTCCTTCCATTTTCTGGAATAGGGAGTAAATACAGTGTAGGGCTTTCCGTCTGATTTTAATATCTCGTCGCCTTCAAATATGACATGATCCTTACAACTTTGAAATGAAATTGAATTTGATTCAAGAATCTGTTGAATTGCCCGATCTCTCTCCATGGCATAGGGTTCGTAATCCCGATTCGTAAATACTGTATCAATATCTTCAGTAGAAATCAACTCTTTGAAAATATCTACCGGTTTTCCGTAAAAGACAAGTAAATCAGAACCTGCAGCAATCAATTGATTTTTTATATTTTCAATCTGCTCGTGAATAAATTGCACTCTGGCATCAGATTTATTTTTTAGGTCTTCCAAAATATGCTCATCAAAAATAAAAATGGGTAGAACAGGATGAACATCCTTCAATGCATGGTAGAGTGCAGCATTATCAATAATTCTCAGGTCTCTGCGAAACCAAAATATATTCTTTTTCAATTGCTTTTTTTTATTAAACAATTGAATGGAGAAAATGTTAAGTAAGTTTTATTTTCTTTTTTAATGTATAGTCAGCCTTATAACCTTCTATAGAAAGCCTGAGCTCTAATTCAAAGGTTGAATCAACCTGTTTTAAAGTTTTTAAAAGAAAAGATATTCCCCTGCCTACAGGATTCGATTCCCATCTCTCGATAGGAGTATGCTGGTATTGAAAAGGGATCGAAACAGGAATTTCTTTTAAGTCCCTGGATGATACGAGGATTGCTTTTTTCTCCTGTATTTGACCCAATTGATAAAAATCTGTTTTTACCTCCTTCCCCCTTCCTCTGCTATATTTTTCAATTAATTTAATCTCCCAGGAAGTAACCAGTAATTCTTTAGCAGATAGAATCTGAATATCCGCTTTAATGATTCCAGACTTTTTTGCATAGCTTTCAAAAGTATTTATTTTGATCTCAAGCTGACTCTTGTCAATCCAATTTTTTATTCCCTCAAAAATGCTCATTAATTGAAGCTGATTTTTAAAACCTGAGAATGGAATGAATTTTTGATATGTAAAAAATAAATACCTGTACTGAGGTCATTACTTCTTATGCTGTAATTTTGACTTCTTCCGTTATGATTGATTTCATCTTGAAAAATGGAATGGCCCACAGCGTCATACAACTGGATTTGATATAAACCATCCGTTGCTGAAAGTATTGAAAATTGAATCTCTTCCTGACTTCCTACAGGATTTTTTAACAGGAAACTATGAAAAGAACTTATAGCTTGCTCTTCAATATCAGTAGTTATATTGGTTCTAAATTTAAACAATCTTGAACTATTGGCACATACATATCCATCGCTGCTGGGTAGTACAGACCATTGATAATCTCTATTAGCGATAAGCAACTGAGAAGGTACATTCACAAAATTATCTTGTAAAACAACAGTTTGAAATGGTGTTTCTACCACAGCTCCAAAAAGTGTTCTTTCTAAAACGAAAAGCCACTGTTGCGCAGTGGAGGCACCTGTGGTATCCCACTCAAATCTTATATTGGTACTATTCAAACTAACCAGACTTTGATCAAGTGGTTGAATTGCTCTGGTGCTGTCTGTATTCAAAGTTTGGGTTTGTGTGGGTGCTGGTAGATTTAACCAATTTCTATTGGTGATATCAAGTAAAATAGCAGCTTTCTGTTCTGTGCTAAAATTATTCATGCATTGATCTGAGGAATATGACATGTAATAACTGGGATTTGCCTGGGTAGGAACACCGCTGGGATCCAAGACAGGTGAGTTAAAAGGACAACTGTATCTAAATGATAAATAATCTGCTTCCGTATCGCAAAAGCCATCACCTCCTGTGTAACAATTCGTTCTTGCGAAAAATTCTACTTCATGACCATTAACATAAAGGGGTGAAGGGGATAATCCGTAAAGTGAAGGGGCGTAAACATCCTCCCAGCCATAAAAGGTGTGGGGTAGGGTAAAAAAATGACCAGTTTCATGGGTTATAGTGGTAGAATTTCCATTGGCATAACCATTTTGCATGAAAATAAAATCATGAAATGGGCTATAATAACCTGCTACAGGTTGACTGCTATTAGCATTTACAAAAATATTCATGGTATTATTCACCTTAAATCCTTGCATGCCTGACATTACAGACCAATCGTAGGAGTCTGAAAATAAGAAATCATCATTAATGTATCGTATTTGGCCATTCAGGTAGAAAACAATATTTTGATCTGCAAAGTCGGTATTTAATTTACAAATCATACGGACAGCCTTTTTGGGGTCTGCATGACCAATTCCGCTGCTGTTGCCAATCAGATGAATCGTAACCGGAATATAGATAGGACCTCCAGCGGTTCTTTGTAAGGCTGATGTACCAGCAGATCTATTTTCCAGCATCCTCAACTTATTTTCTTTGTCCCAAAAATGAACAACACCACAGGGCAGTTGTGCTTTTAATGCAAATGTTAACAACAAAAGAAGACAAATAAAGAAGTTATTTTTGCTCATATTAGTTTTTATAAAAAGATTTAGTGAATTGTTGATTCTGTTGATAGAACCTTATGTAATAAATTCCCTTAGCCAAAGAACTGATATCTATTTGAAAAGAATTGTCATGAATTGAATTTTCTATGCCTGAAGATAGTTCAATTTTTTGTCCCAGGCTGTTGAAAAGTTCCATGAAAAAAGGTTCCGGACCTTCATATTTCCATTGCACATGAAGTACTTCAGAGCTTGGATTAGGAAAAATGAGGACTTTACTCTGCGCATCTTCCTCATTTTCAATTCCTGTACTTATTTGAGTACTAAAAAATTGAGGATTACAAAAATTAGAACATACAAATCCTTGATTAAAGGGTAAAACAGACCATCTGTAATTTGCATTCTGCAAAAAAACGGAACTGGGGATATCAATAAAATCTTGTTGATTCACAACTCTTTGAAATACAGTGCCAATTGGAGTTCCAAATAACATTCTTTCAACCAATACAATAAATGAAGTGGCAGTAGGAACTGAATTTCTATCCCAGGAAAAACGAACTGGATTGGGGCTTGAAATCAGCACATTTTGATTGTTAGTAGGCTGAGTAAGCGTCAGTTGGGTCCATGAAATACTATCAATTGTGATAGGAGGCAGTTGATTCCAATTTCTTTGTATGATGGAGGCATTGATGGCATTTTTTTGCTCAGTTGTGAAACTATCCATACACTGATCGTAAAAATAAGACATATACAGTGCAGTATTTGGCTGTATGGCAACCGTATCAGGGTCTAAGGCCCTCCCTGGCATGGGACATTGTTCCCTTTCAGAAATATAATCAGCTGGTGTATCGCAAAAACCATCACCCGCATCATAACAATTAAAAGAGCCAGGATTTCTTGTTACTTTCTCAACTGCCCTGCGCCACCAGGAGCTGCCTATAGAGTCAGGTGCAGGTTGATTTGCATACAAGGTTCTTGCGTCCAGTTTTTCCCAACCAAAAAAAGTATGAGGTAGAGTAAAAAAATGACCCATTTCGTGTGTTATGGTTGTTGACCCACCATTTGCGTAGGCATTTAACATAAAAACATAATCACCTCTTCTCGAATAATAACCCGCAACTCCACCTCCTGCTAAACCATTGATATAAATGTTTATGGCATTGGTATCCTTGTGAGCAATCATGCTATCAACTGCTGTAGAATCATAGGCATCTATGTAAATCGAATCATTCATCAAATAAGAAAGGCTGTCCTTAATATAAAACTGAATGTTTTGGTCGGCAAAATCAGCATTCAAACGGCAAACCATACTTAAAACGGCTTGCGGATTAGCAAAACCAATTCCTTGCTGATTTCCTACTATTTGAATGTGTAAAGGAAGATATAAGGGTATGCTATTTTTTAAGTTTGCATTTGAAATATGAGGAAATCTATTCCTGTTTTGAATCATATCCCTTTTTAATTCAATGGCTTCATCCAAACTTAAACCACAGGATATATGCTGACCATCTAAGCCAGTGATAAAAAGAACAAGAAAACTGACACAGTAAATAAATTTCATTCGTATACAAATTAAAAAACGACATCCTTGAAACAAAGATGTCGTTATGAATACATGATATTGATTATTTTATAACAGTCATTTTTTGTTGAAGGCTACCCTCTGCTGTTTGAACAACAACAATGTAATGACCCTCAGAAACATGAGTTAAATCTAAAAGCTGAAGGTTGTCGCCCTGTGATAACTCAGTAGCTGTGCTGATAATCTGACGACCATCCATGCCATACACTTGAATTTGAGCACTAAGTGTTTGGGGAACTGTAATTATTAAGTCTGCTGTATTAGATTGTACAGGGTTTGAAAGTATTTTTAACTCAGCCAAATCTTTGAATTCGGTATCCACAGCTGTAGCAGGTGCTGTTACAGTAAACCCAAAAGAAGGAGAATAAACAGAACAGGTATTCAACTGATTGAATGGGCGAACCTTCCAGTTGTATTGTCTTGGATAACTAAGCAAGGTAGAGGGTAAGCTATAAGTGTTGGTTCCATATACTACAGTTTTTAATGTTGTTTCAATAGGAGCGCCAAATAATGTTCTTTCAACCCATAAGATATAACCTGTAGCATTGGGATCAGCAGCCCAAGTAAGGGTGATGTTTCCATTTAAAGGTATGCTGGTACCTGGTGTCGGTGTAGTTGCAGTTATTGTTGAAGCAGAGGGTGTTCCTGTGATGGCAGGAGCAGCAAATCCTGTCCAGTTTCTACTGATGATATCAGCTGCTACAGCAGATTTTTGTTGCGTTGAAAAGGAGTCTACGCAAGCATCGTAATAATAAGACATGATGAATGATTCTTCCGGGTTGATTTGTACACCCTGTGGATCAGTTCCACTTCCAGAATAGGGACAAGGTACACGATCAGAAAAATAATCAGCTTGTGTATCACAGAAGCCATCACCTGCAGTAGTACAATTGGCGCCTGTCGTTCTTGCTACTCTCTCAACTGCTCTTCCGTTTACAGTAGTGGGTGCTTGCCCCCCGGTAAAAGTAGTTCCTTCCCAACCGTAAAAGGTGTGAGGTAAGCTAAAAAAGTGACCGACTTCATGAGAGCCAGTGCTCGATGTTCCGTTTGCCATTTGGTTCAAAACAAAAATGAAATCTCCAAACCCAGTGTAATAACTCGCTACCTGGTTTGTGAACTATTACTGGCACCGTCGTTGTAAACATTGGTATTTGTACTGTATCTGAACGAGTTCGTCACATCTCTCAAATAAAATTTGATTTCCTGAGTGGCATAATCATTGTTTAAGTCACAATGCATAGATAATACATTGTCAATGTCAACATAACCTGTGGTGGCTGAGTTGCTCACTAAGGTGTATTTTACAGGAATGTACTTAATCGCCCTATTGCTGATAAAAGCATCAATCTGGGTCTGAGGTATCAATCTTCTGTTTTCCAACATTCTTTCTTTGATGAGACCACCTTCGTCGAGGCCCACACCACATTTTAAATTGCTGTTTTCCAATTGAGCAAACATTTGAATACTGATCAATGAGAGCCCCAGGGTGAATAATTGTCGAATTGTTTTCATAGTTTTGATTAAAATGATGAATTTCATTACAAATATAAGCGAGAATTCTAGAGAATAGTAGAAAGCATCTTTATTTAATTTTTGTTATTAGAAAAAAAACAATTTTTTATTCTGAAAAGTTTGAGAATATTAAAAACTTATTGATACTACTCGTTATTTTCCTATGTCAGTTCTTCATCTATCAAAAAATAGCTATTTTCGTTCGCTAATTTTTCCTAATGAAAACACAATTAATCCTTATTAATTTTCTCATTCCCCTATTCTGCTTTGGACAATCAGTGTTTTTGTCGAATCAGACAATTATCTCAATCAAAGATCAGTCCTTCCTCAGTGTAAGGGGAGATGTTATATCAACAACTACTAATGCCTCATTTCACAATACTGATACAATTTTAGTTCAGGGTGATTGGGAAAACTATTCATCAGCTAATCTGATGATGAATCCTTCAGGAGGTGTCATAAAATTAAATGGATTAAATCAAACCGTTAAGGGCAGTTTTACTACCAACTTTTACGATTTGAGACTTGAAAATACTGGAATCGCCTACCTCAGGCAGGTTGACGCTGAAGTTTTGGGATTTCTTCATTGCAATGACAGAGAATTTAATGTAGATTCCCAAACGATTTATATACTAAATCCTCAAGTCAATGCCGTTCAAACCGGACTAAACAATCAGTACGGATTTATAAGTTCATCTGAAAAGGGAGGAATTTCCAGAATGGTTGATCAAAATGCCGCATATCTCTTTCCTGTGGGTTCCAGTCAAAATTTCAGTCGATTCAGACCCATTGTAATTGAACCTCAGAACAATCAACCTGATCAATTCAAGGTAAGTTTTGTAAATGATGATCCATCTAATTACGGATTAGATAGGAGCCTAAAAGATTTTGAAATTTGTACAGTGAATCCTCTTTATTTTCATAAGATCGCAAATCAAAATCAAAGTCAGGCAGATTTATATTTTTATACGGATACGATAGCAGATGGTAATTTTGACGGGTTTTCTCAGTGGAAAAATCTCCAATGGAATCTAAAGTCTAAATTATCAACTGCACCGTCTCAGTTTGGCCTGTCTGCATATAGGGTAGATAGCACTGTCAATGATTATTTTTCGGAAAATTTTGCTTTGGTGGTTCAAAGTCCTGAATTAACTATGCAAGCCATTCCAAATCCCATTTGCGAGAATCAGGAAGTTTTGTTGACTGCAATGGGCAATTACAATGATCTTAGTTTCATCATAGACTCTGTTACCTATCCCGCGCTATCACAGGGAACTTTGTCCTTGTTTTTAACTCCGGGCATCCATCAAATTTTAGCAATGGGTGTAAATGGCAACTGTGGCAGATATAGTGATACGGTACAACTTAGAGTTTGGGAAACACCTGATATTCTGAATTCTGATGATACAATAATTGTACAAGGCACAGTGGCTAATCTCTACTCAAATGGAGGGGATTTTTATGATTGGATTCCAGCAACGGATTTGACATGTTCCTCTTGTGCCAATACCTTGGCGAATCCAATTCAGACAACAGAATATATTGTCAGAGTGGAAAATGTATCAGGCTGTGTTGCTTATGATACTTTGATTGTAGATGTCAGACCAGATGTAAAAAGCATCATTGTCATACCCAATGTCATAACCCCAAACGGTGATGGATTTAATGATACCTGGAGAATTACAAATGTGAATTTATTTCCGAAAAATAAGCTCATCATCGTTAATAGATGGGGGGATATTGTTTTCCAATCTGAATATTATAATAATGATTGGGAGGGTAGATTTGGAAACGGATATCTCCCGGATGGGACTTACTATTATATTTTAGATTTGGGAGAGGGTTGGGGCATATTTAAAGGAGATGTAACCATAATTAGAGAATAATGTCAGGGAAAGAGGTAAAAAATGGAGATTTGCTCCTGGCTGAACCCTTCATGTGGGACCCTCATTTTAAAAAGTCAGTGGTTTTTATATGTGAACATCATGAGGCCGGAACCATCGGGTTTATACTCAATAAACCAGTGGGTATGTCTGTTCATGATTTATTGTCCATATCAGATCGTTTTGAAGCTGAGGTTTTTTATGGTGGACCTGTTCAGACAGATACTATTCATTACTTACATACAAAAGGGGATATCATAGATAATGCTGTTGAAGTAGCCCCAGGTGTATATTGGGGTGGAGATTTTGAGACCCTTAAGTTTTGTATAGAAAATCAGTTGATTTTACCCGATGAAATAAAGTTTTTTGTTGGCTATTCGGGTTGGGGTGAAAAACAGCTTGAAGAAGAAATGGAAATCAATAGTTGGTTGCTAACAGAGTGTGACAGAAATTATATTTTTTCTGGTCCGGAATCTTCTGTTCAACTTTGGTCACGTGTTTTAAAAAATGTAGGTGGGCATTGGGAAATTATAGCCGAGATGGGGAATCCTACTTACAACTAAGTTTCTTGAGATCCATACACTTTCATGATTGCCTGTTCCAATTCCTGAATGCTTTGTTCAAGGCGAATATCTTCAGTTTGGTTATCTCTCGTTTTTTCAAGGTATAAAAAAAGATTGGATTTATCTTTTTTGCGAAAAGCAATATGGCTCAAATTCAAATAAGCCATAGCCCGTTCAGATTTTCTCTTCAGTCCGTAGGAAAGAGATTGATTCAAATCTGTTTCTGCCTCATTCAGTAAGCTTCGAATCAGATCTTCGTTTTGAGTTTGATTTACCTTGTAAAGTTGAATCAGGCCTTTTGTAAAAAAATAGTAAGCCTTGTGGCTGTTTAGTAATAGTTTAGGATTTATTGTTTGACTAAGCAACTCTTCGGCTTGTTCGGCTTTTCCCGAATTAAGTGCGAACATAGCGCCATTCACTGTACCAAAAAATATATATCCCAAACTAAGTAAAATAGCCAAAGCCCAACAGCTTAGAACCACCATAAATTTGAATCCAAGCATCAGACATACAAAACCCAGGGCGATCAGTATAAAAATAAAAACAACTCTTAATCTGAAAATTTGAAGCATCTTACCTTCTTTTACTTGTTCCTCTTTTCATAAATCCTTGCTGCATCATTGATTTCATCCCACCTTTGCCGGGAGCCATCATTTTTCTTTGCATGTCGGTATCACCTTTCAACATCATATCTACTTGTTGAAGTTGTTCTTTGACCTGTTGAGTGCTGATATTCAATTTTTTAGCCTTTTGGTGATAATCTTTTATATTTTTTAGCAATAGTTGGTTCTTTGGATCTCTTTGTAATTGAAGAGCCGCCATATTGATCAATTGTAAATAGGCCATAGCTTTAAAATCATCTGCCATATTCATTTGCAAGACTTTATGTGTCAGAGCTTCAGCTGCTTTTTGCTCGCCTTTTTGCATCAGAATTGTACTTTGTATGAAATAGTACATGCCATGATATCCAAATTGCAACCAACTTGGCTTTAAGGTATATTTTAATAATTTTTCTGCCCCGGCAATATCTCCTTCCTGCAATTGCAATGCAGCTGTATTTACAGTTCCTATTAAAATGTGCTTGATGCCTAATATCAAAACAATTAGCAGTGGTATCCATGCCCAGGCAAAACCAACATGAGGAAGAACCCAAAGTAAGCCGCTAAGAAATACACAAGCGAAAAAAAGAATGACCTGTCTTTGAAAAGTGAAAAATTGAATGAATCCGAACATAGATTAAATATTTGTCGCAAAGGTAATATTATTTTTTAGGGCTTTTCTGCATTTATTCGTTCAAAATAACCGTTGGATCTATTTTTTATTACATTGTTCCAATGAAATATATCTCCATGCATTGAGATGTATACACCCGGTTCTATTGATTGAACGAAAGCAAGGGCTGACCCTAAATTAAAAAATCCATCTGAAGACATACCAAAGTAATAAGGTATCATGGCACCAACAAGAACTATTGTTTTGTCCTGTAATCCATTTGCCTGAGCTATTACAGATGCAGTTTCACACATGGTGTCGGTCCCATGTGTAATTAAAATATGATTTTCTGTTGAACTTTGACAATGTTCAACAATGATTTTTCTGTCCTCTTCTGTCATTTGAAGACTGTCAATCATCATCAGCGTTTTAATGTTTACATCAAGATTACATCTGCCTCTCTGTAAGATCTCAGGTAAATGTGTATCCTGAAAGTACAATTCTCCTGTAATTAAGTTGTATTCTTTATCAAAAGTACCCCCTGTTACCAAGGCTAAAATCTTTTTTTTCATCTGACAATTTTATGTAAATGAGGAACTAAAAATCCAATTGCCGCCCCTGTTATATACCCAACGATAACATCTGACCAATAGTGTTTTCCAGCTTCCCAGCGCAGTAGGGCTGTCGTGGCAGGAATAATGGCCGCCCCTGCCCAAATGTAAGGTAATGCTTTGCTGTCTGGATGATAATCTGAATATATTTTGGCTGTCATAAAACACATGGCGGCTGAAACTGATGTATGTCCCGAAAAAAAAGAGTAACGGGCATCATTTTTTAATTTCAAATCCATCGGAGCTTCAGGATTGTACATGTAAGGCCGATTTCTATGTACTAAAACCTTGGTAAGATTTGTAATTCCTGTATTTAATGCAAGGGTTTGCAAATAAATACTTCCAACCTTTAGATAATCCTTTCTAATATCTGCATCAGCCAACAATATGGCAGGTAGTGCCATAGAACTATATAAAAGGATGTCACTTGCAAGTGCAGCTTTTGGATTCCAGTTGTATGTGGCAGAACGATCAAAAGAATTAACCTGATTTCGATCTAAGCTTAAAATTTCTGCAGGACTTAGTCCAGGTAATTTTTTATCCAATATAATGTATGCAACATTTGCACCGATACCTATAGTTGAAGTAGGAATATCTGCAGCATAAGACCACTCATAGGGAGATTTTCTAATTGGAGCCTGCGCTATCATCAGATTGATTCCTCCCAAAAACAGGAGTAGATACAGCGTGAGAATTTTAGGAAGTAGATTGTGATTGAACTGCATAAATGATAATTGCAATGATTGTAAGTATAAACAAAATAAAAATAATGACTTTCAAAGTAGAAACGGGTTTTTTCCCATTGATTTTGCCTGTCTGACCATTCACAGCAAATTGGTAGGATTTTCCATTGTATTGATAGGTGCAGAGCCAAACAGGTAATAAAATGTGTTTGAAAGTTGGATTGTAATATTGAGATTGTACAGAAAGCCCTCTATGGGTATCGCCACCGAGATAATCCTTTGCCTTATCTAAATTGCTTTGGTTCATAAGCTTTTCAGCCTGAGAGTAACCCTCCATTACTTCAAGAGAATAGATTTCAGTTTCCCAACCAACGAGTAGCTCCGGTTTGTGATTCAGTAAGGATTTTAGGTCGAAGGGATAAATTTTTTCTACAATTTCCTGATTCAATCCCTTGGAGGCAAGTATGAGTGTGTCATTAAAAAAATGTTCGAATTGGCCTGATTTCCATTCCCAACGGGTTCTTCTCTCTTGTTTTGTTACTGTTTTTCCATTTTCAGTACTGGTAACACTCACATAATAGTAATAACCCGCCTCTCCCGACCACTGTGTAAACGAATCTGCATCGAAGGTCCAGAAAGGAAGATATATGCCATGAATATCTCCCAAAGAGGCTAATTTTTTTAAAGCATTTGGATGGAACCAACCTTTCTTTATCCAGGATTTAAATTTGTCAACAGATTCTTTTTTTGATACTTGAAAAACAATCAAACCCTGTGGTTGAATTGTTTTTTCATGATATGCTTCTTCATTGACTTTTGAGGATCCACAAAAATTACATCGGATGGATACTTCTTTTCTGTCAATCATTAACTTGGCTCCACAACTACCACAATCTATTACTTTTTTTTCAGGATTGGGCGTCTCGTATGTTAGTTGTTGGAGAGCAGCTTGAAGTGATTGTTCTCTGATAAAGTCATTCGATTTGTCAATTTCTTTGGAGAATCCACAGCTACTGCAATGAATTGCTTTTTTTTCTGCTGAATAGCCCAAGGGTGCATGACATTGTGGACAAGGGAGTTTGTCAATGTGTTGAGCAATTTTTGTATTGGTTTCCATCTAAAAGTTTTTGTAAAAATAAAAAGCGAATCCAAAGAATTCGCTTTTTATTACAATTTAGTAATACATGTAGCGCCTAACATGTGCTGCATGTTTGGCTAAGCGAATTACCTGACGCGTATATCCGTATTCATTATCGTACCAAATGTAGAGGGTTATTTGTTTTCCATCCAAAGAAACTTTGGTAGCCGGTGCATCATAAACACTACATGCAATTGCGCCAATCACATCTGATGAAACAAATTCTTTAGAACTGGAATATTGGATCTGTTCAACCAAATCACCATAGAGAGAGGCCTTTTTCATGATAGCATTAATTTCCTCCACTGTAGTACTTTGGGCTAACCTCAAAGTCATGATGGCTAGGGACCCGTCTGGTATTGGCACACGTATGGAAGAACCTGTAATTTTTCCATCCAATTCAGGTAAAACTTCTTTTAGTGCAGAACTTGCACCTGAGGAGGTGATTACCATGTTAGTTGCTGCGCCTCTTCCTCTTCTTTCTTTTTTATGATAATTGTCCAATAAGTTTTGAGAGCTTGTATAAGCATGTACAGTTTCCATATGCCCTTGCTCAATGACAAGATTATCATGAATAACTTTCAAAATAGGAGCGATGGCATTGGTCGTACAGGATGCTGCACAAAATACGCGGTCATCCTCGTTGTTTGGATCGAGTTGTTCATGATTAATTCCATAGACTATATTTCTTATTCCTTTACCCGGAGCTGTAAATAATACCTTATCAATTCCAGGGCGTAAATGTCTGCTTAAACCGGCTCTGTCTGTCCATACTCCAGAACTATCAATCAACAAGGCATTTTGAATTCCATATTCATTATAGTCAATATCTTCTGGTTTTTCTGCAAAAATAAATTGCACTCTGCAACTGTTGATAATCAGTTGGTTTTCTTCCGGGAGAATTTGTACCGTCCCTCTAAGTTTACCATGGATTGAATCTTTTCTCAACAATGAAGCTCTTTTGATTAATTCTTCTTCATGGTCCTCGCCAGCTTTGCGCGGACGAATCACAATAGCTCTCAATCGCAATTGCTCTCCACGGCCCATCATTTCTGTAAGAATACGTACAGCCAAACGACCGATACGACCAAAACCATAAATAACAACATCCTTGGGCTCTATTTTTTTATTTTCTTTAGCGCTGTCACCGCAATATTCAGCTAACTCTTTTGCAACAAATTCATCAAGTGAAATGTTTTTCTCTGCAGTGATCCATTTAGTTGCTAATGCGCCAATGTCAATTCTAGCTGCAGCCAAATCTAACTTTGATATAGATTTGGTTATTTCTAAACTAAGTTGTACTGAAATAGGCTGATTGACATAATTTGTGGCAAAAAGATGATCGTTTAAAACCTCTGAAGGTCTGCTATCGTAAATGTCTCTTCTGAATAAAATAATTTCGACTGATTTGTCGAAACGAAGAGCACCAACAAGTTTTTGTAGCTCTAAAGCGGTTTTTTCATCTTCTCTCCATGAACTGAGGTGTGCTTCAAATTGACTTTCAATAGGTTTGTGGCTCATGTCGATTATTAAATATGAATAAATATAAGATTTTTTTGCAGCGCAAATGTCTTAAAAATTGTCCATATTTTTTCAAAGTGAACTGTTAAATTGAAAAATTGATTGAAAATGGAATTTGCTTGATTTAGATTAATTTGAACTATTTTTTGAAAAACATTATTTTTACGCTTAAATAAATAAAAATGCAAAATTCTGAAGAATTTGTAAATCCGATTGATCCCAAGAAAGTGGCTGAAAATCCACATCTTCTACCTTATGCACACACCGTTGGCGGTTTTGTAATCAAACCAATGGACAAGGGTAGAGCAAAAGGGTTGTCGATTAAAGCAATGGAAGAGCAAACCCAGATGCAGATTAAACAGATTCAAGAACAGATTGAACTGCTGGCGCAGCAGGCTAGACAAATACAAAGAAGAGTGGCAATTTCAGAAATGATTTACCAGTCTGATATGAATTTTAAACCATTGATCAGTCATATTTACCATCTTTATTTGAGGAAAAATGAGGCAACTGTTCTGTCTATGATTGGACCTGATGAATGGGGATTTTCCGGACACAAATTTGCCAAATATCTCGCTACTGTGAAATTATTGGCAGATCATACCTGGGAGATTTTGAATGAAAATCAGGAATAATGGATTCAGTTGCTGCAACCTGCGTGGTTTTAATTCCGATTTATAAGGAAATGCTCACTCCGATGGAGTTGGCTTCTTTTCAACAGGTTTTACAGGTTTTATCACTGAGAAAAATTGCTTTGGTAGCCCCCCAAAGTCTGAATGTCATAAATTATCAAAAATGGGCAAATCTTGATATTTACAGATTTGATGACCTTTATTTTGAAAATATAAAAGGCTATAATAAATTACTAACATCAGTTTATTTTTATAAACGTTTCGAAGCATTTGATTATTTGCTTATTTATCAGTTGGATGCCTGGGTTTTTGAAGACCAATTGGATCTTTGGACCAGTAAGGATTATGATTATCTGGGTGCTCCTTGGTTAGAAAAACCTGCTTCTAAGTCGGGTTTTAACCTTGGCTTTTTACTAAAAAATAAAGTGGGAAATGGTGGGTTTTCTCTTAGAAAAGTAAGTTCTTTTATACGTGTGCTGAGTAAATGGCAAAAATTCTGTCATTTTTTATCGAAAAACGAGGATTTTATTTTTTCGATTATAATTCCTCGCTTAGCTCAATTCAAAATTCCGGATGCTCAAACCGCAATAGCTTTTTCTTTTGAAAGTAATCCGACCAAAGCATTTCAATTGAATCAGAGAAAACTTCCTTTTGGATGCCATGCCTGGGAAAAATTCGACAGGTCATTTTGGGAACCTTTTATTTCTGTTTCAAATGAAAAAAAATAAATTAGTTGCCCTTTGTAATCAGCACATACAGGTAAAGCTCGGTTCAATTGAAACCAAGCTCAATGAATTAAATGAATCTCTACAGTCGGAGACCAAGAGTAGTGTGGGTGACAAGTATGAAACCAGCAGGGCATTGTTGCATCAAGAGATTGATCAGCTCAAAGCACAGCTGCAATACCAAAATCAATTATTGTTGGGATTGAGCAAAACTCTTAAAGAAAATTGTGATAAGGTAGAGGAGGGTGCCTTGGTTATGACGGATCAGATAAGTTATTTTATATGTGTTCCCTTGGG
>CAZNNX010000032.1:1424-22954 GCA_964574485.1 uncultured Saprospiraceae bacterium | reverse complement strand
GTAGATCCTGCAGCAATAACTTCTCCACCAGCGTTAACTTCCACATCATAAACATTGTAGGTAGTTGGAAAAGAAGCAAGTTGGACAAGATTTTGATCAAATTTATAAACACCATTTGTAGAACCTACAAATACATTACCGCAATTGTCTATGTCAATTCCACTACAGCCAACTGTGTTCCCCCCAAATCCACCAGTAAATGCTCCTCCAGGTATAGCAACAGTTGCGACTACAGCTCCAGTTGAAAAGTTTCTTTTTTGTAATTGATTGCCTCGATGCACAAAAATAAATCCGTTGTAATGTGCCAAAGCCATTATTCCTGAGTTGTTATAACGCCAGTTTTCACATTTGTATGACAAATCTATCCCGCTGTTGACATGAAAAATATTATTACCACCTTGGGTACAAGAGGTTAAACTTTGATGAATATAACCTATTGAATCATGTGTTAAAAAATAATATTTAGCATTATTACACGGAGTAATGGAACGTACCTCCTGCGCATTGGTTGGGTTCAGACCGGCACCTTCATGAACCTTAACACTGGTAATAACATTTCCGTTATTCATGTTAATATCGAAAATCCATGGTTCTGGTCCGCCAAAGGCAGAACCGTCAGTTCCGGCTATGACCAGGCGTGTTTGATCACAATTAAAGGTAATATTCCAAAATTCCGTTAAAGTAAGCAAACCACCCGGATTGGGATTGTTCCACAGTACAGCACCTGCTGTACTTACTTTCATGATTCTTGCAGGTGATCCGTTTGCTACATAAGAATTTCCAGCGTTGTCAACGGCAAAGGTTCCAAGCCATTCTGTAGTATCATAGGGTGTGTTAAATGTCCACTGCAAGGCACCGGCTGCATTATACTTTATCAACTGCAGGGGAGAGGTGCCTCCAATTATATATACATTACCTGCTCCGTCGCGTTCACATTCCCATATACAATCCCAGTTTGAATTAGGGAAATTAGGAGACTGTGTCCATGGGTCAATTACTATTGTTTTAGATCTGTCATAATTTTCTACATAAAAGCAAATATCAGAATTATTTATTTGAAATGCAGAGCCAATAATTTTATCCTTATTGTCAGCATAAAAAGTGAGAGGGGCATGGTCTGTCAAATTTCCAAAAGCACTGGAGATACCAATCGAGCCATCTGCATTTTTAATTATTTCTTTTGAGTAACTAAGTTTAACTTTGGATAAGTCAGCCCCTGGATGAACAACAATTGAATATTTGTAGCCAGAAATCGGATGAATTTCATATACTACGTCGATGTTGTTATATAAATTTTTATAAGTTAATTTTTTCCATGATTTGAGTCCATGTTTGTTCACCAAAGCACCCTTATCGTAAAAATTATAACTGTGGTTAAATGAATTGATTTCTTCGGCAATGATTTGAACGTTGGGATTTGAATTTTTCCATTTTACAGATATTTCATCTTTAGTAATTTTCATCGTATGCCCAATCTCTTCAAATGCTCTGAAATCGGCAGCATCTTTGAAACCTATTTTTTTCTTCTCTGCTCGTGCTGCTTTTTCTTCTTCTGATTTTTTTCTTTTTTCCTGTTGGGTCAATTCAATGATTACGCCTTCTTTTGTAAAGTAGAAATCTTCATGGCGGCCATCATATCCAAAAAGTATCTCTTTTTGAGAAAGGGTTGTATTTCGGGGAGAAAATTGACCCAGATTCTCTATAAAAGCCTGTGTTGGTTTTCTCTCTGAGGTCCAGTTGTTTTGTCCCAGAACAAAGCAGACAGAATGTATAAGGAAATATGAGAGGAAGGTGAATTTTTTTGGAAAATTTATCATAGAAATACTTTTCAGAATATAAGCAAGAAGGTAAAGCATAAAAACATCAAACTAAATGAATTGCTGTCTTTTTGTAAATTATCTAAATCTTTTTTGGATAGTAAAACAATATCATTCAATCAGAGACAAAAACAAGCAAAAATAAAAAAAATCTCTGCTAATACAATAGATTATCTTTCTACTCAAGGTTACAGGCGAAATTATTTAAAAAAAAAACAAATTTTTAACTACTGATTTTGAACCTTTTTTGATTATAATAGTTTTACTATTAAATTATCGGAATTATGTCTCAATTATTACAAGATATAAATGCATTTCGTATGAACCTTCATGCTGTGAATTTTGATCAAACCAAAAATTTATTGCTTCTTTTCAGATCTTTAGAACATGATCTGAGAAAGCGAATTATTAACCTTTTGGGAGAGAATAAACTGACGGTAACAGAGATGTTTTTAAAATTGAAAATAGAGCAGTCTGTAGCTTCTCAGCATTTAAGTATACTCAAGGAAGTAGGAATTGTCAGAGCGGAAAGGGTGGGTAAGAATATTTTTTACTCTTTGATTGAAGGTAGATTGAAGGAAATAAATGAACTTTCCTTGATTATTAATGACGGATTAGCTCCAAAAAATTTGATGAAGCACAAAACGGAGTCTGTAAACAACTTATTTGCTTCCCTGGTTCAGGAATCCAAACTTGATTTGAGTACACAAATTCTAAGGGCCTTTAGCCACGATTTTAGATTGAAATTAATTGATTTTATCTTGAGTCAACCCAATTCCAGTGTTTACACCATCTACTCTAGTTTGGGTTTGGAACAGTCTATTACCTCTCAACAATTAAAAATCCTCAGAGAAGCACAACTGGTTTGTACGAGAAGAGAGGGCAAGAATATTTTTTACTGCGTAAACAATCTCTTAGTTCAAAATATAGAGAAGGCTATAGCTACGCTGGCTTAGACCTATGTTTCAAATGCTCATAAATGATGAGCGTACTAAAAATCAGTAAAAAACCGTAGGAAAAATCATCATAAGGGATACTGAAAAATCTGCAACCCAGAGTTTCAGTAAGGTTGTGATCATTGTTATAAATTACAACAGGTTCAAGGTTAAACATTCCCGTCAATAATCCATTTACAATCGTAAATGGTATTAAACAAATCAGATAGCAATAGTAAAATATAGTCCTGTATCTGTTCGTTGATGTCCATTTATGCCATGCAAGTATAGTAGCAGAAGTTCCAAAACTCCAAAAAGTGTAGGCATTTTCAAAATGATAAATTGCTACAAATAACATGCCGCCTATCAACAGATTTGTAATGGCAGAATCAAATTTTTTAAAGGGGTCGAATGAAGGAAAATAGCTTATCAAACATTCGTAAATAAAGATACAATTGTATGGAACTATGAAGAAAAATAACCATTCACCCAAAGGAATATCCAATAAATAGAAGTTGGTAAACTTGTGATTGAAGGTCCAGACTTCATTTTTTGTAAAAGAAATATCCCAAACAATGAAAAAGCTGGCTACAAGAAAAATAGCAGGAAACAGAAATTTCCACTTTTTATAAAAATGTACTTTTTTGTCAAAAGAAAGTAAAAAAGGGAAGATAAATGCAGATAAGTCAATTAACAAATACCAGCTTTTGAATTCTTTAAATGATAAAAGCCAGGGACTTTGGTACACCTTTACTGCCGAGTTCAAATCCAAGGCACTATGATATTGGAAAAGAATAAAAATCGTCCAGATACCTGGTAAAAGTATCGCTGTAAAAAGAACTAACAGATGTAGGTAAGAAGGCTTCATTTGTACTTAAAACATGTTAAGCTGAGCTCTTATGATAGATTTCCCCAAAATATACAGCTTACTCCTGTTGGGGATTCTTATTCTCTCTTCTGCGATTCTGGAAGCTGGTGATTTACATATTTTTTTAAATAATTTGATGTAGTAGCGATAAGCCAGATAAACCCCGAATCTACTGTTATTAGGAAGTTGTAATATTCCCTGATAAGCCAAGTCGAAATCTGCTTGTATATCGGCTTCAATTTGTTTTTTTGTTTGCTCGTCAAATTTTAAATAATCCACATCTGGAAAATAAACTCGACCCCTTTCCTGAAAGTCACTTTTCATGTCTCTGAGGAAATTTACTTTTTGGAAGGCGGATCCCAAGGCACAGGCTGCAGGTTCCAATTCCTCGTAAAGGCCAGGCTTATGAGAACAAAAAACTCGAAGGCACATAAGACCCACCACTTCGGCAGAGCCATAAATATACCTTTTATACATACTATCTTCATAATTGGAAAAATGCAAGTCCATTTCCATACTATCTAAGAAAGCATGAATTAATTTATGGTCGATTTGATATACATTAACAACTTCCTGAAAGGCATGCAGGACGGGGTTTAAGCTGATTTTTTCTTCAATAGCCCTGAATGTTTCCTCTCGGAAGCGTTTGAGTAATTCTTTTTTGTCGTGCTGGTGAAAAGTATCTACAATTTCATCCGCAAACCGAACAAAGCCATAAATGGAATAAATCTGACGTCTTAATTTTTTATCAAACATTGTAATACCAAGTGAAAAAGAGGTACTATATCTTTTTGTTATCAATTGGCTACACTCATGACATGTGTTATCGTATAATTTTAAATGGTTCATGTCTTTATTTTATCTTTGTTTACTAATTTCTGTTGCAACTACCTTACCTGATATAATGGCCGGAGGAACCCCAGGACCGGGAGTTGTCAGCTGACCAGTATAATATAGATTTTTAACCTTACTGCTTTTTAATTTGGGTTTAAGAAAGGCAGTTTGCATCAATGTATTGGCAAGTCCATAAGCGTTTCCCTTATACGCATTGTAATCTTGAATAAAGTCGGAATGAGCATAATCTCTCCGATAATCTATATAATTTCTGATATCTGTTTCACAGTAGGCTTCCAATCGATCCATTATCAAATGAAAATACTTTTCCTTGATTTGAGGATCATCTTTTAAATCGGGAGCAACAGGAATGAGAAGGAATAGATTTTCGTGTCCTTCTGGAGCGCAATTAGAATCAGTTTTTGAGGCTACGCAAGCGTAAAACAATGGTTTGGAAGGCCATTGAGCATCCTTGTAAATTTCATGCGCATGCACTTTAAAATCTTCATCAAAAAACAAATTGTGATGCAGCAGTTTGTCGAGTTTCTTTGTAACGCCGATATAATAAAGGATGGAGGAAGGGGCCATGGTTCTTTTATTCCAGTATTCTTCTGTATACATTCTGTATGGAGTGTCCAAAAGTTTTTGTTCAACATGGTGATAATCTGCAGAAGCTACAACAATATCAGCTTGAAAATTTCCTTTATTGGTGTGTATGGTTGTTATATTTTTTTGATTTACCTCTAATCTTTCAACTACATGGTCTGTTTTAATTTCAACTCCAAGACTTTGGTTTAATTCTACCATAGCCTCTACAATTTGAAACATACCTTTGAGAGGAAACCAGGTACCCAATTTAAGATCAGCATAGTTCATTAAAGTGTACATCGCAGGTGTATCCTCAGGAGTTGCACCCAAAAAAAGTACTGGAAATTTTAATAATTCCCTCAAATGTCTGTGTTGAAATAATTTTTCAACCTGCGTAGTTACAGAACTGAGCATTTGTAGCTTGAATAATGATGCAAGGACCCTTAGATCAGCAAATTCCATGATATTGTGACTGGGTTTAAAAACAAATTCACCCATACCCACCTCATACTTGTAGGCCGCTTCCTTCATAAACTGATCCAATTTGTCTGCAGCACCTTTTTCATAGGACTCAAAAAGGGCTTTCAATTCTTCATAGTCAGCAGGTACTGACATTTCTTCGTTGGGACCAAACACGATTTTATAGCCTGGATCAAGTCGTAACAACTCGTAATAGTCTGATACCTTTTTACCAAAATCAGCAAAAAAATGATCAAATACATCTGGCATCCAGTACCAGCTTGGACCCATATCAAATTGGTAACCGGAAACATCCATTTTTCTGGCCCTGCCTCCCGGACTTTCATTTTTTTCAAGAATAGTAACTTTGTTGCCTGCCTTAGCAAGGTAAGCAGCAGCAGATAATCCAGAAAAACCTGAACCTATAACGATGATATTTTTAGACATAAACAAGATATATTAACTAAAACCAAATAAGTTCGGTTTTGTTTAAAACGAAAGACAATTTTTGCGATAAAAATTAAACAAAGTTATAGTTCGACTTCTTGGATGGGATTTTCTTGAAGTAACTCAAATGCTTCGAATTCCGGGTTTTTGTTGAGAATTACCCAAAGGCATTTGGACTTGCTGGGGATAGATTGAACTTGACACTCGATTTGATATGGATTTTCAGACCATCTATCTTTCCATGAAATACAAAGAATGGTTGTTAAGATTTTATTGTGTATAAATTGTTTTTTATTTCGAACACGTAATTCAGATACTTTTTCTTTAAAGATGTTTTGAATGTATTTTTTTGATTTTACTTGAAGTTGTTGATTGAATTTGTCAATATCTGTTTCTTTTGTATTGGAAACTGTTGCCATCTGATTATCCTGCTTAATAAGCAGTTGGTTCACATGTTTGTCGCTATGGGAGTCATCAAAAATTTTATTGTCGATGAATTCTTTAGAAACAACTTTTTCTGATTGCATTTTATTTTTATGATCTTCTTTGGATTCTTGGCATGCTGTCAAAAAAAAGAAAGAAAGAAATATCGATAAAATATTGAAATACATTAAGATAGATTCTGATTAATTCGGGTGTAAAGGTAGTCAAAAAATGTAAGTATCCTTAACATTTAACCCTTATTAACAGAAATGAGGGCAGGATTTTGTTTCATTTATTTGACTATGTATAATTTTAGAAAAAATTCTGAATCTAAAATATCTAATTTTTGTGCTACGGAAGGGGAGATTAATATGACAGAGCCTTCCGTGAAAGAGGTTTTGGGAAGAGGGCCCAATACTTTTGCTGAAATTTTTCTTTTGTTCATGGGGTTTTCAACTTGAATAAAGGTACCTTTTTCTACCAGGTCAGTCAGTACAAAAAAACTGTTTTCCGTTTGCGAGGCATTGTGTTTTTGCCAGCACCCTCGACCTTCGATAACTTTGACAGACTTTTCCTCCTGAGCATTTTCAAATGCAATTTGAGAAAAATCTTCTTCAATATTATTTTTGTTTACTTCTAAAATATACTGTTGAGATATTGGTTTTTTTGAAATCCATCCCAAATGAATGGTCTGTCCGCTTTTTATCTGACTGGCAATCAATTTGTTTTTTTTCTCAATCCATGTTGGGTTTTGGTTTCCATATTTTTTTGAAATAGCATACAGTGTCTCGGAAGGTAATATTTTGTAAAAGAGTTTATTGTATTCTTTTGGATTTGGATCTTTGGATTGTATCGTGATTACAGTTTTTTTTGAGATGGGGAACAAAATTTCCTGCCCGATTTGTATTTGTTTTGATTTAATTTTGGGGTTGACTTTAAAAAAAACATCTTCGGAAATTTGATAAAAGCTCAAGAGGGAATAAAAGGTATCCCCTTTTTTTACCGCATGTTTGATTAAATAAAAATCTTTAAAGTTCTTATATAAAAACAAACTATCATTGGCCTTCGCGTCAATTAGGCTTAATAGAAAGGAGAGGAGTATGATAATTTTTTTCATAGTTAAAAGAGGGAAAGTTGATTTTTTGAAAAATCAATCGGGATTTTTAAAGTAGTGCCACAGGTTTCGTTTAATTTCTCTGTAAACCATGCTGATAATTTGGGGGCTAATACATTATTGTCCTGATGGTGAAAAAAATACAATTCATTTATACCCAGAACCATCCATTGTTTTATCCTTTCAATCCACAGCGAGCAACGAAGGTAGTCACTTTCAACCAGGTCATTGCCAACAAAACGAATCATGGCGTTGGGTTGGGTAAGTACCATGTGCAATACATCCCTTCTTCCGGCTACATCACTGATTACAGTTCCTACTTGGAAGTCGTGCAAGAGTTGGAAGAAATGTTTCCCATAATTGATATCGCTGAGCCATTGTTCATTGCGAATTTCCACAGCCAGTTGAATTTCCTTTCTTGGAAATCTGTTTAAAAATTCTTCAAGAATATCAAATTGCCTGGGACCAAACTTAGGGGGCAGTTGCAAAAAGCATCTGCCTAAACGGTCATCTAAATGTAAAATTTGATGACAAAAATGCTCAATTTCTTTTGTTTGATTATTCAATTGAGCATCATGACTGATAGATTGTGGTATTTTGGGAGCAAATTTAAAACCTGCCTCAGTTTGTGATTTCCATTTTTTAACAGTTTCAGTGCTGGGAATTTGGTAGTATGTGCTATTTAGCTCAATCGTATTAAACTGTTGGGCATATATTTCTAAAAATGAACTGCTTTTTGTGCCTTTTGGGTAATAGTTGCCAACCCATTCTTTCATTGCCCATCCTGTGCAGCCTACATAAAAATGAGTAGAGGAAACAGTCCACTTTTTTTTCCAGTCCTCCGAAATAGAATGATCTTGGGGTAAACTAAAATCAACACCATCAATTTTGCCTAATTTTCCAAATTTCATATTGCACATCTTCTAATATAAAAATTGTCGTAGAATTGAATGTATTGAAATGACATCAAATTTAGATTTTGGTCTTTTATTTTCATGCCATTTAAATTCTTTGAATAACAATTGCTGGTGTTCTATTTGTCCCATAGGATGCATAATAGCCACTGGTTTTTTTCTAAATCTTACCTGGTCCACTTTATTATCTATGAACTGAATCAAGATATCCTTACTTTCTACCTGGTTTACTCCCACGTATCTTTTAGCTTCATCCATAACATAATAAATACAGACAGCATTAGAGTCTACATTGACCTGATTTACCTTTCCCTCAACAAAAGTAGATTTCATTTCTTTCCCCTTAATCTGATTGAAATAGAGTTCCTCCTGCGTTGAGATCATGAGTGCATTTTGATAAAAATGGGCTTTACGCAATTTATTTTGTGAGATTTGAGCTGATATGGTATCCGCTATAAACTGTGCAGAATCAGCCCATATAACGGGAGAACCAAAAAAATGAAAGGTAGAATCTGTTTCATCATAGGATAAGGAGTCGCAAACTCCTTGAAAATCAGATTTATACATTTTTACTTGACGGAAGGCTTTCATTCTTTTTTTGTTGTTTTCAAGGGTGGTCAACTCGAAAACATCTGCACTCAACCAAAAGGTATCAGCATCTTGAACTGAAAGCATAACAGGATGCTGTAGCGCCTTGAAGTATTGAAGAGAATCATTGTATTCTGCTTCACTGCAGATAATTTGAGTATTACTACTTGTATCTTTCCATATGACTTGCCCCATAGCCTTGCCTAAATGGTCTTTTTTAAAATATCTTAAGCTGTCTGCTGTTACTATTGTTTTTTTGTCTTCAATCTTAACTTGGTTTTGGAATAAAATTGATTCAGAATTTCCGTCGTAAAAACTTTTTTCAGCACTTATTCTTTGTTGTTGACTGCTATCCTTCGAGAGGAAAATGGGTTTACCTATGAAATCAAAACTGTTTGTTTTTTGATATCTTATGATGGTGTCTGCGAATACAATTTTGTCTTCATCTTCAAATCTGGCATTGCCGATGAGATAATAGGTTTGTGTGCTATGGTTGTAAAAAATAGTATCTGCTTTTGCTCTTTGATAACTGTTTTTTGTTTGCTTAACAAAAGAGGGGTTTCCGTATAATAAGGCATTCTTGTTTTTATTGTCAAAATAACCTGCGCTGCAAAAGAGAGAATCAGTTTGATTGAAAATGCGTGTGGGGCTAAGTATTTGGATACGTTTTAGTTCTGATTGATAAGCGAGAGAGTCGCATTTTAGAGTATAACTCGGATGTAAAACCAAAACTGAATCACTGAAATAAGCGGTTTTTTTTTCCACTTCGTATCTGCCAGATTTACTACTTAGCACGGCACTATCACTATAAACTTTTGCTCCATTTGGATAAGTGGCAATTTTAGTGCTGAGGTCATAAAAAAGCTGTCTGGTTTTTAAGGTGAGGTCAGGATCTTCCAATTGCACTTTTCCAAGCAGCTGAGATTTTTTAGTATTTCCGTCATAATAAAGCGTATCCGAGTAGGCTCTGATTTGATCATTTTGGTGCATTTCCACATTCCCAAAAGCAGAAACCAGTTTGGTAGGATATCGGTGGGCAATATCACACCACATATTCATTTGATTTTGTCTGAGGTGTACATTTCCCTCCAAACGGAGGTAATCACCTGTTTCATTTTGAACCCCTTTTAGTTTATTACTAAATATTAATTCAATGGAGGAACTATCATTTTCAGCAGTTTGCGAAAAAATTGTTGTAGCATACAAAAAACTGGAAATTACAAACAATAAAAACCGCATGTAATTTATTTTTTATAATTTTTCCCTTCGCCATAGGGTTTGTATTTGCCGCTGAGAACTGTTCTGTATCTCTCTGGGTGTAGCCTTATGTCTTCAACAAGCAAATTCACTTCAGCAATGGCTTTCTTTACGTCTGCCAATAATTTTTTATCATGAACTACAGCTGCTAAAAGTCCTTCTTGTTTGGACAAATCTGTTAAAGCCTGTAAATTTTTAATTAGCTGATTGGCTTCATTTAAAGTCAATTTGGCTTCTTCAGCAGTTTGACCAAATGCGGTAATGGTTTCATTAACGTTACCTAAGGTTTTATCAAGATCTGCTTTTTTTATTTGTTCTGTAATTGTATTGACATTGGAAATCAAACCTGTGATCTGGTCATTATTTTTCTTGATATTGGCTGTTATCGCTTCAATGTTTTGCATTGTTCCCGATATATTACCTGCCGACCTTTCAAGTAAAACAGCCATCACCTCGCTGATTGTGTTTAAATTTTTAATAATAGACTGAATTTCCTCGGCAGATTTTCTCAAGCCATTTTCCTCATTTTTGGTAAAATCTGTAATCAAAAGCTTAAGGGAGTCAATTTTGTCAAGGTATGGCTTGGCGGCATCCATGGCCACATCTAATAACCCACCTACTTTTCCGGGTACAACATCGCCGGTTTGCAGACAGTCAGCTCCTGAGCAGCTACCATCAAATTTCAATTCGATTGATTTGCCACTCATAATATTGGGTGAAACTAATTTAGCATAAGCTGTTTTGGGTACATCAGTACCTTTATTTAGGGTCATTGAAACAACAATCATCGATGGATTTGATTTTTCAATATAAATGTCAGAAACTGCACCCACTTGAAATCCTTTCACGGTTATGGGGGCTCCAATAGCTAATCCTTCAACATTGGGAAAACCAGTATTGATAGTAAAGCTTGAAGATAAAATGTTGTTTCCTTTTAGAAAGAAATAACCCCAAATGAGAACAAAAAGAGAGATAATTCCTAAAATGCCTATTTTGATTTCATTTTTAATTTTCATGAATATGTGTTATTTTTTTTGCAGAGTGATCGTTTTTTCGGGATGAATTCTAATATTTTCAAGCTTCAAAGATATCTGATTTAATTGATTCTGTATGCTGTCTTTTTTTTCTTTCTTGAAAAGCAGTTGGTGTAACTGAGTTTTTTCATTGCTCAATTGAGCTGATATTTTACTTTGTATGGAAGAAAGGTTTGTTCTTGTATTCCCTAAACTTATACTTTTTAATTGGTCAAAAGGTATCTTACTTAGCTGAGAATCAATCCTAATTTCTTTGAGTGCCTGGGTCTTTTGTTGAAGTAATGCAAGTGAGCTATCCATATGTTGGGCTGATATATCACCGGTTATTTTCTTTGTATTTCCTATCAAACCATACCAATCTGTTTTTTGAATCATTTGAGTAGCCTGAAGAGTACTTTGATGTAAAGTATGTATGCCCGTCATGATAGATTTATTTTTCTGATAGAATTGTTCTTTGTTTGGGTAGATACTCTTCCAGAATTGATCAAATTTTTCAAGTAAGGGTAAGCCTGATTTGGCAAAATCATGGGCATAGGAACCAGTTGACCCATTTATTGTATCTCCTGTCTTCAAAAAAGCATCGTGTTTGCCTTCCTCGAAAACAAGATCCAATTTAGCTGCATACAGTATACTGGGAATATAAGCCAATGCCCGGGTAGATTTAGGTAAATAAATACCTGGTCTGACATCAAAGTCAACTAAAATCTTTTTAGTCTTATTGTCTAATTGAATAGATTGCACCTTTCCCACTTGCATTCCGGCAAAACGAACATCTGCCCCTTCTGTTAAACTACTAATATGGTCAAATTGGGCAGTTAACATCAATTTTTTTCTAAAAAAGGGCAGGTCCCGCAACTGAAAATAAACAAACAAAGAGCAAATCATTACGATGAGCCCAAGGATGCCTAATAAACGATAGCGTGGTGTTTTCAATATTATTTTAGATTTTCAGAACAAAGTTACAAAATATTCAAAAATAAAATGCCTGTTTAATTTATACGTTTTTGAATCTGATTCAAGGCATCTGTTGTATTTTGGCTGGGCAGAAAACACTGATAATTTTTACACAGATAAATGCAGAGATTTTGACGGTTGTCGATTCGATTTTGAGCAATGGGAAAAACCAGGCTGTCCTCAATCTGACAAAGCAGAAAATAAGGGCTGATATAATTTTTTTGTAATTCTATTGCGGCATTGGGAGCCAAAGTTCCTTGACACAACAACTCATTATATCCAAATACTTCAGCATAGGCGCATTGCAACCAGGAAGAAAATGATTGTGGATATTTACAGATACTTTCACTCATATTGTGGATACTTTGCTGGGCCATTTCTCTGAAATTAGACAGATCGTAAACCATTGCCAGAATCGAAAGATTCTTTTGCATGATGCTATTGGCTGAAGGTTGGGCATGGTCAAAGATTTCCTTTTTTCTATGTATGATGTCAGTCTGAGAACTGGCTGTGAAAAAAAACATCCCATCTTTATTATCTCCAAAAAGTTCAATGGTTTTAAAAGTCAATTGTTTTGCTCTTTCAAGATATACCAGATCAAAGGTTGCTAAATAGAGTTGCAGACAAGCCTCAATAAAAAAAGCATAGTCTTCAAGAAATCCTTGTTGCTTGTGGGTATGCCACAGGTTAAGATCTTCGTCTATGAAGTTTTTCTCTAAGTATTGAAAAGATTGAATTGCCATTTGTAAAAAATCAGCTTCAGATGTAGTAAGAAATGCTTTAGTTAAAGCGCTTATCATCATGGCATTCCAGGAACTTAGAATTTTGGTGTCTGTAATGGGGCAGCATCTTTTTTGTCTTTCCCGGAATAGTTTTTCTCGTGATTTTTGTAAAGAGAGCTCTGTTTCCTGAGGATCTAGCTTATTTGTTTCGCAAAAACCATTCAAACTTTGTATTCTTCTCAGAATTGTTTTGCCTTCCCAATTGCCTTCTTCCTTAACATCATAGTATTGACAGAAGAGTGGAGATTGCTCCCCCAAAATCGAATCAATTTCTGCTTTCGTCCACCGATAAAATTTTCCTTCTTCCCCTTCACTGTCTGCGTCAATGGCGGAATAAAAGGCGCCATCAGTATGGGTCATATCTCTTTTAAGCCATTCTTTCAATTCAAAAAGAGTGTCCCAATAGAGTTTTTTCTGTGTTATTTTATAGCTATCTGCCAGGATTCCCATTAAAAGTGCATTGTCGTACAACATTTTTTCAAAATGAGGAGCCAGCCAGAAATCATCTGTTGAATACCGGGATAGGCCACTACCCAACTGGTCATAGATGCCTCCGTAAATCATAGCATCCAGGGATAATTGAAGGTGATTCATTGCAGTTAAATCTCCAAAATGATAGAAATGCATCAGACAAACCTCTAAGGACATAAAGGAAGGAAACTTGGGAGCCCTGCCAAAACCACCCCATTGATCATCAAAGTTGTCTTTGAGCTGTTCGTAGGCCATAAGCAGGGAAAGTCTCTCCAGTTCTTTCGCATTGTTTACTGTAAAGCTATGTTCAGATAATTGGATATGATTCATTATCTGATCAGCTTGTTTGATTAATTCTTCCTTTTTGTTTTTGTAGAGTTGTTGAATATGCTGTAAAACTGTCATCCAGGAAGGTCTGCCCTGAGCCGATTTGGGAGGGAAATAGGTCCCGCCATAGAAGGGTTTTTTATCAGGAAGTAAAAAACAGTGTAAAGGCCAACCCCCATGCCCTCCATTGACAAGTTGCACGGCTTCCATGTATATTTGATCTAGGTCGGGTCTTTCCTCTCTGTCTATTTTAATATTGACAAAATTTTCATTCATGAAACTTGCTACCTCTTCATTTTCAAAGGATTCTCTTTCCATTACATGGCACCAATGACAGGTAGCATAACCAATACTCAGTAGTATAGGTTTGTTTTCATCTTTTGCTTTTTGTAAGGCTTCGTCAGACCAAGGGAACCAATCAACAGGATTGTGGGCGTGTTGTAAAAGATATGGACTTTTTTCCCTGGCTAATCTATTCATTATACGTTATACTTTTTGTTGAAATTCTCTATGTCATTATTCTTTCCGAAAAGTACGAGTACATCGTCTTTTCTTAAAACAGTTTCAGGACTGATGACACCCAATACTGATTTGGAATTTTTCAAGTGTTCCTGAACGCCTAATAACATATCTGACCTGAGTATGGTGATTACATTGATATTGTATTTTTTTCTCAGATCAGTTTCAAGTATCGATTTGCCATCAAATGAATCGGGGAGATTAACCTCAGCTATTTCAAACTGTTGATCCAGAAGCATGGTTTTTATTGTTCCCTTCAAACAAATGCTGCTTGCCAATTCTTTTGCGAAAGAGGCCTCAGGTTGAATGATGTGATCAATACCCATTGCCTGGATGATTGTTTCGTGAACGGGTGAAATGGCTCTGCCAATGATTTTTGCATTCGTGTTTTTTTTGATCAGGGCCGTAGTTGTAACAGATGCTCCAATGTCTTCTCCAATGCTAATGACTACTATATCTGTATCTTTTAAGGGAAGTTGCTTTAAAGCGATTTCATCAGTTGTGTCCAAGCAAATGGTATAGGTGAGTTTATCTTTCAGGGCCTCTACTTTATTCATTCTTACATCAACTCCAATCACCTCTGCACCTTTTTCCATAAGGTAAAGAGAGAGGCTGCCTCCAAAATTTCCTAATCCTACTACGATGATTTTCATATGACGTATAATTTAGTTGATAAAAATTTCTTCTTTAGGGTATTGGTATCTCACTTGTTTAGGTGGGAAAAATTGTCTGAAAATAGCCATTAAGAAAGTAAGCAGGCTAACTCTTCCAAGGAACATCAGTACAATAAGAACAATTCTGCTTTCCTCACTTAAAGACGGAGTTAGGTTTAAGGACAATCCAACCGTGCCAAAAGCCGAAAAACATTCGAAGGTAGTTTTAAGAACATCTACCTTGGGGTCAAAGACTGAGAGTAAAAAAACAGCGGCTCCCACAGCCAAAAGTGATAATAAAATGATGACTGTTGCTCTTTGCACTGCAGTTACTGATATTTCTTTATGCCTGAATTCTATTCTGTCCTTACCTAATATAATGGCTCTTAAATTAAGGAAGGTTACAGCAAAGGTCGTAGTTTTAATACCACCACCGGTAGAACCGGGAGAGGCCCCTACCCACATTAAAAAAATCATCATTAGAACAGTAGAGGGAAGCAATGTACCCATGTCCACATTGTTGAATCCAGCAGTTCTAGTCGTTACAGAGTTGAAAAAGGATACAGTAAATTTACCAAACCAGCTTTCGTGGGCAGACAGTGTATTTTTAGATTCAATGAACCAAAATCCAATCATTCCAACTAATAAAAGTATAGCGGTTGTGGCCACAACTAAAATTGTGTTGATTTTGATTATCTTCTTAGGATTTTCCAAGGTAATTTTTTTACCTAATAATCTATAGTAGATTTTTTTTACCTGGAATAATATCAAATTTCCATAATTCATTTTGATATTAAATCCAATTCCCCCCAAGATAATCATGAATGCGATGCATAGATGCAAAGGATAATTGTATTGAACTTCAGGGTCTAATAAGGAGCTGCCAAAAGTAGAAAATCCGGCATTGCAAAATGCAGAAATGGAGTGAAAAACTGCAAAAAATATTTTGTCCGGGATGACTGCACTATGTTGAATACTGAGGTAAATAAAAAAAGCACCTGCCATCTCAGTCAGAAAAACAAAACCTACAATACGCAATAACAATCTTTTGGTAGAGGCTAAATTTTCACTGTTGATAAAATCCGTCATTGCAATTTGGTCCCTGAAAGTTGAACCACCAGAGAAAAGCATGGCAAAAAGATTTGAAAAAGTAAGTACACCCAGACCACCAAATTGAATGAGAATGAGTATAATGACATGTCCAAATATGGTAAAATCCTTTCCTGTATCTAACACGGCCAAACCCGTGACCGTAACGGCACTTGTTGAAGTGAAAATAGCATCCAGATAACTAATCGGTTTTGTTGTGGCTCCCGGTAACATGAGTAGTAATGATCCAAAAAAGATTAGTAAGGCAAAGCTCAAAACAAAGACTAAGGCAGGATGAAGACTAGTTTCCAGAGATTGTGACAATTTCCTGGAGAGACCAACCAACAGTAAAAAAAATAATATGAAGAGATGAGATCCCTCGGGAATAAAATGGTATGAAAAAAATAAGTGAATCGTACTTTGTATGGTACTTATAAAACTGATGAAAATGATAATACCATTGAATATTCTAACATTAAACTGTTTGAGATTTCTGGCTTTAATTATCCCAATGGTACCCATACCAATGCTAAAGAACAGATAAGTAAGATCAATAATGAAGTCTGGGAAATTAAAAAAATCAACAGCTACTCCAAAATGAAAACCCAGGAATAGTATAACTAATAAAGATAAACCAAATACTATGTTGTCAAGACGATGCATTTATAATAGTTCTAAAATGAGTGATCCAATTTGTTGGTTTTCAGTTATTTTTTTCCATTTGGGATGAGGGAGAAATCCAATTTTATGATACAAATGTAGTCTTAAATCACCGGGCAAAAAAGGAATTAAGAGGAAACTTTTTATTCTTTCCAGGCCGGTATCGCTGATGCTATCTTCATGGGAACTAATGTAGTTGATTAATCTGTCGATGGTCAGAGAGAGCAGATCCATTCTTTCCTGCCCCCCGCCACTTTGTTCATACAGAAGAATCTCCACCTCGTTCTTAAATGAATTTCCCTCCAGGATTTGCTGGGGGGACAAAGTATATCTAAGTTGATTTTGAACATAGGAAATAAAACTGTTGGCGGCCTGCTCATCCAAAGCAGAGTGGGCATATAAATACACCAGATCCAGCGCCGTATCCAAATTTTGTATGTCTGAGATCAATTGGAAAAAATAGGCCAGCGTTCTGGGTGTTGTTTTTTCAAAATTGATAATTTCCGGATAATTTTGTACAAATCCAATACCTCTGGGATCTATTTTTTGTGATTTTGCCCAGTCAAGCCAATCTTTTATGTCAAAGATCATTTCCACATGAATCATTCTTGTAAGCATAGCCTCATCCATTGAACTCACGGTATAGTTTTGATCTTCAGGATTTGCAGTGAGCACGATGAGCCAACCCTTGGGCAGTTTCCAGTTTCCTAGTTCCTGATTTTGAACGAAGGGCATCAAACCCCTTAATATCCTATCGTCGGCCCGATTGATATCATCAATGAGAAGGATGCCAGGTCCCTCTGTTTCTGGTACCCATTGAGGTTTGGCAAATTGTGTTCGTCCTTCCGGATCAATAAAAGGCATGCCTACTAAATCTCCCATTTCCTCATATTGTGCTGGAGAAAAATAGGAAAAATGAATCTGATTTTGTTCTGCGTAAGATTTAACCAATGCTGTTTTTCCAATTCCGTGACTGCCCCAGATACAGATTGCTATAGGCTTATGCTGAGCGTCTCCTTGTAATTGACGAATTTGGTGTTCGATTAGTTTTTGAATTTCAGAAGCTTTGGCTTGGGCGCAATGCATAAGGTTGTGCAGATTATTTCTTTTCAGACATTTGTGAGCTGAGAGAAACAATATCCTCCGCCAGATTTTTTAACTTTTCTTTCTGCGAACTACTTATTTCCTCTTGAGAATGACCTATTTGGTCGGAAATTTCTTTTTTCCTCAATTCAATTTCACTAATTTCTTTCTGGTATTGATTCTGTTCCTGGTCTGCCTCTTTTAACTGAGCTACAGACTGATCCAATTTTTTCATCAATTCCTGATAGTCTTTATTGGAAATCTTATCTGTCTCATTTTTAAAAACATCGATAACGCTTTCTCCAAAAGCCTTTCCAGTGCTCAGAAGTTTATCCCGTAACTCCAGGTCGTTTTTTTGCCCAAAAAAGGAAACATAAATAACCCAACCCACCAAGAGCATAAAAATCAGGTATAAAATAGATTTCATTTTTTATTTTTTAACGCATTTGAAACTAATATTCCAACACCATGCCTTGAAAAAAGGAAAAATACCAAGAAATATTCTATCAAAACGCTCAAGTCTGTTGTATGTTTTCTCAAGTCTTTGGTGTTCATTGATGATCTTTTTCCAATATCTTTCTTTGTTTGGATCAATTTTTTCAATGAATTTAAAACGGATAAAAATCCACAGGGTAAAAAACCAGGAACAGTGATAACTAACTTCTTTGAAGTGCTTTTTAAACAATTTGATTTCTTTCCAGCGAATGGGGTGCTCATCTTCAGTGCGAACATCCATGGCTTGTTTTCTGTATATATTTATAGCCGGATTATGTGCCAAGGGATCCCAAGACATAAATTTTCCACCCTTTTTTAATACTCTGTTCACCTCAATCAGGCATTTTTCGATATCAACATGATGAAGCAAATTGGCTGCATAAACAATGTCAAAACTATTATCTGGAAAATCAATCTCATTCGCTGAAGATTTTTTTGTTTCAACCTGAACACCATGTAAACTGGCTAATTTTTCAACGACCCTTAACATTCCTCCTGATAAATCAGTAGCGACTGCATGAGCCCCCTGTTTTGCAAAATATACAGAAGCTTCTCCTGCGCCACAACCTAATTCTAGTATGCGTAAACCTTTTATGTTACCCATTTGGGAAAGGATCCATCTATTTTCAGGGGCTGTACAGGCTGTCATAAATTCATCAACCTTAACCTCCTGTATATCGATTGAATCTGCCCACTGGTCATGAAATTCTTCTTCTCTTCTTAAAAGTTCTTCTTTTTCTGTACTCATGTATTATTTGATATCTTGCTGTTGAATGATTTTTTCTATGATAAATCTGGGTCTGGCCTTTACCTCTTTATATATTTTTCCTACATATTCCCCAATAAGTCCGATACTTATCATTTGAATGCCAGCGAATAGAAAAATAGGAATAACCGTTGAAGCCCATCCATGAATTGCATCACCCTTAAAAACGGGAATGAAGGCCCAAAAAGTAAGACCCAATGAGAGTAAAAAAATAAAAATGCCTAAAATAAAAATGAGGCGAAGTGGGTAAACACTGAAAGAAGTAATTCCATCCCAGGCAAAATTGAGCATTTTACGTAAGGGATATTTGGTTTCTCCGGCCAAGCGTTCTTTTCTTTCGTAAAATACTTCAGTGGAAGCAAATCCTATGGTTGGGAATATACCTCTGAGAAACAGATTCACTTCGCCAAAGAGAGCGAGCTGATTGGCAACTTTTTGATCTAAAAGTCTGAAATCAGCATGATTGTAAACTGTTTTTACTTTCATTTTCTGCATTAGTTTGTAGAAAAGTAAGGCCGTATATTTTTTAAAGAAACTATCCTTATCTCTTTTATCTCTGACTCCATAAACAACAGAGAAACCTTCTTTGTATTTTTCTATCATGATTTCACTCACTTCAATGTCATCTTGAAGATCTGCGTCGATTGTTACCATGCAATCACAGGCATCTTTAAAACTTAGCATACCTGCCATGAGGGCATTTTGATGACCGAAATTAGTTGACAGTTTGATACCCTTCACCATGGGGGAGTCCTTACTTGCCTTTTCTATTAATGACCAGGTGTTGTCACGACTTCCGTCATTGACAAAACATATAAAACTTTTGGGATCGATTTGATTTTTTTGAATTAACAGTTGGAGCAGATCAATTAACTTATTCAGGGAATAAGGAAAAATTTCTTCCTCATTATAACAAGGTACAATGAGGGCAAAGATGGGTGTTTTTCCTAAGGCTGATGTCATAAAGCATAATTTCCTGTACAAAGATATAAACTTGTATATCAATTTATAAATGAAATCAAAAAAGAAAGGGCAAGGGCTTGCCCTTTCGAATTCTATCTGGTATTGGACATATCTGTTTCAACTCCTGAACCTGCATTGCTTTCGCCGAAACTATAATAGTTATCAGG
The DNA here is from genome assembly GCA_964574485.1 of uncultured Saprospiraceae bacterium. GTDB lineage: Bacteria > Bacteroidota > Bacteroidia > Chitinophagales > Saprospiraceae > Saprospira. Next base: position 2,747 of record CAZNNX010000032.1, on the reverse strand, counting down.
AATTTGAAAATTGGATGGAAAGACATAGGCAATTACTTTACTACTGCTAAAGGTTGAAACATTCACTGCATTGCTTTGATTTCCACCGAGTAGTTCAATTGAGCTTCCTTTTTTACCCACAACAAAACCGACATGTCCCTTAGTGCCTGGTCCTAAGCCATCCCAATCAATAACAGCTATGGCCCCATAAGCAGGTTTATCAATTTTCTTTCCCCATTTTGCCCATGAAATGGCTTGCGCTGAATTAGTGCCGCCGTTCCCGGATTTATTCATTACCCAATTCACAAATGAAGAGCACCAGGGTGTTTCATCGTCTTTGAATTTTCCAGTTGTGGCATGGTATTCTATCACCTTAGGATTGTGTTCTGCTCCGGCTTTTTCTTTCACGCCAATTTCTTTTTCAGCGATGCTGATCCAATTTGGTTTACTAAGTGTACCCGAACTTGCTGTTGGGGCAGGAGTTTCGGAGGCGTTGGCATTACTTAAATTGAGATAAACTTCTTTGTAATGATGTTCTCTTTGGTATTGGAGCACTTCTCCTTTTGTGATAAATCCATTTTTGTTTAGATCATAAATTTTATTCTGCTCTGCCACTTTTCGGGCATAGTCATCTGATTTTTCACTTCCTAAGACGTAATCGTCGCCTTTTCCGATGGCTGCAGGGTAAAAAACCAGGAGATATGATTCTGCCGGTTCTTTGATTTTAGTTACCAGGGTTCCAAATTGTTTGTAATATTTTTCTACATAATCTAACTGGTCAATGGCTTTCATTGATTTTAAGGCTTCAATGCTGGTTCCCAAGCCTTTGGCCGTGGCGGGCATAAATTGAATCAAGCCCGTTGCCTGAGATTTGGGATTTTGCGCTGCAGCATCAAATTTACTTTCCATATACATGGTAGCCATCATGTAGTCGGGTTTCATTTTGATGTTGTTGCAAATTGTTTTTACTTTATCAACAAATGCCTTTCCGTTTTTAGCAATTGCTTTATCCTCGTAAATCAGTCCTTTTTCAGTGGCGGCTATTCCTGGTTTTTTATTTGATTCCAGTGCTTTTGCTGTATTGTCTCCAGGTTGTATGATACCAGTTGCATCGAATTGCATACCCTTTTGATAATTGATGATACTTTGTATGGTTATATCCCCGCAGTTGGTATTGGTTTCTGTAAGTCCGGCATTATTTAATTTATTCAGTTGTTTCGGTGATGTTATTCGAATTAAGATCTTATATAATCGTCGTGATACTGCTCTTGTTCAATATCATCATCATCAAATGGCTCAAACAGCTATTCGTTATTTGAATAAATTAAAATTATTTCATAAAGA
>CAZNNX010000032.1:0-1414 GCA_964574485.1 uncultured Saprospiraceae bacterium | reverse complement strand
CATTGGGTTGGTTGCTGGCATTTTTCCCAACAGAACCTGAGATGGAATTGGATGGAGCTGACAATTTATCCTCTACGGATTCCACTACATTCTGAACTGTTTGGGTAACAGTTTCAATGGCAGTACTAATAGCATTCGATGCCGTTTGTACAACACTGCTCAGGGTATCGCTAATACTACTGCTGATCCCCTTTGCCTTTTCAATATCAGCTATTCTTTTTTTAATTGCAGCTATTTCTAATTGTAGACTTTCAATATATTTGTTTTCAGCAAAACTGATGATGCCGTCATTTTCTAAAGCATATTTTGTAAAAGCTTTTAATTCTATTTCACATCTGGAGCAGAATTCTTTCAATTGTTTGAGTTGATCTATGAGTTTCTCGTTTGACATATAGGGATGGATTTACATTTTTAATTGCTGTTTGATTTTTTCTATTTGTGCCTTCATTTTGTCTAATTTCTCATTCATCTTTAATTTGTATTGGGTATGTTCGGCACTTATTTCTTTTTCATCGTCTTCTTGTTCTTCGCTGTCTGAACTGCTGTCAGGCTCATCTGTAAATTCTACATCTTCAACAACCACATCAGCGGCATTATCTTCCTCCATTTCACCACCTTTTGCAATTTCTACAGACAGAGGTGTGCCTTTCAATACAAATTTTTCCAATTGCTTGATGAGTAGATTTTTTTTCGCAGCCCCTTTGATAGGGATTAAAACCAGGGTAAGGGACCCATCTGTACCTTTTTTTATGTAACATGATCCAATGACGGATAATTTCTTTTCTTTCTGAATTTCCTCTTTGGCCATTTTTTTCCACTGTGCTGTAAAATCACCCGGGAGAAGAAATCCCATTTTTTTGCCTTTCATGTCGGCAAATTCAAAATTTGTTTTTGCTAAAAATTCTGTAGCAGTTTCGGGGCTGTTGTGTAACCCAACCATTAATTTGAGCGCGGGTCTTATTATTTTGCGATAATCCTTAAAGCCCAGGGTTTTGTCGGAGATTTGCTCGGGTAGTAGTTTTTTTATTTTCATAAATACAAAAGAAGATTGTGTTAAGTATTGAAAAACAAAGTACTAAATTTTCAATGAAATTCAAAACACAAAAGGGGAAAATAAAAAAACCGGCATTTGCCGGTTTTAAATTGTATGATTGGAATTGCGTTTTACACGATAAGACGCATGGGTTCTTCTAAAATATCTTTCAAGGTTTGTAGGAATTTTGCACCGGCAGCCCCATCTACAACTCTGTGGTCGCATGATAATGTAACTTTCATGAAGCTGGATTCCTTTATTTCACCATTTACCATGACAAGTCTGGTTGAAATTCGTCCTACTGCCAATATACAAGAATCAGGTGGATTTATGATAGCTGTAAATTCTTCTATGCCAAACATTCCTAAATTAGAAACGGTG
>CAZNNX010000031.1:0-23348 GCA_964574485.1 uncultured Saprospiraceae bacterium | reverse complement strand
TACCACCACTACCACACCCAAACCCACAACGACAACTGGCACTACAACTTCTACAGTAAGTTCCAATACAACAGCAACCAAACCCTCAACAACAACCACTACCACTACCCCAAGTCCCAATACAACAGCTTCAAATACACCCAAACCACTCAGCTCTGGTACTACAACCACTTCTACAGGAACGAAAGCACCCTGCGATCTGAATGATGCTGAACTCGAAAATTTAAAACAAGAATTAGCAAAACAAAAACTTGTTCTCAAAAACGAAATTGATGCAGAAAAAGCCAAAGCAGATAATTTCAAAATAAAAATCAACACCGATTTATCAGCAGCGAAAGAAAGGGCAGCGAAAGAACAGTCTGTAATTATGAATGAGGTTTTGGAAGCGCGTAAAAAAGCAAATGAAGAAATAATAAAAGCAAAGGATAAGGTGAACCTGGCATTGGCTGAAGCACAAAAAACAGCAGTGGATTTATCAGAAAAAGCCCGCCTTGATGCTATGCAAGCCAAACAAAGATCAGATGCTGAAATAGCAAAAATACAGGAGGAAGAAGCCGCTAAGATTGTGGAGGCAAGAAAGAGATCCGCCCAGGAAATTATCGATGCAAAAAATAGAATGGATGCTGCCAAATTACAATTCGATGCTGAATTGCAATTGATTAAGGAAAATGCAGAAAATGAAACTAAAAAAATTCAGGCAGAGGTATTCTCACAGGTTGAAATGGCCAAAAAGAGAGCTGCTGAAGAAAAAAACCTGACAGCAACAGATGTTGTGAAAGCCAAACAAACTGCCTCGGAACAAATCAGACAAACCCAAGAAGCGCTTGCCATTGAAATTGGTGAAATGAGAAAAAAAGCACTTTTGGAAAAGCAGAGTATACAACTTGAAGTAGCCGAAGCCAAAAGAAAAGCCCAGGAAGAAATTGCTATCACGAAAGAAAAAACTTCAAAAAGTATTGCTGAAATGATAGATCTATCTTCAAAAGAAAGAGAAAACATTTCTATTCAACTAAATGAAGAAAAGAAAAGAGCTGCAGATGAAATTGCTAGAATCAAAGGCTCCGTTATGTCAGTGAAAGATTCTTCTGAAGCAGTTAAACTAAAATCAGCTGAAGAAATTGCCATGACCAAAGCAAGAGCAGCAATGGAACTCGAAGCAACAAAAAATCTGAGTGCTGAAGAAATTAAAAAATCAAAGGATGAAGCTGATAAAATAAAACTTCAAATTGCTAATGAAATTATTAGTTCAAAAAATAAAGCCAATGAAGAAATTGTAAAAATTCAATCCGAAATCAATTTGAGAATTCAGGAGGCCAAAAAGAAAGAAGAGGAAGTTAAGAAAGCATCCGCTACAGAAATTGCAAATGCTAAAGCCAAAGCAAATGAAGAAATTGCAAAAGCGCAAAGAGAAGCTGTAGAAAAATCACAATTAGCTCTCAAAGAAGCAGAACTAGCCCGTTTGAAATATGCTGAAGAAATCAAACTATCTCAACAAGAATCTGCTAAAAGAATGAAAGAGATACAAGATGAAACAACACGTAGAATTGAGGAAAACAGAAAGAAAGCAGAAGAAATTAACAAAATGACTTCTACCGAAATCGCTCAAGCTAAAAATGTGGCTGCTGCTGAACTAATTGCCGCACAAGAAAAAACAGTGCGTGAAATTCAAATTATAAAAGAAAATGAAGCTAAAATATTAAAAGAGTCACAGGATTTGGTTGCAAAATCGAGACAGGATGCGGCGCAAGAAGTTTTGGGAATAAAAGAAAAAGCTGCTGAAACCATTCGTATGGATAAAGAAAATTTAGCACTTGAAAAACAAAAAGCTATCAATGAAATTGCCATGACCAAAGAAAATGCTGCTTTTGAAATAGCCAAAACCAAACAGGAAACCGCCAAAACAATTGAAGAAGCTAAGAGTAAATCTGTTATTATTCAAAATGAAGAAACTCAAAAATTATTGAAGTTAAAAGAACAATTAGCGGCCCAAATGGCTTTGGAAAAAGAAAAATCAGCTATTGAGTATGCAAAAATTAAAAAAGATACTGAGTCTAAAATCAAATCAATGAATGATTCTCTTCGTATCACAACAGAAAATATTACACTACAAATCACACAGGCAAAAGAAAAATCTGCTGTTGACATAGCCGAGGTAAAAAGAAAAAATCAAGCTGATATCAAATTACTTCAAAGCAATAATGAAGCCGAAAAAGCTAAACTCATGGCTGAATTAAACGATGCTAAAACAAAAAGCCTGAAGGAATTAGAAGATGTCAAAATTAAGGCCAATGATGAAATTTTGAAAATCCAAGCCAATGTTAAAGCAAAAAATACTGAGCTTGAAAATATTCAAAAACAAATAGAAGCTAAAAAACTTGAACTTGAAAAACTAAAAGGTAATTAGTATTGTTATTAAAGTAAAAATGAAAATCGGAGATAAATTACCCTCTTTCCAAAGTACAACAGACGAAAATACTATTTTTGATTCTACTTCCTTAAATGGCAAATATTCTGTCTTCTATTTTTACCCTAAAGACGATACCCCCGGCTGCACCGCTCAAGCTTGCCAGTTTAGAGATAGCTTTCAAGATTTTATTGATAATGATATTTTAGTATTTGGAATCAGCGCAGACAGCCCTGATAAACACAAAAAATTTAAGGAAAAACACAGACTTCCCTACACTTTACTAAGCGACTCAAACAACCAACTCAGAAAATTATTTCAGGTTCCATCTTCCCTGTTCGGATTAATCCCCGGAAGAGTAACTTATGTTTTTGGTCCTGATTCAAAACTGATTTATAGCTTCAACTCCCAACTAGAAATTCAAAAACATATTTCAAGTTGTTTAGCGGTGATTGATCAAGATAAAAAAAGGGAGGAACATTAACCTTTTGTCAAAAATTCCTCCCAAATACCAATCCTATTTTAAACAAATTATAGACGATTACTATCTATAAAAGGTTGCAATCATTTTATTCTATATTTCAAACTAGCGATGAGACCATAGGTAATCAGATTTTTACTCAAATTTCTTGAACTTCTCATCACCTCATTTACTCCATATTCTAGTCTGACCCCATAATCAACACTAAACAAACCTAATCTGTGAGATTGCCCAAGCTGTACATAAACTCCTGAATCCCAGTTTGAAATAGTGGGGAGTTCAATCCTTGAATTACTGGCAGTGGCATAATCTTTTTTACCAATCAAATTGGATAGATACATACCTGACTGAATAAAAAGTTTTTGATGAGATTCCCTCAATTGGTATTGAAAAAAATCATATCTCAATCCGATTGAACTCTTAAAATAATCCAGTGACAACCGATGTTGTTCCGATTTATTATTTTTAACAAAGATAAACTCTTGATCTATTCTTTCAGAGAAGCTAAAATCAACTAAAACGGCCAATCTCTTCATTGGTCTGACTAAAAAACTTACACCCATACCCAAGCCTATTGGACTTTGTTGATTAGGTTTTACAAGACTTATATTGGACAGATTACTTATAGATTTTGAATACAGTTCATTTACAATCAAACTACTATTCGACTTTACATAAAATCCAAACTCAACAATTGGTTCAGGCCTTTTATTTATATTCTCAATCTGCTGGCTATGATTGAAGGCTTGCACTTCTTGGATAATTTTAGCAATTTTTTTTGAATCGACAGCACCAGCTTCATATGAAACCAGTGCTGATTTTGGAAACACCTCTATTGGATTTGAATCTATAGCTGACTTTTGGTTTATTGTTGAGAGATTTTCTGTCAAAATTTGATTTTCTTCAGCACTTACATTTATTTTACTCCCTATAATACCTTTGGATGTCTGTTGTTTCGATAAAATATGAGACTCTGAATTAATTTCATTCAAAAGTATAGGCTTAGTTTCTTTTTGATTCAAAATTTCTTGAACCTTATTCTTATTTGGATTTAAACCTGATAAATTGTTCTGCTCAGGTTTTTTTTCAAATTTTTTCTTTTTTACCAAAAAGACCTCAGAAACTTTGGCATCTTTTGTAGCATTCCATTGCGAAAAATCGGAACAGGTAAATACCAAAAGAAACAAACTGGCTACAGCACCAATTCTTACAGCATATTTCCTGTACAGATGGAAACGATATCTTTGATCTAAAAGCGGTATGATTCTCTCCCATACCTCGTCTACATATAAAGACTTTTCAATTTTAAACCAAAGTTCTCTTGGGGCTTTCCACTTTAAATCATGAAGAAGTCTAACTTTTTCATCAATTTTTTCCTCACCTATTTCTTCAGCTGCAGTATTATTGATATTGTCCCACAAATCAGGGACAGCGTCATGACGAAATTGATTTAATTTAGATTTAATTTGATTCAGGAAAAAATCCTGATGCTGAGACTCAGGATTTTCCATAATGTTCATCGATTATATGTTTTAATAATGTTCTTGCTCTATTCAACTGAGACTTAGATGTACCCTCTGAAATTTCTAGTTTTTCAGCTATTTCTTTGTGTGCAAAGCCTTCCAAAGCATATAATTTTAAGACCAAAGCTGCTTTCTCAGGTAATTTTTTAATTAGTCCTAAAATTTCTTTGGCACTCATTTCAGGAATAATAACGTCTGTGTCAATTTCGCTACTTGAAATGAAAGCGGTCTGATTTTCCAGTTCTCTTTTCTTTTTACGTAAAAAATCAAGGGAAGTGTTTACAACAATTCTACGAATCCAGGCATGAAGCGTAGATTCAAATTTAAAACTGTCTATTTTTTTAAAAATTTTAATAAAAGATTGCTGAACAATATCACAAGAATCATCATATGAATCTGTATATATCATGGCTACAGAAAACATTTCATCGGCAAAATGTCTGTATAGCATTTCCTGTATCTTTCTGTCTTGCTTTAGACAACCCTGTACTAATTCAATTTCATTCATGGAAACTTATTCACGTTCATTTGAGACGAATTTTAAAAAGTTTTGGTTGTAAATTAACTAACAAATATTTGTAAAAAACCCGCAACAAGTCCCAAAATCGCACCTACTAAAATTAACTTCCATTCATCTTCTTGAAACACTGGTCTCAAAAATCCAACAAAATCATGAGGGGGCAATTTTGACATTTTATCATTTAAAGTGTATTCAATGTCAAGAGCTTCTTTTGAATATTCAAAAATTTGATCAATTTGATCAGGAACTGCCTGAATTAATCGGCGAACAGCTTCTGATTTGATTCGTTCATATGTTTCTGTTCCTTTGGTTAATTTTAAAATGGTTCCTGTATATCCGGATGACCTATCTATACCCTCATTAAAATGTTTTTCTAAAATTTGCATTAATTTATCTGAAGAGGGACCGTAATAGATCGCATCAAAAATTCTGGGCATGGTCATAATATTTTCAGCAATAATTTTTGAATAGCCTGAAGATACCTCTTTCTGTCTTTTGATAAATAAGCCCTGAAATTTCAGCCCAAGAAAACTAATTTCCTTAACTGGATTAAAGATCAGTTGCAGAGCAATCCAATTGGTTAGATAACCTACAATTAAACCACCCACAGGTAAAATCAACCAATGCTGAAAAGGAATCCAAATTAACAACTGAATAAATCCAAATATGACACCAAAATAAAAACCGGAAATCTCTATAAATTTAAATTCTTTGTGACCTACCTCCAAAAAAATTTTATTAAGCAGTATCTTATTCTCCATCAAATGATCTACAGCCATTTTTTTAATATTGAAGATCTGAATGATATCTTTTTTTAAATCTTTCATTATTTCTTCAATTACCTGAGGAATTTCTTTGGTTGCTTTTTTAAAGATGATTTCTTTTTGCTTCTCTGGGAGTAATTTCCACACTTTGAACTCTTTATTAAGTGATTCATCAAAAATATCTCTCGTAAGTTCTAATATGGCAGGTTGCATCTGTTCTGAAATTCTTTTTGGATCCAGACGTTCAAACTGATCTTCCACATTAATTAGCTTGGTTGTAATCATATCTACTGACCTCGAGGCCATCGAGGCTGCTTTCTCTGGTACTATACCTTGCCACCCCAAAATTTTTTTTCCTTTTATTTTTACACCTTTATACTCGAGTGGGTAAAAAGTCATTTTTAAAGCCAAAACATTTGTTCCCCAACCTATTATACCTGAAATTAAAGGCATCAGGACAAAATTCCAACCGAAGTTATTTTGATAAATTTCAATCAATTGACTCCACATAAGATTATATTTCAGTCACAAAAATAAAATAATTCCGTTAGTTATTTTTAATTGTATAGTCTCAACCAATAAATAACATAAGTTAATTGTTAATTTATTGCTAATTCAAAAACAATTGTATAATTTTAGCGGCAATATTTAAACCAACAGGTATCATATTTTACCTTCTGTTTCATACTAACTAAACTTAAATTTTTATGTTTTCATTTTCCAAAACATTAAAAACTGCAACAGTTTTTTGTCTATTTGTTTTACTTTCTTTTATTTTTCCCCATGACGCAAAAGCGAGTCACGTAGTGGGTGGTGATGCCTACTACACCTGTTTGGGTAACAACCAATACCAGGTGACTTTCGCTCTATACAGAGACTGTAATGGTATCTCCATGGATCCTAACTTATTCGTAACGGTAAGTGCTCCAGCTGGTTGTGGATCAAGTTTCAATGTTACCTTACAACCTGGCACTCGTTTTGGAGTAGAAATCACCCCTGTTTGTCCTGCCCAGTTGCCGAGTACAACCTGTGCCAATTCCGGAGGATCTATTCAAGGTACTCAAGTATATGAATATACAGGAATTATAACGCTACCAGCAGCTTGTGATATGTGGACGATCAGTTACACTACATGTTGTAGAAATGGAAACATAACAAATGGATTACCCAACAGTATGTATATTGAAACAAGAATCAACAATACAAACGGTCTTTGTAACAATTCTGCCAGATTCACTTCACTTCCTACACCCTATATATGCAACGGGCAGTTATTTAACTTCAATCACGGTGCAGTTGACATTGATGGTGATAGTTTAATATATAGCTTAATAAGTCCTCTTGAGACTAGTGCCACTACATTTTACACATTTTCCGGAGGTGCTTCTGCAACACAACCTTTTTTTACCACACCACCCAACTCTTTGGTTTTTAGTTCTACTACAGGACAAATGAGTTTCACCCCAGGTGTGCCGCAAACTTCAGTTACAGCTATCAGAGTGTATGAAATCAGAAATGGAGATACTATAGGTGTGACCATGAGAGATATTCAGGTTGTTGTTTTAAACAATTGTTCAAATCAAAGTGTACAAGGTTCAGCTCCAATTGTAAGTTCTGGTGGAACTTTTGACTCTACTTCCAGATCATTTGTTGTTTGCCAATGTACAAATTTAAATTTTGTTATTCGCGCTAGTGATCCTGATGGTGACACACTCACATTAAATTCTCAGTTGTCTAACATTTCAACAGTTTTTGGTCCTGGTAATGTAACGGTATTCCCATTTTACCCAATTCCAACAAGAAGAGATACATTGGAGCTTTATGTTCAAATCAGAACTTGTAATGCACCTTTGGGTGTGAACGGTTTTACGATAGTAATTACAGATAATGCATGCCCTATTCCATTACCTGTTTATCTTGGTTTCAATGTAATTATTCCCGGTATCAATATTATTGCCAGTGATACAATCGTATGTGCCGGAATCGGGCACAACATCCAGCTCGGAGCACAAACCTTTTCAACTACCAACTCAACAGTAGGTGGCACTTACAGCTGGTTACAAGCTTCGGGTCCACCAAGCACTTTAAGTGCTACCAACATTAACAATCCTGTTTTAACAATACCACCAAATACAGTACCTGGCGATTCCATAGTACTTGTAGCTCAGTTTACAACCACACCAGATCCGACAACTGGGGCATCTTGCGTTACATCTGATACAGTAACAATTAGGCTACTAAGTCTACCACTTAATGTTACTGTCGCAGCAAGTGATTCGTCATTGTGTCAGAATGGATTAGCAAATACAGTAAATTTCAATACTTCTGCAACTGGACCTGGTATTAACTTAACGTCAGGTATTTATACCTGGACAAGTATACCTTCAACAAGAATAGCTGATTTAAGCAGTACATCTGTTCAAAATCCTATCGGACAAATTGCAGGTACAGCTGGTGATTCAGCAAGCTACATTGTTCAATATGCCTACGGTGCTTGTGTGGGAAGAGATACAGTTGAAGTCTTCTTCAATCCAGGGGTTGCTATAGCAACGCCAGCAACTGCTAATATTTGCCCGGGCGATACCATTCAGTTGAGTGCAGTTTTATCTGATACCTTTGTTACTTATAATCCCATTTGTGACGATTACACACAATCAGTAATACCTTATGCACCAATAGCCGGAGCTGGAATTAGCTCAGGATTGACCTGTGATGATTGTCTTTCCGCAACCTTCCCTATTGGATTTAACTTTGACTTTTATTGTACTACATACTCTCAGTTTAAAATCAGTTCGAATGGTTTTATAACATTTGACTTAGCATCCGTAGCCAATGGATGTTGTACTGGTCAAACCCTTCCTAATGCTACAACACCAAATAATCTGATAGCGCTTCTTTGGGAAGATTTGAATCCTGGTACTTGTGGTTCTTATACCTACTTCACTTCTGGTGTAGCTCCAAACAGAAGACTTTGTGTGAATTTTAATAATGTTTGTTTCTTCGGATCTACAACTAGTACCGTTTCAGGACAGATTGTTCTACACGAAACTACAAACATCATCGATATGTTTATCAACACGATGAACCCACCTAGTACATTTGATCTAATGACTATGGGTCTTGAAAATGCTACAGGTTTATTTGGGGAATCTGTTCCCGGTAGAAACAGTCAAAACTATACAATTCCTGCACCTGAGGGAAGAAGATTTACACCTGTACCCAATGCTATTTTCGCACCAATTACCTACCAGTGGGCACCAAATACTTTAATATCAAATGATACAATCAGAAACCCACAAGTATATCCAAGCGGCAACATAACATATTATGTTACTGTAAGTGAAGGTAATTGTCCAATGGTAGATTCAGTAAATGTTACAGTTAATTCTACCATTCCTGCTCCGACGGTTACATGTGGTACACCAGTAAATTATCCGACAGAGATTTTATTTACTTGGGGAGGTTCTGCAGGAGCTACCGGTTGGGAATATAGCATCGACTCAGGCGCTACTTTTGCAACTGTTCCCTTATCCTTTGACAGTTTATTACTAACTGGATATGGAGATGGTGATTGTTTCCAAATTCAGGTAAGAGCTACTGGTCCTTCAGGCTTTTGTCCAACCAATGCTGCAACCTTGTATACCTGTTGTACGCAACCTTGTATCAATCCTACTCAAATCAATTCAACTGCTTTTGATAACCTGAGTTGTAATGGGGCGAATGATGGATCCATAACCTATTTGGGTACTCAGGGAGATTTAGGTCCTTATTATACATTTACACTTTTCAATGCACTCAATGGTACACAAATCACAGGACCAGATACAACAAGTAACAGTTATACTTACAATAATTTACCTGCTGGATCTTACTATGTTACAGGTTTTGACTTATTTGGTTGTGCTGCCACTTCCGACACAGTCGTTATTACAGAACCAGCTCCGTTGGTAGCATCACTAGTTGGAACGACATTGACTTCTTGCTGGAACACAAGTGATGGTTCTGCTGAAGTTAATCAAGTTGGAGGTACCTCACCATATACCTATTTATGGAATGATATAAACAATCAGACTACTGCGCTGGCAACAGGATTATCTCTCGGAACATATCAATCCATTATAATTGATGAAAATGGTTGTAGAGATACCGTGACCAATATCAATGTATTTGGACCTTTTGCTCAGGCTCCGCTTGTAACCTATGTAGTTAACCCTTCTTCAGGTTGTCCTGGAAATGGAAATGCTACAATTTTATCAGTTCAAAGCATGTCAGGTGATCCTAATCCTGGAGGTCCTGGCTCATTGACATATCAATGGTCTGATGCTTCAGGGAATAGCGTGGGTGGTAATGTATTAACAGTAAATAACTTAATAGCTGGAAATTATTATTTAACAGTGACTGATACATCTGGTTGCGTTTTCATTGATACATTCAATATCAGTGGTGCAACAGTATCTATTGACAATGCAATTGTAAACAATGCTGCTTGTAATTTTTCTAATGGAAATATAACACTACAGGTAAGCGGAGATCCCCTTGGCTACAATTATTTGTGGAGCAATGGTGAAACAACAGCTAACCTCTCTGGTTTGGGTGGTGGTATTTATACAGTAACAGTAACCGGAGTTAGTGGTTGTCAGGATACTGCCAGCTACAGTATATTATCAGCAGGATTAACTGCTATTGTTTCAAGTTTGGATGAACGTGTTTGTATCGGAGACAGTACGGGCTACATTAACTTATCTACTACATCATTTGGTACTGGTAATGTAACTTTCCAATGGTCAAATGGTGCAACTACTCAAAACATAAGCGGTCTAGCTGCAGGTAATTACAGCGTAACTGTTACCTTAAATGGTACTTTAACCTGTGTTGCTAACCCTTTAGCCACAATTAGAGAGCCTAACCCAATGTTTGTAAATCCCAGTATTGTATCGTGTGGAAATATAACAACTTCCGCAATTGGTGGATGGGCTACATATTATGGTTATACCTGGAGTAATGGTGATACTACCTCATCACTTTCAAATGTTTCTCCTGGCACCTACATTGTGACCTTAACTGATGCTGAAGGTTGTACATCAATTGATTCTGTAAGTTTCAATCAGATAAATGTTGATGTAACAACTACTGTTTGCGGAATAATTGATGCTGCTGTTACAGGAGCTAATGGTGCAAATACAAATTATTTGTGGAATAATGGTGAAACAACCTCAACCATATCTTCAGTTCCAGCAGGAACATATACAGTTACTGTTTCTGATGCCATTGGTTGTACAGCAACAGATAATATTAGTTTTACACAAATAAATACAGTTGCTAACGCCTTATCTTGCGGAAATTTAGATGTTACAGTAACTGGAGCTAATGGCACAAATCTTACTTATATTTGGAGTAATGGTGCTACAACAAATGCTCTTAACAATGTACCCGCTGGCACATATGGAGTTACAGTAATTGACCCATTAGGTTGCACCTCTTCATCTTCTGTAAGCTTTACTCAAATAACTACTAGTACACAAGTAACCGGTTGTGGGGACATAAGCACTACTGCATCAGGATCTAATGGATCAACTGTAAATTATTTATGGAGCAACGGTTCTACCAATGCAAGTTTGAACTCAGTACCTGCAGGATCCTACACTGTTACTATTACAGACAATCTAGGCTGTTTCGTAGTTGATACTGCAAGCTTTACTCAGTTAAACGTTAATGCCTCTATTGTTAGTTGTTCGAATTTAGATGCAACGGTAACCGGTGCCAATGGTGCTGTCACTTACCTATGGTCTAATGGGGAAACAACTAATTCAATCAATAATGTGGCAGCAGGTAATTATGATGTTACTGTTACAGATGCCTTAGGTTGTTCAGCTAACTCTTCTGTTAGCTTTAGTTATCCAAGTTTAAATCCATATTTTGGAAATACTCCTGGTTTAACAATCGATTCAATATTTTCAATAGATACAATTGGTGTTAGTGCAGGATTAAATACACCTGAAAACGGTGTTACATATACTTGGAGCCCAGACACTTTGTTTAACAATTATCAACTTGCTAACACTACCACTGTTGGTGAAATTGCAACAGGAAATTATTTGTTAATCATTAATGCAGATAATGGTGTTTGTCAGTCTACTGATACAATTTATCTAACTGTAAACTCACTACCCTTCTTAGGTTTACCAAACGCTTTCTCTCCAAATACCGATAATGTTAACGACAATTTCAGACCGTTGCCTTACCCATTAATTGGTGTAGAAATTATTGAATTCAAAGTATTCAATAAATGGGGCCAGGTTGTATTTGATTCTAAATCTGATGCTGAAGGAATTGAGGGATGGGATGGAACATATGAAGGTGTTGAACAACCCAGAGATGTATACATGTATGTATTCTCGTACAGAATCAGAGGTGAGTCAGAAACAAAAATACTCAGAGGTAATGTTACACTACTTCGTTAATTTAAAAACAAAACCGCTCTTAAGAGCGGTTTTGTTTTTATTACTAATATCATCTTGTCAAAAAGAACAAAAAATTACATGGATAGAAATCCCAAGGGGCTTCACTCCTATCACCTATCCATCTGACAATTTCCCAGATGAAAATAGAATTGCTTTAGGAAAAGCACTCTTCGAAGATCCTGTATTATCTCGGGATAGTAGTGTCTCATGCCAGTCATGTCATAAAAAAGAGTTTGCCTTTACAGATGGATTGCCACTTAGTTACGGAATTCAACAAAGAACCGGACTCAGAAACAGTCCAACTCTTGCTAATATTGCCTATGCTCCAGTTCTATTTTTTGATGGGGGCGTGCCGAATCTGGAACAGCAAATTTTGGCTCCGATAGAAGATGAAAATGAGATGGATTACAATATTCCAGACCTGATTAGAAGATTAAATTCTAATAAAAAATACGTTGAATGGTTTGATAAAGTATTTGGTGAAAAACCAAATGTTTATACACTTACAAGAGCCATAGCTGCTTATGAAAGAACCTTACTCTCGGGAAATTCAAAATACGATCAATTTCTGTATCAGGGTAAAAACACGCTTTCTTCAGAAGAAATTAGAGGCATGAATTTATTCTTTAGTGATCGAACTCATTGCAGTGATTGTCACAGTGGATTTTTATTCACAAATTACAAATTTGAAAACATTGGTCTTTATACAACTTACAATGATTTAGGAAGGGCGAGAGTCAGTTCCAATTCAAATGACATAGGAAAATTTAAAGTGCCCAGTTTAAGAAATATTGAATTAACTGCTCCATATATGCATGATGGTTCTATTGCAAGCTTGGATGACGTACTTATTTTTTTTAATAATGGAGGAAACAATCATATAAATAAAAGCCTGCTCATTAAACCCTTAGGACTCAACCCGCAAGAATTAAGTGATTTGAAGGCTTTCTTACAATCCTTAACAGACGAATCATTTGTCAGATAAAAATTCTTTGGTAGGACTTTTCATCATATACTTTAAGATATTTATCTCATCAATTGTAAGTTTCCTACACATTCCAGGGGTCAGATTTTTCTTTGTTAACATTGCATATCTGGTTCTGTCTAATTGCTTAACCTCATAACCTAGATGTTCAAAAATTCTTCTGACTATTCGATTCCTACCAATATGGATCTGCACCCCTACTATATTGTTTCTACCCTCAACAAGAAATTTGATCTCATCTACTGGTGCTGGACCATCTTCTAATTCAATTGTGTTTCGAATTTTTTCCAAATCAGTTGTAGATATATCTTTATCTAAAACAACTCGATATACTTTAATAACCTCAAACTTAGGGTGAGAGAGTTTCTGAGCTAAATCGCCATCATTTGTTAAAATCAATAATCCAGTTGTGTTTCGATCAAGTCGGCCAACAGGAAAAACTCTTTCATTTGTATGTTCTTTAATAATATCTAAAACCGTACGTCTTCCCTTTTCGTCGCTAAGTGTGGTAATCACATTATATGGCTTATTCATCAAATAGTATGAAAAAGAACGAATGGGTTCTATGGGTTTACCGTCTAATTCTACCAAATCTGAATCTTTCACCCTGAAACCCATCTCCAGAACAATGTTACCATTAACCTTTACCCTTCCTGATTTAATAATTTCATCTGATGCTCTTCTCGACGCAACACCAGAATGGGCTAGATAACGATTAAGTCGCATATCTGCTTCACTCAACTCAATAGAATCATTTTCCTTTTTTTCAAAAGAATTATTCTGTTGTAAGCCTTTATCTTTTTTATTTTTCATCTTGAACTCCCATTTGTTGTACATCCTGTGCCTCTAAATCTTTCAATTTTGGTAAATCCTGCAAGGAACTTAATCCAAAATGATCCATAAATTTATCACTTGTGGCATACAAAATAGGTCTTCCAGGCTCTTTAGACCTACCTTTAATTTGAATCAATTCTTTTTCTAGCAATTTTTGAACGGCATAATCACAATTTACCCCTCTTATTAATTCTATTTCTGTTTTTGAAATAGGTTGCTGATAAGCAATGATTGCCAAAGTTTCCAAAGCAGATCTTGATAGTTTTTTTTGATTTTTAATCTTCAATAAAAGAGATACTACATCACTGTATTGAATTTTGGAAAGAAATTGATACCCTTCTGCAATTTTTACTAACTCAAACCCAAAATGATCCGCCATAAATTTATATTCAATGCGCCTGATTGATTCTTCCACCATAGATTCAAGTTCATTGTTATCAAACAAAATCTGAACACAGGTACATATTTCAGATACAGTTAGCGGACTTTCTGAAGTAAAAATCAATGCTTCTATATAAGGATCTAAATTTTCCATAGTCACAAAAATAAGAGATAATTTAAGAAACCTTACTAGTTCATAATGATATATTAATTTAAAATACAGCTAAAAAAATCTAAATTTCATTATATTCACATTCTAATTAATATAAACACAATTGATATGAGCTCCTTTGAAAAAGTAAAGAATTTTTTGTTGGATTTGGGTCATGAAATCAGTAGCGAAGAACCATCTGATCAAATATTGGTTGTAAATAATGAATCTAAAGGTATTTGCAATATGGTACTTGACTGCGAAGACGATGTACTTATTATGGAACAGCATATGTTTGATCTTGCTGAATCTTCTGAATCTATTTATAAAAGATTACTTCAAATGAATAGAGGATTTGTACATGGCGCCTTGGTTCTGGATGAGACCGGACAAAAGGTTATTTTCCGAGATACACTCGCTATCGAAAACTTAGATTTAAATGAATTAGAATCTTCATTCAATGCATTGGCTATTGCTTTAGCTGAACATGCAGATGAATTTTTAATGTTGGCTGGTAAAAATTAATTTATAACAAATATTTTAAACTAAAACATATGTGGTCCTTAATCAAAAGACTTTTTGGAATTGGAAGAGCTGAAGCTAATGCTGCTCTTGATAAATTAGAGAATCCTATCAAGATGACCAAACAAGGCATTAGAGATCTTAAAACCGATCTTGATAAAAGTATGCATAGTTTGGCGGAAGTAAAAGCCATTGCAATTCGTACAACAAGAGAAGTGGAAACCTATAAAAATAATGCCGATGATTATGAGAAGAAAGCTATGGCTTTATTAAAACAGGGATCTGCAGGTCAAATGGATATGGCTGAAGCTGAAAGATTGGCAACTGAAGCCTTGGCTCGTAGAGAAGAAAATCTTAAACTCCATCAACAAGCCGTTGCCAACAAGCAAAAGTACGATCAAATGGTTACTACCATGGAAGGTAAAATCAGACAACTCAAAAGTCAAGTCGCTAAATGGGAAAACGAACTTAAAACTTTGGAAGCGAGAGACAAAGTCAGCCGTGCTACTGCCAAATTAAACAAACAATTAACCAATATTGACTCTTCCGGAACTATGTCTATGTTGGAACGTATGAAAGACAAAGTAGATGAGCAAGAAGCTTTGGCTGAAGCTTACGGAGATATGGCGGAAGAAGGAAAAACAGTTGATCAGGAAATCGACAAAGCCCTTAATAATCCTAACATTACTGCTTCTGCAGCGCTTGATGATCTGAAAAGAAAAATGGGAATTGTGAAGGAAGAAGAAAAAATGGAAATCAAAGAAAAAACAGAGGTGACAATTAAAATTGAAAACGATAACAAATAAAAAAAACTGAGCTTTAAGCTCAGTTTTTTTTTGTCTATCAACTATCTATCCTAAACAAATATAAATTTAAAAATATAAAATAAGGCAGCAGAAAGACCTATCGATACCGGTAGGGTGAGAACCCAGGCCAAGAAAATGTTAGTAATCGTTTTCTTTTGAATGTTAGCTCTCCCCCCTTTAGAAAACATGGTTCCCATTACGGAAGAAGATACAATATGGGTTGTACTAACTGGTAATTTAAAATAGGTGCTTGCAAAAATAGTTCCCGCTGATACTAGCTGTGAAACTAATCCCTGTGAATAATCAAAAGCAGTTTTGCCAATTTTTTCACCTATGGTCTCAACAACTCTTTTCCAACCTATCATAGTTCCGATCCCAAGACATAAAGATATGAGCATAATGGTCCAAGTTGGAGCATGATCGGTATAGTCTGGCCATTTTTGACTCATACTATTGAGTTTTTCAAATTTCTCCTTGCCCATAATGTTTTTTGTATTGACATAATTAGTCAATGCTTTGCAATGTTTTGGAAGTTTATTTTTAAATACTCTTCTAACGTCTAAGATTTGTTCCTTTTTTAATTCCTGTGGATTTAATTTCCCTGCGGGTAGTTGTTGTAAACTTATTAGCCCATCAGCTATATCCTCTTGTACGACTTTAGACAAACGATTGAATTCTTTATCATCAGATTGAATTTCTAAAATCATACTTAGTTCTTTCAATGAAGATTCAGCTTTCATCTTATCAAAATCAGGATGTAAAGCAAAATAGGCGGGCAAGAAGGCAATTAAAACAACCATAAGAAGACCAACACCTTTCTGACCATCATTGGATCCATGAGTAAAACTTATGCCAACACAACCAAAAACAGTTAGTAATCTGATTCCAAAGGGTGGTTTTTGATTCCCCTTGGGAGATTGATAAATTGATTTCTCTTTAAATACTTTTTTCATCAAGCGCAACAACAACCAGGAAATAAAAAATCCGAATAAGGGTGTGATTAAAAGAAAGGTAAAAACTTCATAAGCTTTTGTCATTTGTTCATCGGATATGGCACTAAATACCAAACTTGCACCGATTAAAGCACCTATCAAGGTATGAGAGGAAGAAGCAGGTATACCAAAATACCAAGTGCCCAAATTCCATAAAATGGCTGAAATGAGTACAGCTAAAAGAAAAGCAATGTTAGTACCCAGAGATGCATACATTAAATCTGTCAAGGGTAATAATTTCAATATTCCCATTGCTACGCCTAAACCACCTAATATAACACCAAAAAAATTGAATATCCCTGAAAGGACAACAGCCTGTGTCGGTTGTAAGCTATTCGTGTAAATAACAGTAGCAACAGCGTTGGCTGTATCATGAAATCCGTTGATGAACTCAAAAAAGCAAACGGCTAAAACACAAATGATCAACAATATAAAAATACCCGTTGTCAAGGGTATAGTACTCAAACCAAACAAAAATACTGTGTGCATAGATTCAAAATTAAATCGAAAAGTAAAGTTTTAACTGATGGCATAACGATAACTCATGTTAATTTTACATTAATTTTTTTTATTCAAAATGTCTTGAATCAGTTTGGATTTAAGCTCTTCAAATTCAGCTGAACTAATAATTTTTGCTTCTTTCAATTCGTATAAGTCTTTTAATTTAGACACCCATTCTTGATTCATTTCCATATTTTCGTCATCTTTCCCCTGATCTTGTTTCTCTTCTTGGGTTTTAGAGGCATATTCTTTTCCTTTTTCGAACTGAGCATCATAATATTTCTTGAACTTATCCAAATTAAAATGTAACAAGTCACCTCCAGTTTCAAAATGAGTTTTGAAAACTTGTCCGAGGGCATAGGTCGATGCTGCAGAAAAAACAGACATAGAAACACCTCCCAACATAGGACCAATAACAGGAATCATTTTGATAAAAGCTTTTGATCCAATTTTTGTTAGTGCAGAACTACTTAATGCTGCAATTATATTTTTTACTTCATTCTCTTTAAAATCAACCTGATAAATTTTCGAGATTTTTGAAATCATATCTACCTGTATGGTAATTAAGGCAACAACATCTAAAATTGGTAAAGGTATTGACCCTGCACCTAAAGAATAGATAGTTGATTTATGAATGATCTTATCAATTTCATTCTGTGGCTCTGAAAAAAATGTTGACATAGATTATGAATTGGTACAATAATATAAACATAAATCAGTTTTAATATAAAGCCAAACAATGAGATTATTATTATTTGTTTTTAGCATAGTTTTATTTTCTTCTTTCCACTCAGATCAATCCAGATTTGAAAGACAATTTCAATCTGAAATTACCTGGGCGAATCAATTTTTACATAACAACAAAAAGAAAATTAACCTCTATTGTAGTGAGTATCAAATTCAATCAAAACTTTTTTGTTCTATAATTTTTCCAGAATTAATACGGTACCGAGAGTTGCAAAATTTTTTTGAAACAAAATCTCTGGAGTTGTCCTACTTACAAAATGGATTAAAACAGATAGATTTTTCCATTGGATATTTTCAAATCAAACCATCTTTTGCAGAAAAAATGGAAGCATTAGCCTCGGATGAAAACAATGAAAATTGGTCAGCTGATCATCATGAAATATGTAGTTATGGTTCAATTATCAATGAAATGGATAAAAGAAAGGCCAGACTGGAAAGATTAAAACAGATTGATTGGCAGATAAAATATGTTTGTTTCTTTATCAAATATTGTGAAAAAAATTGGCCTGTAGAATCTGCAGATAAAATCAGTGCATTTGCAACCAGGTTCAACAGCGGCGTTGATCTAAAAGTTTCAATGATTAAATACTTTCTCAATAAAAAATACTTTCCACATGGAATGAAATTTCCTTCAGCATATCAATACAATTATGCTCAAATTTCAACTATGTATTTTCAGAATTCTTTCTCACATTAAAAAAAAACAACTATGAAAAAGAAAATCATGCTATTGACACTGCTTACTATTAATCTTTGCAGTTGTTCTCAAAAAGAAAAAAACTTACAGGGATTTCAAATCAAAGCACCTATCCCCACTTTGGATCCGGCATACGAGATCTTTCAAATTGACAATTCGAAAGATCAGGTAATTCAAACCAAAAGAGGATCAACGATTTCTATTCCTGCCGCATCTATTAAAGATCAATCAGGAAATAATGCTGGCAAATGTGACATAAAATTTAGAGAATTTCATGACGGCGTTGATATTTTACTATCAGGAATTCCCATGCAAATCAAAACCATAGAGGGGAATCGTATTTTTGAAACTGCTGGCATGTTTGAATTAAGGGCAGAAAAGGACGGTAAATCCTTAACACTTGCTCCGGAAAGTAAAATAGATGTTAGGTTGGCTTCTTATGTAGAGGGAAATGATTACAATGTTTTTCAATTAGATGAAAAAATTGGAAACTGGGAATTTCTGGATTATAATTATGAGGTAGAGGCAAATCCTAAAAAAGCTGAGCTTAAAAAGAAGCTGGAAAAACAGGTAAAAACTATTAAAGTACCATTTGACAAAGAATATTTTGCACTTGATTATTCTGCCCTGTTTGATGTTCACTACAAAAACGATTATAATAAGATGGCTGGTAATGAAAAAAATCCAATCGTTGCACAAAAAGCAAAACAGTATGGGTTACAGTGGAAAAATGCATACAGTTATCAAGACATTTACTATAAAGGTGTTGCTTACATGGGTTCCATGATGTTGTGGAAGATGATATCTGGACCGCCTGAACCCAAGTGGATGAATAACAAACAAATGGATATGGCTGAATTTAAATTGATAGGAAATCAAAGATATGAAATGACGATTTCAGAATATGAAAATCCACAAAAATACAAAGCCATCGTAGAGGCGGTCATGCCACTTGAATCACTTTATAAATTTGATGCCGAGTATTGGGAAAAAAATTATTCGGAAGCTATGGCCAAGGTTGAAATGGAAATGAAACAATTAAAATATGAAGCAGATGTATATAGAAGCTTTAGTATTCAAGGATTTGGAATTTACAATTATGATAGGCTATCTAACGAAGAAGATAAAGTGGACATAGTAGCTGAATTTACTAAAGATTCCAAAATCAGTTCACAAAATCCGGACTTTGAAATTGAAACAGTTTATTTCTTGCCCCAAAACGAAAAAACTGTAATCAATTATCCGAGAAATACTTGGGATAAAATTGCTCTAAGTCCCAAATTACCAGGAAGTTTTATAGTCATTTATCCCGAACAAAAAATAGGCATTTTCAGTTTAGAAGATTTTAATAAAATTGATTTTACCACACTTAAGTCTAAATCAAAGAAGAATTTTCCACTAAAAAGAAATGAAAAACAAGTAAAAACAGCTGAGGAAATCAGAGCCCTAGTCTACAATTAAAGAGAAAGTAAGATGGGTAAGCTTATTGAGGTAGGCTTACCCATTTTAATCTGAACCTCCCCCACAACTGCTGCATGAAGAGCAGGATGAACAACTGGCATCTGATCCCGAACCAGAATCTCCAAAATCATTCCAATCACCACCCCACCAACTATCAGAGTCATTACTCTGCGTTTCGTAAGATTGGGTATCTTCGTTGAAAAATATATCCGATCCTTCAATTCTAGATTGTAAATCCTCATCAAATTGAAATAAACTAAAATCTGAGCTGTCAACACCTTGACCATCCACAGAGGTAAGAAAATCTCCATGATCTGTAAATAAATGAGAGTCATGCACATGTATGTGGTTATGATGCATCATATCAGACCATAAAACTGAATAAAACAAGGCATCTGAGAATCCATAATAGCCATGATAAATCGGAGCATTTACATTTGGATTAGGCTGCATAAGAGCAGGATTCAACTGATCTTTTTTATTCTTGGGAATAATAAAACTATTATGATTTTTCACGATTAAATCATCCGTTTGAATTTGTTTTTTTATTTCAAATGCCAGATGATTGGTAAAGGTATCAAAATGAGTTTTCAACTCTTGTATATGAGCATCAAACTGAGCTTGACTTTCAAAAATGTTTTTTATCTTGTTTTTAAATTCCTTTTCCTCCTGGTTGGGTTTTGTAAATGTCAGAGACACCGCATCAATAAAAATATCAATTGGATAGACACCAACGTCATGATTTTTATTTATCGTGATATGAATCAGGTATTTCAATACATGATCCTCATGTTCCAAGACCATTTTCAATTTTTTAAAATTAACAGACATGGCTTCATTGGTCTGTAATTCATATAAATCAAGTGTCTCCTTTAAATCATTTTTTTTACCCTCCTTATCAAAATAGAAATCAATATCATCATGTGAAAGTTTCACCAGATTTTTTATTTGTTGCTGATGAAACACCATATAAAGTTGTTGCAAAACAGAAATGGCTGTAAAAGTTTCGATCTCATTTTTATCAGAAACCAATCCTCTTGTAAGGAAATATAGAATTCTCTTAAAGGCCTTTTTAGGTTCAACTTTGACAATTTTAGTCAATTCACTAGGATCTACGCTGATGTTCGATTGAAAAATCATAATTTAAAAATCTAAGCCACAATTAGAATAAAAATTGTTCTGTTTGATAGAACCCCATATATCCGCATTAGGCGATGAATTATATAATTTGGTGTAAAGTGTTAGGGTTAGTATGTATTGTGTTTGATTGTCTTGGCTTTCACCACCGGGATAATGATGAATGAAGGAATGAAAATATTTTTCGCAAAATGCAGCATAATATTTTGTACAAAGAATAAACTCATGCCAAACCAGATCTATCAACAAGGAAGGTGTTAAAATCTGCTTGCTATGGTTTACCAAATACAAAAATCTTAGCACTTCTTCCAAAAGCTTGGTCGAATTGATTTGTAAAGTATGAAGGGATTGGATTTTATCTTCAAGAAAGGGTAAATCTGCTACAATTTGGTGAGCCAGAGACTTGAAATCCATCGTATTTAACCTTTAAACCATCTGAAAATATCCATACCATTGGCAAAAACCAATAAAGTCAACAATAAAATAAAACCAACCAATTGAGAGTATTCCAATACTTTCTGAGGTACGGGTCTTCTGATTATTATTTCAATCAGAAGAAAAACAGCATGACCGCCATCTAGAGCGGGTATTGGGAGTAAATTCATAAAGCCAAGCAGTAAGGATAAAAAGGCTGTGATTGCCCAAAATCTTTCCCATTCCCAAGTGGTAGGGAATAATTTAGAGATGGAGATAAAACCACCCAAACTTTCTGAAGCTTTGACACGCCCAGAACCTGTAACCAATTGGCCCAAAGCTTTAATATTCACATACAATGCATTCCATCCTTTGGCGACGCCCGCAGGAAAACAAGCGAGTAAACTGTAAGATTTTGTTTTTAAATCATAATATCTGTCAAAATCGTAAGGTGCAATCCCGATCAAACCCTCTTTGGTTGGCGTTACCTTAATTTCCCTGGTTTCCTGATTTCTTATAAAAGTTACTGTAATTTCTTTTCCTTTGTTTGAAGCGACCTCACTTTGAAACTGATCAAAGTAAGGCATTGGCTTTCCATTGCAGGCAATAATTGAATCGTTTTTCTGTAAACCTGCTTTAGAAGCTGGCATACCTTCTCTTGCTTCAGCAACAACTAAAGGAATTCGCGGCGTAAAAAATGGTTTTTTGGTCGTAGCTAATTCCGAAGCTGCTTTTTCAGGTATTTGAACGATTACTTCCTCTCCATTTCTTTTTACCTTCAAGGTTGTAGCCATATTGATGAGTACTTCTTTCATGACAAAACCTGGGTCATACTTTTCCATTTTTTTGGAACCAACAGCTATGATTTGATCTCCATTCTGTAATCCCATAGAAGCACCTAATGCATCGACAGTTACACCATATTTCATTTGATCACTTGGTAAATACTGTTCACCATAGGTAAAAAGCAATAAGGCATAGATAAAAAACCCAAGCAAGAAGTTTACTGTTACACCACCTAACATAACAATTAATCTTTGCCAGGCTGGTTTTGATCTAAATTCCCAAGGTTGTGGATCTTGCTTTAATTGCTCTGTATCCATACTTTCATCAACCATGCCGGCAATTTTAACATAACCGCCCAAGGGCAACCATCCGAGCCCCCATTCTGTTTCTCCTCTTTGAACTTTGTAAACAGAAAACCAAGGATTAAAAAACAGGTAAAATTTTTCCACACGCATACCAAACCATTTGGCCGGTAAAAAATGACCAAATTCGTGTAAGGTTACCAGAATAGATAAACTGAGTATAAATTGAAGTGCAATGACTAAATATTCCATTTTAAATTTAATTTTAGAAAATCAAAGATATAAACATTAATATTGAAAATTGTAATTTTATCAGCGCTGTTTTGAATTATTCAATCCTCTGTATTTTATAATCGGATACGATGTTGAATTTCCATATCGTAGGTATTTCCAAGGCTGGTCAATAAAAAAACCGCTTTATTTTTATCACATGCATCATAAATCAGTTCTTTGGCAATCTCAATATTTTTTTTGTCAAG
>CAZNNX010000030.1:0-23769 GCA_964574485.1 uncultured Saprospiraceae bacterium | reverse complement strand
AGATCATTTAAAAAATTTGAAGTCTGTTATTAGTTTTCCGGTAGCTGATTTAAAAACAGATTTTCAAATGACTTTCTTTATAGGTCCCAATGAGCACAATTTGCTGAGTAGTTTGAATATAAATCTGGAACAAATTATTCCTTACGGATGGAGTATTTTCGGAGTAATAAACCGATATGTGATTCGCCCCATGTTTAATTTATTTTCAACTTTCATACCCAGTTATGGGTTGATCATCATTTTGTTAACCTTATTGATTAGAATTCTTTTATTTCCATTGCAGTTCAATATGTTAAAATCAGGGGTTAAAATGAATATTTTAAAACCCAAGATGGAAGAAATCAGAAAGAAATACAAGGATGATCAACAAAGCATTCAAATGGAAAACATGAGAATGTATTCTGAATATGGTGTAAATCCATTAGGTGGTTGTGCGCCCATGTTGTTGACAATGCCCATTTGGATTGCCTTGTATCGTTTTTTCCCAGCATCGATTGAATTCAGACAAAAGGGTTTTCTATGGGCAGATGATTTGGTGAGTTATGACTCTATATTTGATTTTGGTTATATTCCCATTATCGGTGATTTTTATGGCGATCATATCAGTTTGTTTACGCTGCTTTGGTGTGTGTCCATGTTTGCCTATCTCATTTATCAGAGTAAGACGCAGGACTTATCAGCTGGTGGTGCCAATGCAAAAATGATGATGTACATGCAGTATGCCTTTCCTGTTATCTTCTTTTTTGCTTTGAATAGTTGGGCAGCTGGTCTAACCTGTTATATGTTATTTTCTAATCTATTTAATATTTTGCAAACTTACCTGGTGCGCAATGTTATTATAGACAGAAAAAAATTAGAAGCGGAGATGGAGCACAGAAAGAATAATCCCAAACCTAAATCCTCTTTTCAGTTGAAGTATGAGGAAGCTCTAAAGCAACAACAGGAGCAAAAAAAGAAAAAGTAATTCTTTTAAACTTTTAGGCAAGAATTAAGTTAGTATAACAAAACTATTTTATGTTATACTTTATCATGTCATTATTGACTTTCGGTCCATCAGAATGGATTCTTGATTTTGGGAAATCTGAGAAAAGAAATCTCGACTGGTATATTTTAACTGATCAGGTGATGGGTGGAAAAAGTAGCTCATCTCTTCTTTGGCAGGAAGAAAGTCTACTTTGGAAGGGTTATCTCTCTCTGGAAAATAATGGTGGTTTTGCTTCAATCAGATCTCCATTTGGTAGTAACAATTTATACAATTATACTTCAATTATCATTAAATACAGGGCAAAAAATCAAAAATTTGCACTTGTCTTTGAAACCAGTGATATATGGTGGCAACCACATTACAAATATGAATTTCATTCAGCTGTATCAGAGGAATGGAAAATTACAGAAATACCTTTACAGGATTTTCATGAAGAAGTAATTGGTAAAAAAACAGGTAAGATGATAGAAAAAAATCAACTGAAGAAAATACTCAGAATTGGGATAATTACCAATGCTAAAAATGAAACTAATTTTGAATTAGAAATAGATTATATTAAATTCATATAATGCTATTGCAGTACATTTTCCAGCGCTCTGAAGTCTACAGGAACCAACTTTGAAATTCCCTTAACCATGGTAACTCCATACATGATTTCTACTGAAGACATGGTTTTTTTATTGTGCGTAACTATTATGAACTGCGACTGTTCGGAGAAATCTTTAATGATATGATTAAATTTTGAAATATTTGAATCATCCAAAGGAGCATCAACCTCATCAAAAATACAGAAGGGAGCAGGTTTTAAAAGATATAAGGCGAATAATAAAGCAGTTGCAGTTAATGTTTTTTCTCCACCAGATAACTGATTGATAGTTAAAGGTCTTTTGCCCTTGGGTTTGGCTATGATTTCTATTTTTGACTCCAGGGGTTGTTTGGGGTCTGAAAGTATCAAATCACAAGTATCATCTTCTTCAAAAAGAGATCTGAAAACTTTAATAAAATTTGTTCTGACAGTTCCGAAAGCTTCCATAAATTTTTGATTGGCAGTATTGTCAATTTCATGTAAGGTCTCCAAAATAGTATCTTTGGAAGCCAAGAGGTCATTTTTTTGCAATTGAATGAAGTTTAGCCTTTCCCGGGCTTCATCATAAGCCTCAACAGCCATTTCGTTGACGGGACCAAACTCATTCAGAATACGCCGTAATTTCTCAACATTTTTTTCAGCATCTTCTGACCAATCTTTATCGGGTGAAGCGGATTGTAGTAAATCATTCACATTCATTTCAAATTCCATTTTTACTCTTTCAGCAATGCCTTGAATTTGTAACTTAATTTCATTGAATTTTTGTTCCAATTGAAAAAGTAGCTGAATTTGCTGGT
The DNA here is from genome assembly GCA_964574485.1 of uncultured Saprospiraceae bacterium. Lineage (GTDB taxonomy): Bacteria > Bacteroidota > Bacteroidia > Chitinophagales > Saprospiraceae > Saprospira. Next base: position 21,401 of record CAZNNX010000030.1, on the reverse strand, counting down.
TATTAAGTTTTTGTTGGTTTTTCCAGTTTTCTTCCTTGTCATGAATTATAGCTCTGGCTTCAAAGTACATTTTTTCATGCTCTGATACTTTTTGCTGTAAAGCTTTTTTCTTTTCATATAAATCTGATAATTCACGTTCTGATGAATTCATCTCTAATTTTATTTGGTTCATCTCAAGGTCTGCACTCTGCATCGCATTCCTGTCATTTTGAATAGCCTTTTGTGTTTCCAGTTTCACATTTTCCAAGAAAATATTTTCTTTCTCTAAGCTACTTACCTGATTGCTTTGCCTAACCTGCTCAATATGCTTTTGATTATATATAGCGTTCTGTTTGGTTAATTCTTCTGAAGCATTCTGAAAATAGGTTTCTAATTCTGAAAATTTAAATTGCACCCGCTCTAATAAACGCTGATAGTTATCAAGATCTCCCTCTAATTCTAACAATTGATTTTTAATTTCCTTGATCTGTTTTTCAAACTTTTGCAAATGTTCTTCATTTTGAACAGATGTCAGTGAAGCCTCCTCCAGCTTTTTAATCAGGTATTTTAATTCCTGATCTTTTTTAAAAATAGTTTGTTCTAATTCTTTAATATGCTTTGACTTATCGTTTTCAATGAGTCGATTTCTTTTTAAAATCATTTCATTCAGTTTCAACTCATTTTCAGATTCTTGCTTTGTGAGTTCCAGAATTTCCTTAGATAAAATTTCAATACTTTTCTTTCTTCCAATCTTATTTGAATCTACGGACCCTGAAAATCCACCAAAAAAACTGTTACCTTTTTTTATATCCCCTTGTGAATTTAAAAGTACAGCATGTTCGGATATTTCTGATGATATTTCTATTTCAGTGCATATATAGACATGATGAAACAGACTATAGATCAGTTTTTTGTATTTTTCTTCTGTTTCAATTAAATCTATAACTGGAATGGCTCCCTCTAACGGGATCATATTTTGTGACGATGCAACTGAAGGGATTTCAGATAATACAAAAAATCCAGATTTCCCTTTTTTGTTTTCTCTCAACAATTGTATTCCAGCGAGAGCATCTTGTTGTTTTTCAACAATATAATAGCCTACATAAGGATCCAGAAAATTTTCAAGGGCAATGCGATGTTCTGGTTTGCAATGTATAATATCAGATAATAAAGGAAATTGATTATTCTGGTTCCAATGGTGTTTGTTTAGAAACTTGATTGATTCTTCAAATCCCTCCATGGATTCAAACATAGATTGCAACAGTTCAAATTCTTTAGTTTTGATATGTTTTTCCCTGGATATTTTTTCTCTGGTTTCCTGCAACTCAGATTTTAATTTTTCAATTTCATTCCATTGTATTAATCTTTCTTTTTCGGCTATTTCAAGATGGTTTTTCTCAGCTTCCAATTGAGTTCGATCTGCTTCGAGCGCAGATTTAAGTAATTGATTTTCCTCTTCTTTATTATTGAGAAGATTTACATTTTCTTTTAACTGAATTTGCTGTTTTCTCAATTGTTCTAACTGTGAACTGAGAACAGCTTGTAATTTTTCGGTTTCAAATATTTTATGATTATAAGATTTTTGTTCCAGTACAATCTGATCAATATCCAGTTTTAATAAATTGTATTTATTTTTTATTTCGGTGAGATGTTGCAAAGCCCAATCTAATTCCTGATCATGTATTTCCAATACTCTTTTTTCTGAACTAATTTGATCCTGAATTTTTAGTTGTTTGTATTCCAGTTGATTTAGCTTTTCAATATTCTCAACAATTTTTGTTTCAATTTTTTGGTTATTCTGCTCAATAAAGAGATTTTTTTGAGAATGTAATTTTTGTTCATTCTCCTTATTTCTAATTTTTGCATGTATCTGACTCAAATCTTTTTGACTGGCCTGAAGTGTTTCTTCCGTAAGGAGGTGATTGTTTTTAACCTGAGAAATTTCTTTCTCCAATTGTTGAATTATTTGCTCGAGAGAAGACATCTTCGACTTTTCTGTTTCGATTTGCTTTTCAATTTGTAAATAATCATTTTTGAAACGATGTATCTTAGATTGGTATAAATCGAGGGCAGTAGCTTTGTATTCAAGTTTTATTTCTTGGTATCTTTTTGCTCTTTTGGCTTGTTTTTCAAGAGATTTCACCTGTTGGTCAATTTCAAATAAGAGATCATCTACCCGGGATAAATCTTCTTCAGTTTGCTGCAATTTAGAAAGAGATTCTTTCTTTCTTATTTTGTATTTTGTCACACCAGCTGCCTGTTCAAATAATTTGAGCCTGCTGTTATCCTTATCGGCGAGTAGCTCATCTACCATATTGAGGGCAATGATAGCGTAGGAGTCAGGCCCCATTCCTGTATCAGATAGCAGGTTATTGATATCTTTGAGTCTACAACGTATTCCATTCAGAAAATATTCCCCAGTACCGTCTTTGTATAAGATTCGTTTTATGGATACTTCTTGAAATTCAGTGGGTAAAATACCTTTATTATTTTCAAAAATCAAGGTAACTTCTGCCAAACCAGCAGCATTTCTGTCTTTTGTTCCATTAAAAATAACATTGGTCATGCTATCTGACCTGAGATGTTTTGTCTTTTGTTCACCCAAGACCCAGCGAATAGCATCCACGATGTTTGATTTTCCACAACCATTAGAGCCAACCACTCCAATTACATTATCATTGAAATGAACGATTGTTTTTTCAGCAAAACTTTTAAATCCTTTTAACTCTAAACTTTTTAATCTCATGTTATATCTTACTCAGAAACTTTCAAAATTATAATTTTTTAATTGATTTCATGACATAGAGTTTTTTTTAGATTCATTTTTCTTTCTCATATATCTCTTTAACTTTGGAAAAAAAATCCTATGAAAACGAAAATAGCAGGTATTGGGTATTATGTTCCCTCAAATATTGTAAAAAATGATGATTTAAAAGTTGTAATGGATACTACTGATGAATGGATACAGGAAAGAACTGGTATTCAGGAAAGAAGATATGTTACCAGATTTAAAGAAAATACAACTACACAGGCGGTTCAGGCCTCTAAAATAGCCATGGAAAGAGCGGGTGTAAGTCCCAATGACATAGATTTTATCATTTTTGCTACGCTAAGTCCTGACTATTATTTTCCAGGTTGTGGTGTTTTATTGCAACGTGAGCTTGGAATAAAAAACAATTGTGCCGCCTTGGATATTAGAAATCAATGTTCAGGTTTTGTTTATGGATTGTCAATTGCAGACCAATTTATCAAAACGGGAATGTACAAGAATATTTTACTTGTTGGTTCAGAAACACATTCTGCAGGTATTGATTTCTCTACAAGGGGAAGAAATGTTACCGTCATTTTTGGAGATGGGGCAGGAGCAGTTGTATTACAACCTACAACGGCTAGTAATCAGGGCATTTTGTCGACACATTTACATGCTGAAGGGTTGCATGCAGAGAAACTTGCCTATTTGAATCCAGGGGCACATCAGGGTATATTTACAGGTGAAACTGAAGATTTTTCTGAATCTGGTCAATGGGGGTCTGTGCTAATGACACAGAAAATGTATGACAATGGAAATTATTATCCCAATATGGACGGACCTTTTGTTTTTAAAAATGCAGTGGTACGATTTCCTCAGGTAATTATGGAAGCTTTGGAAGCAAACGGTAAACAATTATCTGATATAGATATGCTGATTCCGCACCAGGCGAACTTGCGTATAGCTCAATTCATACAAGAAAAATTAGGTCTTTCAGCCGAAAAAGTACATAATAATATTCAAAAATATGGTAACACAACTGCTGCCTCCGTTCCAATAGCCTTATGCGAAGCATGGGAAATGGGAAAAATCAAGGAAGGTGATCTTATATGTTTGGCAGCTTTTGGAAGTGGATTTACCTGGGGTAGCGCATTATTGCAATGGTAAATTATTATTGAATAAATATTTCATCTGCAAATAACCAAGACTTACCTCCGAAACCAGGGTGCCAATAAGGGCAATCACCTGCATTTATTGCATTTATTTTTATGAATCTCATTTTCCTTTTTTAGTCAACCCGAAAAGGGTAGACGATAGTACCTGTACTATCTAAAGGAATGGAATGATTTAATTCAACATATTGATTGTATTGATTTTCTACCTCAGCCATAGAAATCTGAACCCGATTGGGTAGCCAAATCCAGGATTTTTGATCTTGAAGGAAACGGATTTTTATTTCTTGTATCGTTTTAACTTCTCCTAAATCAATTATCAAACTTAAATCTTGGCCTTGGTATCCTTGCCACAGTCCTGTTCTGTAGTCATTCCCTCCTTCTATGCCGTCAATCAATGCTTTTTCCCCACCCGCAGCATATCGATCAGCAAAATTCGTTTTGAGTTTTATTTTAATGCGGGCATCAATCTTATTCCATTTTCTTTTAATAATGGGTGACTTAATGTTGTTTTTTTGATTAAAAGCCCAGCATGTTGTTGTCTCCGACATTCGAATGCTTTGATTATACAAGGACCAATTTATCGAATCTAAACTGAAATAGATTGAATCAGCCTTGTAAAATTCAATGAAAAATTCGTTTTCAAAAGACATTTGCTTGCTTTTAAAGACGGGGCTTTTAACAAATTTTGTGCTTTTTACCTGACTTTTATCAAGTAAAGTACTATTATCTTTCAATGGTTCAGAACTCATTTCCAATTCAAGAGTTCCTCCTGATAAAATTTCATCGGCAAGTAGATAGTGTCTGTTTATTTTTTTACCATTCCAAAGAATAGATCTTATGTATTTATTTTTCCTGCTATTGTTTTTAGCTATGATTTTTAGGAATTTACCTGTTCCTAAATCTAGTTGAACTTCATTGAAAATTGGGCTGCCTATTACAAAATAATCATCTCCAGGGCAGAGACTATACAAACCTATTGATGACAAAACATACCAGGAACTCATTTGACCGCAATCTTCATTGCCAATTAAGCCTGATGCAGTATTTTTAAACATTTCAGACATGATTCTTCTTACCATTTCCTGTGTTTTCCAAGCTTTACCGCAATACAAGTATAAATAAGGCAAGTGATGACTTGGTTCGTTGCCATGTGCATACTGTCCTATTAAACCAGTAATGTCTGCCTGTTCATGCCCTCCTAAATCTGAGGAAGTCAAGAATAAGCTGTCAAGATAGTTTTCCAATCCTTTAGGACCACCCATGATTTCTGCCAAACCTTTTACATCATGAGGTACAAACAATGAATATTGCCAGGCATTTGCCTCAGTGTAATTAAAATTCACTTCATTGGGTTGAAAGGGACTAAACCAAGAGCCATTAATTCTTGCCCGCATAAATTTAGTTTCCGTATCAAAAATATTTTGATAGTATTTTGATCTTTGATAGTATACATCGGCGATACTATCCTTTCCTATCTGTTTTGCAAATTGAGCTATACACCAATCATCGTAGGCATATTCTAAGGTTTTTGAAACTGATTCCGGATTGTCATCCATTTCGATAAAATGTTTTGATTGGTAAGCTTCCAAACCTTGTTCCTTTCTCTGTGCACTGTAGAGCATAGCTTCCAAGGCTAGTTCATGATCAAAATCCCTGATACCTTTCATGTAAGCATCTGTAATTACGGATACCGCATGGTACCCAATCATGCAATCTGTCTCATTTGCTGAGAGTTCCCAAACGGGTAATCTACCACCTTCTTTAAAATGTTTTAAAAAAGTTTGAATAAAAGATAAGGTTCGTTTTCTTTCGATTAGTGAGAAAAGTGGGTGAGTAGAACGAAAAGTATCCCACAATGAAAAAACTGTATAGGTTTTATCTTTTGATCTAAGAATACTTCCATTCATACTTCTGTATCTGCCGTCTGCATCTGAAAAAATATTAGGTGCAATCATTGTATGATACAGAGAGGTATAAAAAATAGACTTTTCGTCTTCTGAACCACCTTGAACCTTAATTTTAGACAATGCTTTATTCCATTTTTTTTGTACCTGCTTTTTAACTTCAGTGAAATCCCATGAGCTAAGTTCTGAATCCAAATTGGCTTTTGCCCCCTTTAAATCAACAGAAGAAAGTCCGGTTTTAACAAGAATGTCATTGCTGTTATCTGCAAAATAAACGATTGCTTTTGAATATTTGGTAGTATCTGATTTCCATTTTAAATATTGAACATTGACTATTGGATCAGAGAAACTAATATGAAAATAGGTAAATTGGCTATTAGCCCAGGCTTTACTTTGACGAAATCCAATAATTTCATTATTATTAATGACCTGCAAATTGACATCGAGCAAATCGTCTCTATGTTCAAGATCAACAACAATATGCGGGGTTTGAGATCCAAAGGGATAGGTATATTTTTGAAAACCACATCTTTCTGTTGCTGTAAGCTCAACTTCAATTTCGTTTTTGAGCAACTTTACAGCATAGTAACCTGCTTCGGCTTTTTCATCTTCATGAGAAAACTCAGAAGTATAATTATCCTGTGATTTTGCCCCATTATCAAAGTATCCTTTACCCGTGTTGGGCATTAAAAGAATATCTCCATAATCGCTAATGCCTGTTCCGCTTAAGTGAGTATGGCTAAAGCCAAAAATGACACTGTCGGAATAGTGATAGCCACTACAGCCATCCCATCCTGTTAAACGGGTATCAGGACTTAATTGAACCATTCCAAATGGAGAACAGGCTCCGGGAAATGTATGTCCATGCGCATCGGTTCCGATGAAAGGGTTTACATACTGGAAAAGTTCTTTATTTTTTTTGTTACAAGAACCTGATAGTAATATTAGGCAGCAAAGGCTGAAAAGAATTTTACATATTTTCATTTTTCCATCTTTTATGTGACCACAACCAGTAGGCAGGTTGTTCTTGAATCATTTTTTCAACTACTGTAAAATATTTTTGAGTCAGATTCTGTTGCGTTTCTACCTGAATCTGATCTGATAGCAAATGAGCTGAAACTTCATAGAAACCCCTCTTCACTTTAATAGTTTTAAAATAGAATACCTGGTCGAAATACTGGTGTGCATATTTAGCCGGACCATGTAAAGCTTTTGTTTTTTTTTGAAAGAAGTTAATTTCAATAGCTTCTTTCAGGTTACTCGGACTTTGATCAGCAACCATAATGAATAAAGAATTTTGTTCCATTTGAGATGTAAAGCTTTGCTTTGTCTCTGTAATTGGAGCTAATAAGGTTTTTGATTTTGCACTTAAATTCCTGATAAATTCATTGATTTTCTTATTCTTGATTGGCTTGAAAAATATCACTACGGGAGCTTTGACTTGAAGACTTGATCCTCTAATGCCATATTCCCAATTATTAAAGTGACTTCCCAGAAATAAGGAAGATTTATCTGTTTCAAATGGAATATTTACAAAATCCGGATTCAAAACATGATATCTTTTTTTTATTTCAGCATCAGATAAACTAAGTGATTTTATGCCCTCCAAAATTAAATCTGCCAGATGAGTATAGTATTGTTTTTCAATTTTTATGATTTCTTCTTTTGATAAACAAGGAAATGCAATTGTTAGATTGGATCGAACAACCTCTCTTCTGTATTTAAAAATGCGATATAGAAAAAAAGATAATAAGTCTGAAAAGAAATATAATATTGTAAAGGGTATAATACCTATAAATACAATTAGAAATCTAAATAAGATATAAGCAATCATTCTTTTGGATCTTCTATTTCAGCAATTTTCAAAAAGAGTTGATTCATTTTATCTCTTAAATAAGCTGGACTACAATTGAAATTGTTTGCTATAAAAGAAAAAGAATAGCGTTTCGCATTTTTAGCGGTAATGTAACCACAGGTACTTCTTACCCGAATCATTGATCCTCCTTTGCCGTGCAGGTTATTTTCAAGAAGTGTTTTTTTTCCCATATTTCTAAAAGTACCTGTTTTTCCATAAATAGCAAGCATGTCATAAAAACCAGGAAAGCTAAGACTATCTTGATGGATTTTATTCAAAATTTGAGTAAAAATGAGAGAATTCACAGCATTTCGTGAAGATAAACCGCTTCCATCTGTAAAATATATACCATTCAAATCAATTCCCTTATTTTTCCAAAATTGATATAAATATTTAATTCCATTCCAAGTGGACCCTTTTTCATTTTGAATGGAACCCAATTTTTTTAAAAAAGCCTCTGAATACATATTGAGGGAATATTCATTTGTTAATGTAATCAATTTTGACAGAGGAGGAGAGTACCACTTACCCAGTAGTTTTCTTTCAGTTGTGGTATTTTCAATAATTTGTAAGGGCTGCCCAGTGAAAAAGATGCCTTTATTTTGTAAAAATTCATAGAGCCAGTTGCAAGCATAAAAACTAGGATTACTTGCTGCAGCTTTTACGGTAAAATTTTTCTTACCAGCAGGGATGCTGCCCTCCAGTACTACTTGATTAGAAAGCGGGCTTGTATAGACATTTACCTGATCACCACTATTTTTATCGGCTATAATTACCCTGTTTAGAAAAATCTTATCTTTTTGCGCAGGTTGGATATCCAGTAACTGTGCTTGTTGCCCAATTTCGTTGGTCTGTTTAAATTTTAGAAAATATATATTATCGTAAAAATTAAGGGCAGATACTCCGGCACCGTATCCATTTCCCATATCCATCCATTGCCAGGAATCAACTATGATTTTACTATCAAAATAGCTGTCATCTGCAATTAAATTGCCATTGATTTTTTTAATTCCTAATTGGTTCAATAGGGAATAATAAAAATTGCCGATTTTGCTGGGGTCTTGCTCATCAAAATTACTTGATCCAAAACTTGGGTCACCAAAACCTTTTAGAAATAAATTACCTTCCAGTACACTATCTTTTACGATACCATCATATTGTAGCCAGGTTTCAAATCTAAAATCTCCACCTAAACTAGCCAATGCTGTTGATGTCGTAATCATTTTCATAGTAGAGGCTGTTGTTAATGCCAACTCAGGTTGATAAGAAGCAATCACATTTCCGTTACTGCATTCGGTGAGGTGAAAACTAATGGAAGCATATCTTAGTGAACTGTCTTTCACAAGGCTATCTATTGTTTCTTGTACACTGATTTGAGTGTATGAATTGCAACAACTTATTAATAGGAAAAAGAATATTTTAGGAATGTTCACTATGTTTAGTTTATGGTAAAATTAATAAAATTTAAGTTTTCGTTCAAGGCAAAGAATAGAAATAGGTGAAAGTTACATTCACAAATAATAAAAATCTGTTAAAAGAATACTGAATTCGTATGTACTTATTGCATAAATACTATTTTTGTAAAAAATATATAACAATGGCAACAGAAATAAACAATAACAATTTTGCTGAATTAGTGATTAATTCTAAACAAGTAGTATTACTTGATTTTTGGGCGCAATGGTGTGGCCCTTGTAGAGCAATTGCTCCAATTATTGATGAATTGTATACTGAATATGAGGGTAAGGCTACCATTGGTAAAGTTGATGTTGATAAAAATCAAGATATTGCAATGGAATACAACATTAGGAGTATTCCAACGATTTTAATATTGAAAGATGGTGAAGTGCTTGAAAGACATGTCGGTTCAACTACCAAAGCTGTTTTAAAATCGAAGATTGATCAGTTTATCTAAAATCAAATCATTGAAAATCCTGTTCTAATGAACGGGATTTTTTTTAAATCATTTTATGAAAAAATATTTTTTATTCATTTTACCAATGGGTATTATTTCTTGTAGCCAGGTAGATACAGGATCAACTAAAGAACTTCTTAAAGATGAAGAAGTTAAAATGATTGCAGAAGAAAAAAATACAATTCAACCTGTTACAATTACTGATGATAATTTCCAGGAGGTTGTTATGCAATCTGAAATTCCGGTGCTGATAGACTTTTGGGCTACATGGTGTAAGCCTTGTTTGATGATTGCACCTTCGGTTAAAGAGTTGGCAAAGGAATATGAAGGCAAAGCGATTATTGGTAAATTAGATGTTGATAAAAATAGAAACACTGCCTCTAGTTACAATATTCAGAATATACCTACCATGTTAATTTTCAAAAAAGGTAAGGTTGTAGAAACTATTGTTGGAGCTAATCCTAAAGAAGTAATGCAAGAAAAACTGAATATAGCTATTCAGTCTAACTAGCTGTATTTTAATTTATTTTTCTTTTCCTTCAGAATTTTTAAGTAGTCCTCTAATTCTATTTCGTCTGCAAATAGAACCTGTCTTGCTTTGCTACCTTCGTTGGCGCCAACTATACCTGCATATTCAAGTTGATCCATGATTCTGCCAGATCTGTTGTAACCAAGTTTTAATCGTCTCTGAATTAAGGAGGTAGAACCACTTTGATTGATAACAACTAATCTGGCGGCATCTTCAAAATGTTCGTCCATTTCACTCAGAACCTGATTTAATTTATCGCCCGAACTTCCGGATTCTCCACTTGAATTATCATCATAAGAGGGGAGGAAATATGGTTGTGGATATCCGGGTTGAGATGAAATATGTTCAATTACTCGCTCAACCTCTGGAGTATCAACAAAAGCGCATTGAATTCTTAAAAGATTACTACCTGTTGAAAGAAGCATATCACCTCTTCCTATGAGCTGATCTGCACCCCCTGCATCTAAGATAGTTCTGGAGTCAATTTTGGATGCTACTTTAAAGGCTAATCTTGCAGGGAAATTGGCCTTGATAACACCTGTAATGATATTAACTGAAGGTCTTTGGGTGGCGATAATCAAGTGTATCCCTACAGCTCTGGCCAATTGAGCTAATCTTCCAATGGGTAATTCGACCTCCTTTCCGGCAGTCATGATCAAATCTGCGAATTCATCTACAATCAAAACCATATAGGGTAAGAAGCGATGGCCATTTTCAGGATTAAGTTTACGGTTTACAAATTTTTCATTGTATTCTGTAATGTTTCTTGTACCAGCTTTCTTAAGTAGTGTATATCTCTCATCCATTTCAACAGTGAGAGAATAAAGAGTTTGAACAACTCTTGAAGTTTCAGTAACGATGGCTTCGGTTTAGTCAGGTAGAAAAGCTAGATAGTGCGAAGCAATATCATTATATGGAGAGAGTTCAACTTTCTTAGGGTCAATAAGTATCAACTTAAGTTGAGAAGGATGCTTTTTGTATAGCAAACTCATGATTACGGTATTGATACCCACCGATTTTCCCTGCCCTGTAGCACCAGCTATCAGCAGGTGAGGCATTTTTGCCAGGTCAACAACAAATACTTCATTGGAAATTGTTTTCCCCAATGCAATGGGAAGATCCATTTTTGCCTGTGTAAATTTAGGGGAGGCAAGAATTTCTCTTAAGGATACAATTTGTTTGTTTCTGTTGGGAACTTCTATACCTATGGTTCCTTTGCCGGGAATTGGTGCGATGATTCTTATACCTAAGGCAGCCAAGCTAAGAGCGATATCATCCTCTAAATTTTTAATCTTTGAAATTCTGACACCCGGTGCAGGAACAATCTCATACAAGGTTACAGTAGGACCAATCGTCGCTTTGATAGAAATGATCTCTATTTTGTAATTTAAAAGTGTCTCGATGATTTGATCTTTGTTGGCCTCTAATTCAGCCCGATCAATAACTGGGGTTGTATCATCATATTGCTCCAATAAATCTAAACCCGGATTCTGATATCTGGAAAGTTCAGCTGTTGGATCATAAGGCTCTCTATGATTTTCGTTTTCTTGGGTTATGGCTAATTCATCATCCGCATTTTCTTCTGAAATCTCAATTTCAAAATCATCTTCATTAGTTTCAAGATCTTCCAATTTGTTGGAGTCGGAAGTATTTATAATATCGTCAGACCATTCCTTGTCATTATTTTGTACGGGTGGGGAATCAATTTCAGTATCCGTATGATTTTCATTTTCAATAAGAAGTTCTTTTTCAAGAGATTCTTTAAAATTAGGTTTTAAGGCTTGAACGGGTTTTTGATTGTTTTGAACTGCAGGTTCAACAAATTCTGATTCAGGTATTTCATCCACAATTTCTTCTTCAATAAAATCGTCATGATTTTTGACAATATTCTTTTTGCTTTTGCTGTTATTAGAAAGTGAAAACAAGTCTTTAAAATAAAAAGAAATGGAGTCCCAAACTGATTTTGGTTTTAAACTTTCCTTTACAACATTTGAAGTCCATGCATTGAAATTTGGATTTTTATTCCACACAAGCGCAACAAAAAACACAAATAAAACAACAAAAATTATCCCTACATTACCAACAATGGCATGTAAGAAGTGAATGGTATTAAATCCAAAAGCGCCTCCCCAAGGAAAATCATCATCAATCAAATGTCGGATAAAAGCTGCAATTACAGAAGTCCAAACCAAGGCTATGGCTCCCTTCTGATACATTGTGATCAATCTTTTGTCAAAACCATTAAAGCTAATCAAGGACAAGCCTGTGATTAAAAGCAATATATCTAAAATATAACTGGAGATTCCAAAAGCATTAAAGAAAAATTGATAGGACAAAATAGCCCCCAATCTTCCCAACCAATTGCTGGCCTCATAGTCAAAATTGAAAAGGTCAGACCAATTCTTGCAATTATTATCTTCTTGCCAGGTAAATAAATAAGAGGTAAATGCTATGAAAAGATAAACGGAAACTAAGATTGATACTAATCCAAGAATTTTAGGAATTCTTTCATCTTGTAAATTAAGTCCGAATGAGAAAGATTTGGACTTGGCTTCTTTATTTTTCGAATTTAGTTTTGATTTCGACATTATAAATAATTCTAAGAACATTTGTACAAGCAAATATAATCATATTTGTATTAAATTTCAACAAAAGGTTTCAAATTCAATTTGTAATAAAACAAAAGGTGTTAGTTGCTGTTGAATTGTTTGTTTTTTCTTATTTTTGGAATATGGTATTCAGAAATAGTAAATTACTTACGATTTTATTCATCATGGTTTGGATTTTTCAGCTTGAAATCCAAGCCCAGTTTAAGCATGAGGTACTTGTTGGAGGTGGAATACATACCAGTGGTTTTCAGGTTGCAGGTTCTTATACCTTATTCAATAAGAAAAATGACGGACTTCAATTTATATTCGAATTCTCTGAGATTAAAAATCCGAAAGAGAAAGTCATTACTGCTGAACGTCTCGCTATTGGTGGTAATTCGAATCGCACTTACATTTATGGGAAACAGAATAATTTTTATCAATTCACACTGAGTGCTGGTCAACGTTTTTACATATCCGAGAGAACTGAAAGAAGTATAGTGGCTATTGCATTTGGATATCAGGCCGGTGTTGAATTGGGGATTGAAAAACCATATTATTTGGATTTGATATATCGAATTGATCCTGATGGATTTAGAGTTATTTCAGAACGTTTTACAGAAACAAATCGACTGAAATTTCTTGAACCTCTGGATATCAACGGTGCAACTGGATTTTCCGCTGGCTGGGATCAGTTGACTTTACATCCCGGAATAACCTGCAGAGGAAATTTGCTATTTGATTGGGGGCCAAAAGATGCTATATCTAAAATATTGGAATTGGGATTAAAGGCTGATATATTCTTCAAGAATATCCCTATTATGGTAGATGAGCAAAGGTTACCCATTTTTGTAAATTTATATGCTAATTTTTATTTTGGTAAAAGGTGGTAAAATAGAGGAAGATGAAATTAGAATTACCCATTGTAAATCAATCTGTTGAGCAAAAAACAAAAAAACCGGAATGGTTAAGGGTTAAATTGCCTATAGGTGAAAATTATAAGAAAGTAAGAGATATAGTAGATCAAAACAAATTACATACTATTTGCCAGAGTGGACATTGTCCTAATATGGGAGAATGCTGGGGCGAGGGAACTGCCACTTTTATGATTTTAGGAAATGTATGCACCCGTTCCTGTTCTTTTTGTGCTGTTGCTACTGGTCGTCCGAATGAATATGATACAGATGAACCCAGAAGAGTGGCTGAAGCCATTCAATTGATGGGAGTTAAACATGCTGTAATAACTTCAGTAAACAGAGATGAGTTAAAAGACAGGGGAGCCTCCATTTGGCATGAGACGGTGAAATTGGTTAAACTACTTAGTCCGGAAACTACTATTGAAACACTGATTCCAGACGTGAAAGCCAACTGGGAAGCTCTTGAATTGATGATTTCAGCAGGGCAGGAGGTTGTTTCTCATAATATGGAAACTGTTGCTTCTTTATACAGAAAAGTCAGACCCCAGGCCAAATATGAAAGAAGTCTTGAACAGATTCAGAGAACAAAGGCATATGGCAAAAGAACCAAGACGGGAATCATGCTTGGTTTGGGTGAATCCAAGGAAGATCTTGCTAAAACAATGGACGATTTGGTTGCGCATGGCTGTGATGTCCTTACACTTGGCCAGTATCTTCAACCTACTAAAATGCATATCGAAGTTGCCTCCTTTATCCATCCTGATCTTTTTGCTGAATATAAAGAAATGGGACTGGCTAAGGGATTTGACTATGTGGAAAGTGGTCCCCTTGTCAGGTCATCCTATCATTCCGAGAGACATGTCTTTAGCAATAAATAAATAAATAAAAAAAACCGCCTTTTAGGCGGTTTTTCATTGCATCAACAAAAATGAGTTTAATTCTTAGATAAGAATTTACCCACAAAACTATTAAACTTAAAGAGCATCCAATACATAACGGGTACAACGACCAAGGTTAAGAAAGTTGCAAAAGTCAGACCATAAACCACTGTCCAGGATAATACGCCCCAAAAAGCAGCACTGTCTCCTCCCCAGTAAATATTTGGATTTAACTCATTAATAAGACCTACGAAGTCAAAATTGAACCCTGTGGCCAAGGGGATTAATCCTAAAACTGTTGTTATTGCAGTAAGTAGTACAGGTCTTAATCTTGTTTTTCCAGCTAACATAATAGCATTTCTTACATCATCATCGTCAAGTTTTTCTTTTCCTGAAGACTCCAGGCTTTGTTGTTCCAGATATTTGGTATAATCAATAAGAACAATGGCGTTATTTACAACCACACCTGCCAGGGAAATAATACCAATTCCAGTCATGATGATTACAATATCCATTCCCGTAAGTACATATCCTAAAAATACACCAATGGTACTAAATATGACAGAAAACATTATAATCAAAGGTGACATCAAAGAATTGAACTGAGAAACAATGATTAAGAACACCGCCAATAAAGCTATCAACAAAGCGTTGGATAAAAAAGACATGGCAACGGCTTGCTCTTCTTGCTCACCAGTAAATTTGTAATTAAATTTTTCAGGCATGTCATAATCAGCCATGACCATTTTTAATTTATCAACAACTTCATTGGCATTGTATTCTTTTAAAACATTAGAATAAATTGTAATGGTTCTTTTTTCATTTTTTCTTTTGACAGCATTATATGTAGTACTTGCCTTTATACTGGCCACTGCTGAAATTGGTACTTGAACAATTCTACCACCTGCATCCATATTACGGAAAGTTACCATTTGATTCATCAAAGCTTCTTTGTCTTGTCTTTGATCTTCATTAAAACGTACCATGATGGGATACTCCTCTTCACCAACTTTAAGTTTACTGACTTCTCTACCAAAAAGTGCTGATCTTATTGTCATGGCAACATCATAGGTTGACACTCCATATCTGCGGGCAGCTTCGCGATCTATTGTAATAATGTCCTGCTGAATATTGGAGGTAACATTCATTTTTAATTCCTCTACACCAGGAATATTTTCGTTTTTAAGATAATTCAATATCTTATCTGATAATTGAGAAAGTTCTTTCATTTCAGCATCATCTGCGGAGATTTCAATATTGATAGGTTTACCTGTGGGAGGACCATCCTGATTTCGATCCACCACAATTTCAACACCTGCAATGTTTTGAACAGAGGCGCGAATTTCTTCCAT
This sequence comes from uncultured Saprospiraceae bacterium, assembly GCA_964574485.1. Lineage (GTDB taxonomy): Bacteria > Bacteroidota > Bacteroidia > Chitinophagales > Saprospiraceae > Saprospira. The sequence goes on along the minus strand of CAZNNX010000030.1, from coordinate 5,560 downwards.
GATTTTTGCTGTAGAAATACCTTGTCTTTTATCAGCTGTTACAAAAGAAACGGTTAACCTTGCCTTATTTGGTGTTACTCCTGGCTCTGGTGGGCTGGCAGGATCATTTGTATTTTCTCCGATTTGTGACAAAACTGCATCTACTACACCCTTTTCCTTATAAGGTTGGATAGCTTTTTCTACTTTTGATTCAATTTGTTTCATCAACTTATCAGTTTCTGAAATACTGCTTCCTATGGGTAGATCTACAAATACGTTAACATATTGAGGATCTGCCTGTGGAAAGAATAATACTTTAGATGGAAACACGGAAAGCAGAATAAATGATAAAAACAACAATCCAAAGGTTGAAATAAAGACTACAATTGGCATCCACCCCTTAAGTGTAAATGCGATGAAGTTATTGTAAATATTTTCAATGGCAGGTAAAACCCTTTCCTGCGTCCAATCAGAAGCTGGTTTGAGCAAAAAATGATAATTCAAAACCAAAATGGCACTCAATCCAAACAAATTTCTAACAGCTAAATATCCAGAAACTTGTCCTATCAAGGCAATACAAATCAAAACACCACTAATTAACAAATTGGTTCTCAATCTCTTTTTGTTCAGTGCTTTAAGGTCTTGATTTTCATCTGCTACAATAATAAACTTTGCTGTAAAGGGAGGAGTAAGTACCAAAGCCACAAAAAGGGATGAGGTTAATGTAATGATTAGGGTTAAAGGTAAATATTTCATGAATTCACCCATCAACCCTGGCCAAAACATAAGTGGGGCAAAGGCAGCGAGTGTAGTAGCAGTTGAAGATATGAGAGCAACTGCAACTTCGCCGACAGCCATTTTTGAAGCTTCATCCTTAGAATGTCCTTCAGAAATAAATCGATAGACATTTTCGACAGCTACGATTGAATTGTCTACCAGCATCCCCAAGGCCAAAATCAATGAAAATAAAACGACCATATTCAAAGTAACACCCATCAGATTTAAAATGAGAATACCCAGGAACATGGAAAGGGGAATTGCCAAACCTACAAATAATGAGTTTCGGAGACCCATAAAAAACATTAAAACCAAAATTACCAATATCACACCCGAGATGATGCTATTTTGAAGGTTTAATAGTTGGTCTCTTGTAGCAGTTGACTGATCATTAAAGATATTCACCTTTAGATTAGCAGGAAATTTGTCTGATTTTGATTCTTCAACCAAAGCCTTGATTTTATCAGCTGCAGATAAGAGGTTTTCGCCACTTCTTTTGATTACATCCAGTGAGATAACTTGCAATCCATCAGAACGTGCGATAGATGTAGGGTCGGCAAATCCTTCCGTTACAGAGGCTATATCTTTGAGGAATACCGGATTTTGAAACTCACTTTTAATAATGATATTTTCTATTTCGGAAATGTTTTTGAATTCTCCCACGATACGCATCGATCTTTTAAATCCATCTGCTTCAAGTTCACCAGCTGATAAGGTTAGGTTTTCAACACCAATAGCCTGAGAAATATCATTAAAACTAATCTGTCGGCTTTGCATTTTGAATAAATCAACATCTACCTTAACTTCTTTTTCCGATGTTCCTTTTAATTTAACATCAGAGATTTCAGGCAATTTTTCAATTTCATCCTGTAAATATTCTGCGTATTGTCTCAATTGCACCTCAGTATAAGGACCTGAAACATTTACAGTCATGATGGGAAATTCTGAGAAATTAATTTCAAAAACATTAGGGCCAGCTGTGATATCTTTTGGGAAATCAGGGTCGTTTTTGGCTTTGTCCACTGCATCTTTTACTTCTCTCAGAGCTGTTTCAACTTCAACTCCTGTATTAAATTCCACTATAATGTTGGAAAAATCTTGAATAGATGTTCCATCCAGCTTTTTGATTCCTGTAATGGATGCGATTTCTTTCTCTAAGGGTTTGGTGATTAATTTTTTCATATCCTTAGCTGAATTCCCGCAGTAAGTAGTTCCCACATAAATCGTTGGGATTACGATTTCAGGGAAAGATTCCTTTGGCATTGAATTGTAGGAATTAAATCCCAGATAAGTTATGATAAGTGTGAGCAAAAACATGCTGATTTTGTTATTTACAGCAAAGTTACTCGGCCCAAAACTTCTTGAGTTGGATTTATTTTCGTTACTCATTTTTGTATTCTAAAGAGTGAAATATTTATTTTTCAATGTTTTCATTATTGGTCTCTTCACCTAAAATTGTGAGCTTGTCTCCATCGACCACTTGTCTGGCACCTTTTACAATGATAGTTTCATTCCCATCTAAGCCTGACTCTACAACAGTTTGATTTTGATAGCTTTTTCCAATTGTAATAATTCTTTTCATTGCTTTATCATTTTCCATTAGCATTACGTAGTGATTGCCTTCGACATCCTGCATAATTAAATTGTCTTCAATTACAATTGCTTTAGGTTTACTGTAATCCTGTATCAAAAGCGTTGCCATTAGATTAGGTTTGATTAATCCACCTTTACTGTCAATTGTTGCTTCTATGTCGAAGGTCCTATTATTAGGATTTATCATTCTGCTGATTTTAGAGACTCTTCCATTTTGGTTTTGCTCAATAGCGGGATAAGAAATTTCAACAATGTCACCATTTTTAACCTTTCCCAAAAAGTTTTCTGGTACCTGTGCAACTACCTTTAGTGCGCTGCTATTCACAATTTGAACTATAGGCATGCCCGGGCCACATATCTCACCTTCTTTTACAATAATATTTTCAATATGACCTGAAACAGGGGCATACACATTGGCTTTTGTGATTTCGAATTCCAATCTTTCCTTAGATTTCGTTAGCTGTTCAACCTGATTTTTTGATTGCAGATACTGAACTTCAGAACCAATGTTTTGCTTCCACAATTTTTCTTGTCTTTCGAAAATATCTTTGGCCAAATTGAGTGAGGTTTCTATTTCCTGGATACTCTTTTTTAGACTTTCCAAATCTACTTTTGCAATTAAATCACCTTTGTTCACAAATCCATCTTTTTTCACTAATAATTGCTTGATTCTTCCTCCTGTTTCAGAACTTGCCATTCCAGGATCGTTGGCTGTTAATACACTACCTTGTACTTCAACATAGGACCCAAAATCTTTAATACTAAGTTTTTTTACAGTCACATCAATTTTTTTGTCTGCTTTTACAGACTTGTCAATTTTAGCTAACCACTTCTCAAGAGCTTCTTTTTCTGCGCTTAATTTTGTGATAGCGTCCATTTTTTCTTTAATGGCAGCTCTTACCTTGGCTGGATCTTTAGAACGAAGGGGGTCGTTGACATTATCTCCACAAGAAATAATACCCAAAGAAATGATAAGAATGAATAGTTTTGATTTCATGATCATTTAATATTTATGATGTTTTATATTTATTTTCCTAAAGCTTTTTCTAAATCTGTTTTTGCGATGGCTAAATCATAGAGCGCGTTCATATAAGCAGCCTGCGTTCTGTACAATTCTTGTTCTGCATTGGTTATTTCCATGCTTGAACCTACACCTTCCTTGTATTTTATCTTGGTTGTATTTAATATTCTTTCCGCTAAATCAACATTCTTTTTCTGATTGGCTAATCTTTGTTGGGCATTATTGTAGGTTACCCTGGCATTATTGATTTCCAGCTGTACAGCTGATTCAAATTGCTTCATTTGCAGACCAATCTTACTTTTGTCCAATTGGGCCATTTTAATTCTGGAATCCTTTTCAAAGCCATCAAAAATTGGAACATTGAGAGAGATTCCTGTGATTGTAATAGGAAACAGACCTGCTTCATCCTTATCAAAAAGATCATTTCTTTGAATTTGATATTGATGCGTAAAAAAACCAGATAGGGAAGGAGCGTAGCCCATTTTATATCTTCTTATATTCAGATCATTGAGGTATTCACTTTTCTTTAATATATCGTATTCAATTCTGGTAGAAACATCAAAAATTCCTTTTAAATCTGAAGCTGAAGGCTCTTGCGTTAGTTGTGTCAAAACATCCTTCAGGATAATTTTTTGATCCAAAGGATAATTCATTTGAAATTTCAAAACACTGTAAGCAAGGGTGATTTGTCTGTCGACCATTTCAGACTCGGTTTTAAGATTGGATAGCGCCAGTTCTAACCTGTCAACATCCAATTGTTCTATTAAACCATTTTCTTTGTAGGCTTTGGTTTCAGAATATAGTTTTTCGAGATTTTCAACATTCCGATCCAGTGTTTTTTTATTTTCTTCTGCTATTAAAACAGTTAAGTATGCCTTTTTAACATTGTATTTTACTTGTTGAATACTTAGGTCTGTTTGTCTGTTGGTCATATCAACCAGCCCTTTGGCTGCTTTCAGACCAACGAAATAAGATCCGTCAAAGATGAGCGTGTTGATATTTACACCAAAAGTAAGATTGTTGTTTGTTCCGAATTTAACAGGCTGTGGTTGTCCTGCAGGTAAGCTATTGGTGGTGCCAGCGGGCACCAGACTAAATCTTTCCAACGTACCAACAACAGCAGGTGTTAGAAAATCTGGCAACAATTGCGTGGGTAGATTAATATTATAATTATAATTCAAAAAAGCATTTGCCTTGGGTAAACCAATACTTGTATATTCTCTGACTTGTTGTTTAGACCTGTCGTAATCAATTCTTGCCTGCTGCACAGAAAGGTGGTTTTGCTGCGCATAGGAAACAGCTTCGTCCATAGTAAAACTTTGATTTTGACCTATGGTGAAGGTTGAATAAATCAGCGCTGCTAAAAGTGGAATTTTTTTTAAGATAAACATGTTAGTCTGATTTGTTAAAAAATATTTTGATATTGATGTAAATATGAATCAAGTTGCTGTCTTCCCTTGTCTGTTAATAAACCATGTAAGAAATGTAAAGCAAATTCTATATGAACCTTGGGTCTGGGAAACTGATCTGGAGGAAGCAAAATTTCATCTGAAAATATTTCTATGGTTCCTACATGTATCCGACTTAAAATGGAAGGGTTGATTTCATTTCTGTACAAGGATTCCTTAATACCTCTTTCGATATTTTTTTCCATGAGCATTAAAATAAAATCACGCCTGTAACTATCGAATACCTGCCAGATTTTATTGTGGTATTTTTTCAAGTCAAAAAGAAGTGAGGGATTCATGTTTTCAATGTTTCGCTGCACATGCATGCTGATTTTTAGCATTTCGTCCAAGGCATCGTAAGCATGAGTTGATATCTCCAAACTTTCTTTTTTCTCTCTTTGAATATACTCATGCATTATTTTAGAAATCAAATCTTCTTTGTTTTCTATCGCCTGGTATAGTGTTTTTTTTGAAATGCCCAATTGGTATGAAATATCAGTCATGGTGACACTGCGTACGCCATATTTTCTGAATAAACCTTCAGCAGTTTCAATTATTTTGCGTAGTTCGTCCAAAACAGATAATTGTATCAAAAAATTAATTAATCATGCTAAAAACAGTTGAGCTCAGCTTTATTGTCAAAATATTATTAAATATTAAAGATCACAAAGTCTGAATTCCCAAATATTGTTTCGCAAAGCTAATTAATAAACTTTGGAAACTGAAGAATGTTTAAAAGTTT
>CAZNNX010000029.1:13410-24568 GCA_964574485.1 uncultured Saprospiraceae bacterium | reverse complement strand
AGGAAATTGCTACAGCTATTGAATCTGACACTTCTGGTCCTGTTGTAATTGTAACTGAATTCAAAATTCCCCTTATTGAAATAGATAACACAACCAGTGGTCAAACGTTGGGTTCTGAAGATATTGAGAAACTAGCTACAAGGAACATTAGTTCAATCAAAGCTACTACTGCAGGGGTTTCTCAAAAAGATGAAGGAGAGGCTACAAATACGAATGGTAGTAGAAGTAGTAGTGATGATACTTATGTAGATGGTGTACGTGTTATTGGAGGTGCCTCAATTCCTGAAACGGAAATTGATCAGATTCAAGTGATTACTTCTGGTATTCCTGCCGAATTCGGAGATGCCACAGGAGCTATCACAAACATTATCACGAAGGGACCTTCAGCCGAATTTTCCGGAGGTGTTCAGGTAGAAACTTCGCAATACCTTGATCCATTTGCTGCGACGACTGTAGATTTAAGTCTAGGTGGACCCATCATAAACAAGATACAGCTAAACGCAGATGGCGATACAATTAAGAAAGATGGTAAAGTTAAGAAAAATGCAATTTTGGGTTATAGATTTGCAGGTAGATATACAACCAATTTAGATTCCAGACCTTCAGCGCTAGGTTCTTTCAGATTAACAGATGAGCGTGAAGCTGCCATTTTAGCTAATCCTTTATTGACTTCACCGTCAGGAGTTGGAAGAATATCACAGGCTGAGAATTTAACAGCTTCAGATTTGGTTCCAGTTGCAGTCAGACCTAATGGCAGAAATTCAACTGCCCTTGCAACATTCAAGATTGACTACAAACCAAATCAAGATTTTTATTTTGTAGTAGGTGCACAAGGTCAATTTGATTGGGGCAATTCACCAACAACTGCGAATCGTTTGTTTAACTCTGAGTTCAATCCTGTTTATTATGCAGGCAACTGGCGTGTTTACGGTCGTTTCAGACATACAATTTCCAATACAATTTATAATGCTTCTGCTGGTGATAGTACCAACATACCTGTTTTTCAGAACTTTAGCTATGAATTGCAAGGTGATTATACACAGGGTGACAATGTATCATACGATCCAAGATTTCAAGATAGATTTTGGGAATATGGTTATGCAGGCCAAATTAGAAGAACACAAAGACCGGTTGTTGGCGTAATTGATACCAATATTATTTTGAATTCAGTTGGTGACACTTTAGGATTTGAACCAGTTTTTGGTCATGCTTTTAACCAGACATCTTTCTTAGGTTATACTCCTGCTGGTCAGTTAGGCTTTGATGGAGGGTTAGCCAATTATAATAATGTTTTAGATTTTTCTGATGTAACTGACATGGAACAAATGGAGGTTATCAATGGTAGATTTACAACTACAGCTAATTCAGTTTTCGGTTTGTTTAACAATGCTTACAGCACTGGAAATGGTTACGGAAAAGGCAATAGTACACAAATAAGAGGTACTGTTAAAGCTAATTTTGATTTGGTAACCAATAAGGGTAAAATCAGACACTCTATCCAGGTAGGTGGTGTATATGAGCAAAGAGTTTTCCGTTCTTATAATTTCTCACCTTTTGGATTGTGGACCCTAGCTGATCAAAGTGCTAACAATCATATTTCCAATGCCGCTGATCCTAATAATCCAATGTTGGATGCCAATGGTAATGCCATGGTTTTCTTTGATCCTTTCTCTCAAAGATATTACACACAGAATAATCCTTTGATTCGTACTGACGAAAATAATCAGAGGGTTGAAATGTCTGCTTTTGCAGAAAATGTAAGAAATTTTTTAGGCAAAGCTCCGGAAGATTGGGTAAATGTTCATGAAATGAATCCTAATGATCTTCAAATGGGATGGTTTGATCCAACTACATTGATTTTGGGTTCTCAACAAATTGTAAATTATTATGGCTATGATTACTTGGGTAATCCATTGGGAACCAATGTTGCTTTCAATGATTTCTTTAATGCAACAGATGCAAACGGAAGAAAAACCAGACCTATAGCTCCATTTGCACCTATTTATGTAGCTGGTTATATTCAAGACAAATTCAAATACAAGGATATCATCTTCAGATTAGGTGTTAGATTTGATAGTTATGATGCCAATACAAAGGTGTTGAAAGATCCTTACTCTGTGTCTGGTTACTTTACTGCATCTGAATTTGAAAATTCTAGTTCTGGTTATTCTGCTGCACAACAAACTGGCTTTGTTAGACCTGGTAATATTGGAGATGATTATGCGGTTTATGTTAATGACAATAGTCCCGATGCCTCTGTGATAGGTTACAGAAATGGGGAACAATGGTTCGATGAAAATGGTTTGGCTGTCAACTCTCCAACAGAATTGGGTAGCATCGTACTTCCTGCTCTAAGAGGTTTTAGTACAGCAATCAATGATCCTCAGGGTGAAAATTATAATCCTGATAATGCATTTAGAGATTATACGCCGACTTTAATCGTAATGCCACGTATTTCTTTCTCGTTTCCAATAGGTGACAAGGCGAATTTCTATGCGAATTATGATATTTTATCTCAAAGACCACCAGATGCTACTCTGGCAACTCCTTTAACCTATTTCAATTTTAGAAATAATAAAGATTTGATGGCAAATCCAAATCTTCGTTCACAAAGAACCATTAATTATGAAGTAGGTTATCAACAAGCTTTAAATGAAAACTCTAAAATCAAGTTCTCATTACTATATCGTGAAGAAAGAGATTTGATTCAGGCCAGACAATATGTTTTAGCTTATCCTGTTACATACAGATCTTTCGGTAATGATGACTTCTCCACAGTGAAATCCTTGAAAGTTGAGTATGACAGAAGAAGAGTGAAGAATTTAAGAATTTTGGCTAACTATACCTTACAGTTTGCTGATGGTACAGGTTCAAGTCCAACCTCCTCATTAGCAGTAGCTGCAACTGATTTAAGATATATATTCCCCTTAGATTTCGATCAAAGACACGATTTCTTCTTGTTATTTGACTATCGTTATGGGGAAGGTAAAAATTACGATGGTCCCAAAATTGGTAAATTAGACATTTTGGCAAACACGGGGATTAATCTAAACTTTAATCTATCTTCTGGTACTCCTTACACTAAAAAAGCCATTCCTGGTGGAATTGGAACTAACTTTGGATCTATCCAAACTGAAGGTAGCATTAATGGTGCAAGAATGCCTTGGAATTTTAGAGTTGATCTTAGATTTGACAAAGATTTCACAATCGGTAAAAAATCTAAACATCCAATAGAATGTAATATTTATTTGAGAATTCAGAACGTATTTAATACGGTTAATGTGTTAAATGTGTATCCAGTTACTGGTGATCCTTTGGACGACGGATTCTTAACTTTACAAGATAGCCAGGGCTTAGGTTTACTTGCTGAAAGAGGTGCTTCTTATCAATTATTGTATGATTTAAGAATGCGTGATCCTTTCAACATTTCAAGACCAAGAAGAATATTTATAGGTGCAATTTTCTCTTTCTAATTCTAGATATAAATTGAAAAAAATGAGTATAACTAATAAGATCGCAACAGCCTTTTTGCTTCTTCTCACAAGCACAGCTTGGGCAAGAGAGTACAAAGATTTTGTAGGCTTAACCCCTAATGGGAACAATCAAACTCAGTCCTCCAACAGCAGCTTTAGAGCAGCTTGTATTGAGGCCAGAGCAGAGACAGATTTGAATATCAACAACGTTAGAGCCAGATTGAGAACTGGTGGAGATTTATGGTGGGATGGAACAAGGGCAAGATATATAGTACCCAATGTAGATCCTGCTTCTGGACAACCTCAAGTATCTTCGTTATTTGCCGGGGGAATTTGGTTAGGAGCTTATGATGATGGGGGTAATTTGATTTTAGCTGCTCAAACCTACAGACAAACGGGTAATGATTACTGGACAGGTCCTTTGAATCCACAAACGGGTGTGATTGAAAAGACTGATTGTGAAAAATGGGATAGATTTTTTACAGTATATGGTTCAGAAATCGATGCTTTGAGAGCTGACTATTTCGAGCCAGATCCTGCAACAGGTAATTCTGACCAGTCTATCGACGTGAGACCGGCCAGAAATCTTCTAGGTTGGCCGGGAAGAGGGAATCCTTATTTTGCGGAAATTTATAATTTTGATTTGCCTGATCAAGATTTAGCTCCTTTCATTGAGCCTCCAGGATTTGAAGATGGTATTTATGATCCATATAGTGGTGACCACCCTGTAATTGAAGTTGTTGGATGTGTTCCTAATTATTTCAATCCTGTATATGCTGATCAAATGAGTTGGTGGGTATATAATGACAATGGTAATATACACACAAATACCAACGGTCAACCTATGGTCATGGAAATTCATGGTTTAGCTTTTGGTTACAGAACTACTGATGCGATAAACAATATGACTTTCTATCGTTACAAGTTATTAAATCGCAATAATCTGGCATTAAACAGAACTTATTTTACATTGTGGTCGGATCCAGATTTAGGTTGCTACACAGATGATTATATTGGTGTAGATACAATTACTGGATTGGGTTACGTGTATAATGCAGACAATAATGACAATGCTACCTGTGGTACAGATGCGGTTGGATATGGTTTAAATGTACCAGCTTTGGGTGTCGATTACTTTAGAGGCCCGCTAGATTCATCAGGTAATTTAATTGGTTTATCGTCATTTGCTTATTTTGTTAATACCAATGACCCTGTTAGAGGAAATCCAGGTTCAGCTATCCAACATTATAGATTGATGGATGGTTTATGGCTAGACGGTCGTCCCATCTCTAGAGGTGGAACTGGCGATAATGGATTTACCGCGGCTAAATTCCCTTATGTATATTATTCTTTCCCCAATGAAACAGATCCAAATGCCTGGTCTATGTGCGCGGCCGCACTTACTCCTGGGGACTACAGATTCTTACACACATCAGGGCCTTTTGTTCTAAAACCTGGAGCTACCAATGAGCTAATTTCGGGTGTTGTTTGGACACCAGATATTCCTGATTATCCTTGCCCAAGTTTACAGGAGTTAGTTAAAGCTGATGTTTTAGCCCAGAATTTATTTGACGATTGTTTCAAGATTACAGACGGTCCTGATAATCCTTACATCGATATCGTTGAATTAGAAAATGAATTAATTTTGAATTTGAGCTATACGCCTGCTCAGAATAATTACAATCTTAATTATGAGGAGTCACCTGCTCGTTTAAGAGGTTTTGGAGGGGACAGTAGTTATAATTTCCAGGGATACAAAGTGTATCAGGTAGTTTCTGAAAACATATCAGTAACTGATTTGGAAAATCCAGAAAAAGCTAGAATGATTTTCCAGGTTGATCTACAGGATTCAGTTTCTAAGATAGTAAACTGGGAACCATTTAATGATCCTGATATCGTAGCTTTCATACCCACCATTATGGTAGAGGGTGAGAACAAAGGTCTTAAACATACTTTCCAGATTAAAGAAGATAAGTTTACTAATAAGAATCCCAAATTAGTAAATCATAAACCTTACTATTTCTGTGTTGTTGCCTATGGTCATAATGAATATCAAAAATATGACCCTGTAGCTAATACCGGTCAGGCAACTCCTTACCTGCAAGGTAGAAGAAATTTCAGAGTCTATACAGGTATTCCACGTAAAAACTCTACAGAGTATGGTGGTTTAGTTGTTGGTTCTTCCTATGGAGACAGACCAGAAATAACAAGAGTTGATGGAAAAGGTAATGGAGGTGGATTGTTTTTGGATTTTGCAGATAGAGCAGCTGTTGAAGCTAAAATTTTAAATGGTGATTCTATTGGTCCAATTACCTATGCTGAAGGTAAAGGTCCTGTTGATATTAAAATCGTTGATCCTTTAAGAGTACCGAATGGTAAGTTCCAACTTTATATCAGCGATAGAAATTACCTATGGGTAAGAGATACAGTTACAAATATTTTAGTACCTAATCCTCCTGCAGTTACTCCTGCAAGTTTGGCAGATTCTCTTTTCTGGGTTCTAAAGGAATTGAATGATCCTACTTCATCTTGGTCATCTTATCAGCCTTTGACTGTAAATTATGAGCAGTATATTCCAGATCTTGGCATTTCTTTAGTAGTTGAGAAAATCAATGCACCAGGCGCCAATGGAATTAGTGGTTATATTGGTAGCACTGTAGAATATGCTGATACTAACGCTGTGCCTTGGTTTGTTGGAATTTCAGATGGTAATCCACCTAATGATTATTTGAAAACGGGTAATTCACAAGCTGACCAACCACTTGATAAGGCTGAAGACTTTTCAAAATTAATTGAAGGATGGCATCCATTTATGTTGGCTTATGCTGACTATGCTACAGGAGAGTTTATTGTTACAACAACACAGGTAGCAGATGGTAGTATAACCTATGGAACTACTTGGAGAAATAATGTAACCAACAGAGCTACTTTACTTAATAATCTTAGAAATGTGAATATTGTTATTACACCGGATAAAGATAAATGGAGTAGATGTATTGTTACAGAAACAGCAACTAAGTACCATTCTGCTGGATTAGGTGTATCTGTACCAAGTAATAAAACCAGTTTAGATTGGAGAAGAGATTATCTTGGAAGAGATAAAGATGGTAATGTAGATACAACTTTATCTAACAAAGGTTTGTCTTGGTTCCCCGGTTATGCTTATGATGTAGAAACGGGAGAAAGATTAAATGTATTCTTTGGAGAAAATTCTTTCTACAATGGGGCATTCTTTGATAACAATATTTTCCCTGGTTCCAATACAGGAAATGACATGTTGTTTAATCCTACTAACATGAGATTAGCTTCCCCACCAAGTGGTATACCTGTGTTTGGTGATGCCAATGTATTTTTAGCAAGTGTTTATGGAGGTCAACATGCCATTTATGTTTCCAGCTTAAAGTACGACTCTTGTAAAGCAATCATAGCGAAATATAATGTCAATTTGCCTTCACAAGTACAAAAAGGTTACAGGGTATTAATTGATAAAACAATTATATGGTCTGTTATGATGCACCTTGAAGAAGGAACTTCCATGAGAGGTAATGATTTGAATCCTAAAATAGATGGCCATATTCCACCCTCTGACTTAACTTTCAAATTAAGGGTGAAAACTCCATATCAAGTGTTTAAGGCTACGAATGTAAATAAGGGTTACCCATTATATGAATTTGATCTTTCTGGTTATGCACCAAGAAAAGAAGAGCAAAGTTCACTTGAATCATCATTGGATTTAATGCGTGTAGTTCCAAACCCATACTATGCTTATTCTGCTTATGAACAGACAGAAACTGATAATATCATTAAAGTGACCAACATACCAGCTAAGTGTGATATTAAAATTTATTCTTTGGATGGCAGATTAATAAGAACTTATAACATTTCTCAGGAGTATAATTCTGAAATCAGAAATGGTATTGCTAGAATTGGTGCTTTTGGTAGTGGTAATGTCGAAGATCAAATTACTACCTCATTAAATTGGGATTTGAAAAATTCATTTGGAGTACCAGTAAGTAGTGGAGTTTACCTGATTCATGTAACTGTACCTGGTGTGGGTGAAAGAGTTTTAAAAAGCTTTATTATTAACAGAGCTCTTGATGCTCAAAAACTCTAAATCACTGACTAAACTTTTAATATTATGAAAAAAAATATTTTAATAACATTATTATTCTTAGGATTATTCAGTGTTCCTTTTTCATATATCATTGCTGGAAACCCAGATAGACAAGGTGAAGCAGGAGCTTATGAATTGCTTATAAATCCTTGGGCAAGGTCAGCGGGCTTAAATGGTTTGATATCATCTAGGGTTACGGGCGTTGAAGCTATGAATTTCAACCCTGCTGGTGTAGGGAGAATCAGTGGAAGAACTGAAGTAATGATTTCTCATACACAATACTTGGTTGGTACGGGTTTAAATATCAATGCAGCCGGTTTGGCTCAAAGAATTGGTGAAAATAGTGCTATAGGTGTAAGTATCATGTCATTAGGATTTGGAAGTATTCCTCAAACCACTGTAGATCAACCTGAGGGATTTGCCAATTTTACCCCTTCTTTTTTTAATATTGGATTATCATACAGTTATGTATTCAGAGATGCTAAAACCAAATTAGAAAAGGTTTCTGTAGGTTTTGGAGTACGTTTAGTTAATGAAGCGATAGCCAATGTTTCTGCAACTGGAGTTGCTTTTGATGCGGGTGTACAATATATTACTGGAGCCGACAGACAGGTTAAGTTTGGTATTGCCTTAAGAAATATTGGTACCAAAATGGTTTTTGAAGGTGATGGTCTTACTTTTACAGGAGTAGCACCCAATGGAAATACGGCCCTATCCGTCGATGGTAGACCTGCAGGGTTTGAATTGCCTTCACTCCTTCATATTGGAGCTTCTTACGACTTTTTATTTGCTGAAAAATCCAATAGAATCACTCTAACAGGTAATTTTACGGCAAATTCATTCAGTAATGATCAATATGGATTAGGTTTAGAGTATGCATTTCGCGAAATGTTTATGGTGAGAGCTGCATTCAAGTACGAAGAGAATTTATTTGATGCAGTACAATCTACGACTGCTAGCCTTGGTTTAACTGCAGGTGTTTCAGTAGATGTTCCTTTCAAGAAAGGTTCTCAACAAAAAATTGGTTTTGATTATGCCTTTGAATTTACGAAGGTGTTCAGAGGAACACATTCAATTGGTTTAAAAGTAAATATTTAATTAAGAATTTATATATTTGTCAAGGAGAACGCCCTTTCAGGGGCGTTCTCTAATTTATAGAAGGTCGTTCTTTTGAGAGCGTCCTCATTTTTTTTCCTAAAATCATAAAATTATGTCGAAGATATCATACTTAACCAGAGAAGGTTACGATAGATTAAAAAATGAACTGGAAGAGTTAAAAACCACTGAAAGACAGAAAGTTGCCAGGCAAATCGCTGAAGCCAGAGAAAAAGGTGACCTTTCAGAAAATGCTGAATACGATGCGGCTAAGGAAGCCCAAGGTTTGCTAGAGTTAAAAATAAAGCAAATGGAAGAGGTGATGGCAAATGCTAGGGTTATCAACGAGGCTGACCTAGATACAAGTAAGGTGGTGATCCTTTCTACCGTACAATTGAAAAATATTAAAGTGAACAAGGTTGTTGTTTACACACTTGTTTCTGAAACCGAAGCAGATCTTAAGGCGGGTAAAATTTCTATTAATTCCCCAATAGGAAAAGGAATTTTGGGAAAATCTGTAGGGGATAAAGTTGAAATTCAAACGCCCGGAGGGATTCTAAATTTTGAAATTTTAGATATTTCTATCAAGCTGTAATTATGTCTTCTATTTTTACTAAAATTATAAACAGGCAGATACCTGCATATATTATTTATGAAGATGATTATGTAGTCTCATTTTTAGATATTTCGCCCTTGGAGTATGGACATTGTTTGGTTGTACCTAAGGTCGAAATAGATTATATTTTTGATTTAGAGCAAGAGAGTTATGCCTATCTTTTCGCTACGGCCAAAAAGATAGCGGCTGTTTTGCAAAAAAATGTCCCTTGTTTACGTGTAGGCTTGGCGGTTGTAGGTTTGGAAGTTCCGCATGCTCATATACATTTGGTTCCACTACATAATCTAGGGTCAATTGATTTTAAGAAAAATAGAGCCCAAGTAACTGTAGAGGCATTTGAGGGTTTGTCAAAAATAATGAAAATGGATTTAGAGGCTTTATAAAGCCTTTTTTTATTCACAAAACCCCAAATTCTTACGTTCTTACATTACAAAAATTAACCAATGAAAAACTTTCTTTTTTTTATACTATTTTTAGTAAGTACCCCACTTTGGTCAACTCATATAGTGGGTGGAAATATTCAATATCGTTGCCTCGGTTTTGGACAATATGAAATCAGTTTGGTTCAATACAGAGATTGCAGTGGAATTCCAATGAATCCAACTAGAATTGTGTTATATAGTTCAACTTCTTGTGGAGTTGCGACTAATTCCTTAGCTCTACCTTTGGTTTCAGTAAGTAACATCAGTCCTGTTTGCAGTCAATTGGCCAATTCAACTACATGTACAGGAGGTGGATTACCTGGTGTTGAGCAGTATATTTACAGAGATACTGTTAGTTTACCACAAAACTGTACAGATTGGGAATTTACAGCCTATGAATGTTGTTGGAATTCATCTGTGGTTAATATAGTTCCTAATGATTATTTTACAAGAACGACTTTAAATGATTTAGATTTTTATTGCAATAACAGTGTTACTTTTGCTGGAAGGGGAATTGTTTACGCAAATATAGGACAACCGAATGTTTATGCGCCCTTAGGCACTGATGCTGATGGAGATGTTCTCAAGTATCGTTTAACAACTGCTCTTCAAAACACCGGCTTCCCAGCAACTTATCAAGGAGGATATAATCCGCTTAACCCCATTAATATTTTACAGGGTTTTGATACACTGACTGGTAATTTAACTTTTCGTCCTATGATGATAGGAAGTTTTGTTATTGCCTATAATGTTGAGGAATACCGAAACAATAGGCTAGTTGCTACAACACATCGTGTTATTCAGATTATTGTAGGTAATTATGGAACTACCCAGGTGCCTGTACCTTCTGTGAATAATGTAGTGGGAGGAAGTTCTGTTGGTGATTCAGTTTTTGCCTGTGTTGGAACACCTTTGCAATTTCAATTTACCTTCACGGATCCTGATCCGAATGATTCTATAGGAATTATACAAACTTTGTCTTCTCAGTTACCAGGTGTAAATTTTACGATCAGTGGAACTAACCCAAAAATTATTCAAATTCAATGGACTCCTCCTTTTGCAGGTGTCTTTCCGGTAAGTGTAGTTGTTGAGAATTTGGGTTGTCCATTTACATTAAATGCCCAGGTGGCAGATTTAACTATTTTTGTTACTGATAATATGCCCAGGTTAACAGCTTCAGATTTCTATTTGTGCTCTTCACCTAATGTACTCATTTCTGCCCCGCCGGGTTATCTTAGTTATAGTTGGAATACTGGAGCCAGCACACCTTTTATTCAAGTGAATTCTCCAGGTATTTATTCTGTGACTACTACAGGAGGTAGTTGTGGGTCAAATGTTGATAGTATTGAAATTTTTGATGCACCTGAGATTTTTATAGGGAATGATACCAGTATTTATTTGGGTGATACCATACAACTTAATGCCCAATTGTTGAATG
>CAZNNX010000029.1:0-13400 GCA_964574485.1 uncultured Saprospiraceae bacterium | reverse complement strand
TTAGTCCGGGTAAATTTGTAGACACGATAGTATCTGTGGTTATTCCTTCTGTTGGAGTTTTTGAAGTTAACTTGAATGTTCAAAATGTTTTTCCTACA
Source organism: uncultured Saprospiraceae bacterium (assembly GCA_964574485.1). Lineage (GTDB taxonomy): Bacteria > Bacteroidota > Bacteroidia > Chitinophagales > Saprospiraceae > Saprospira. The sequence continues at coordinate 13,302 of CAZNNX010000029.1, read as the reverse complement.
ATTGTCGATTCTTTTATATTAGAAAAGAGCATTGTTGACTTAGACCTGTTATCAGGAACGGATAGCCTGGAAATTTATCTTTCATCACCATCCGGTGTTATGATACCTTTATCGAGAAGAAGAGGTGGACCGACAAATATTGCATACGATTCTACCTCATTTGATCCTTATGCTACTGACCCAATCAGCTCTTATGTCAATGTGATACCATCCGATTCTACCTTCGTTCCTGAAGGAAACTGGAACCTGTTATTTAATTCTTCAGTAAACGGTAGATGGAAATTATTGGGTAGACAATTGAAAAACGGAACCGGAATAATTAATTATTTTGCCCTTAAGTTTGGTGGTGGGTTTCAATACAATTGGTTTCCTAGCCAAGGTCTGTCTTGTACGGACTGTCCAGATCCATTGGCTTCACCAGACACAACTACAACCTATTATTTTTCACTAACCAATATTTTAGGTTGTACTAGTTATGATACTATAACCATATTTGTACAACCCAGATGGTCAATCGATACCATAAGAGCATGGGTAGCAGAAGATTCGTCAATTCAAATTTGTCCGTCTTTACCCACAAATTTTGGGCAGTTACAAACAAGTGCAGTTCTCTTGTCACCCAATCAAGGGAATATTACCAATTTAAACAACGGATGTTTTGTTTATGAACCCAATGCAGCCGCAGAGTATACTGATTCCTTTATGGTGGTTCTGTGTAATAACCAAGGATTTTGTGATACAACCTATTACATAATATCTACCATTTCATGTGTGTGGCCAGGTGATTGTAATGATGATAATTTGGTGGATCATACTGATTTGTTACCTATTGGTTTGGGGTATGGAATCAATGGTACAACCAGAGCAAATGCAAGTTTAAATTTCAACTGTCAACCTCATTTCAATTGGAATCTGTCGACACCAGTAACAAATATTGATTACAAACACAGTGACACAGATGGCTCTTCTTTAATTAATGATGATGATACTTTAGCTATTGTTCAAAATTGGGGTTTAAGTCATTTAAGACCGGAAGTTCCTGTTTACGAACCCCAATTGTTTAGTTTTACTCCCGGTAATGGGATTATGGTTGAATACGGCAATGCCAATCCCGGAGATTGGGTAAATCTGAACGTGGTTATGGGAGATCAGTCCAATGTAGTGGATAGCGCTTACGGCTTAGCATTTACAATTTTTTATGATGCTACAATGATTGATCAGCAGAGTGTTCAATTCTTTGTCGATAGCAGCTGGTTGGGTAATCCGGCAAGTGACTTAATTTATCTTGCAAGAGATCAATATAATTTTGCGCAATTAAAAGTTGCAATTACTAGAAAAGATCATCAGAACAGGAGTGGACAGGGAAAATTTGCCAGCATTCGATTTAAAGTAAACAGCCAGGCATTGGGTACACTTTTATCAAAAAACCTGATTATGGGAGTTGGGCAAATTCAATTGATTGATAAAGATGAAAACAGTATTTATATTGAGGGTAAACCATCCTATGTGGTTGTTTCTCAGCCTCAAACTGCAGTCAGTATTTCAGAGCAAGGGAATGTACAAATTTATCCCAACCCGTCGAGAGATTGGTTGCAGATTGATTCTGACAGAGCTTTTGAAACTTTTGAAATTGTAGACGCCTTAGGTAGGTGTATTAAAAATGGACAGATCCACATCGATAAAAAAATTCCAGTTGGGGGAATCCAAGCAGGATTTTATTATCTAAGGATTCAAGGATCAGGTCAATCATTTTCAAAACGAATACAAATCGTAGAATAAAAAGTATAAATCCCCATAAATTATTTGGGGATTTTTTATTTTTAATAAAATTTAAAAACTAAATAATATGAAGTCATTAACCTCAGTTGTATTTGCCCTACTTGTGTTTTGTATTTCCTGTAAAGAAAATCCGATAGAAGTAATTAAAGAAAAAAAGGATGGAAAGCAGGTAGAATACCAATTTGATAAGAATAAAAAGGTGAAAAATGGTTATTTTAAGTCATTTGACGAAAAAGGAAGGTTGTTTATGGAAACCAGTTATGTGAATGATACCTTGGAAGGTAAGGAGATTTTTTATTATGAAAATGGAAAAAAGAAGAGTGAAGCTATCCTTAAAAAAGGTTTATACGATGGACCATATATGAGTTGGTATGAAAATGGGTCAAAAGAGCAGGAGTATAATTATGTTATGAGTCAAATAGAAGGTTCTCTGAAGACTTACTATTCCAATGGAAAACTGAAGGAAGACGTTACAATGAAAGAAACACTTGAAAACGGTCCTTTTGTAGAGTATTATGAGAATGGAAATCTAAAAACTAAAGGTCAATATGCTTCCGGGCCCAATTCTGAACAATGTTATTTGTATATGTATGATTCATTGCAAGCCAATGAGTTGACGAAGAAAATGATTTGTAACTTGGGGGCATGCTGCACGGTTTGGGAAAAGGATTCTAAAATTAGTATTACTCCCGAATGTAAAAAAAGAGTGGAGGAATTGAAAGATAAATGTAAAGATGAACAATAGCATCCCAACCAATGATGAAATCTTATCGTTTTGTTAATAGATGAATAAAATCTATCATATCTGTCTAGTTGGGAGTATTTTACTTCTCTTCAATGCATTCTGTTTTTCTCAAATTACGGGAGGCAGGAATACCTATGATTTTTTAAATCTGTCGTACAGTGCCAGAATTACCGGTTTAGGAAATGCAGCCATTGCCATATATGATAATGATATTTCATTAGTTCATCAAAATCCGGCTGCATTAAATAGCAGTATGCACAAATCGGTATCTGTTCAACAATCTGTTTATTTTGCTGGTATAACCCATGGGTTGGCAGCTTATGCGCATCAGATAAAGGATAAGCCATTTATGTTGTATGGAGGAATCCAGTATGTCAGTTATGGAAACTTTGTTAGAACTAATAATATTGGAGAGACGCAAGGTAATTTCGGCGCTTCGGAATTTGCTCTGTCGGCTGCTTTTTCCTATGAGGCGACCAATAGATGGAGTTTTGGTTCACAGCAGAAAATTATCCTTTCATATCTTGAGGGATATAATTCTGTAGGTTGGGCAAGTGACTGGGCCATGATGTATAGAGATACAAGTAAAAAAATTGTGGTTTCTTTTGTACTAAAAAATGCAGGAACGCAAATCAGTACCTATAATAGAGATAAAAATTTTCAACCACTGCCTTTTGATGCTCAATTGGGGTTTTCTCATAAGTTAAAGTATTTACCCTTGCGATTTAGTGTTATTGCGCATCATTTGCACCAATGGAATTTACTGTATGACGATCCCGCCTTAGCTGAACAAAATATTTTAGGAGGAGCAGTAGAGGAGACGAATACGGCAGGTAAAGTAGTGGATAATATTTTCAGGCATTTTATATTCAATATAGAGTTATTGTTAGGGAAAAAGGAAGTATTTCGATTAAGATTGGGATACGATAGAATGAGACAGGGCGAAATGAATGTAAATGGGTTGAGAGGTATGGCAGGATTTAGTACAGGTCTTGGCATTCGTGTTTATAAATTTAATGTAGATTATGGATTGTCTATACATCATTTAGGTGGCATTATGCATCATTTTGGTATTTCTACCCGATTTACTGATTTTTAAGGTCATATCTGAGAAATAAATGATAAAAAATCTCATATTTGCATGTTTAACCCAAGAAATTGGGTTTAGTTGTTTTTAAAATAATGGAACTAACCGATTGAATTAGATTAGAAATGATGAATCAGCGTACTATAAAAGAAGCTGTAACCTTTAAAGGTATAGGATTACATGGAGGTTTGGATGTTTGTGTTAGCATTTTGCCCGCTCAGGAAGGTTCTGGGATTTTATTTTACAGAACTGATTTACCTGAATCCAAACCCATCAAAGCTGATGCCTCTCAAGTATATAAATGTAATCGACATACCGTATTAGGAAATGCCGAGACAAATGTAGCTACCGTTGAGCATTTATTGTCTGCCATGTATGCCTTAGGCATCGATAATGCCATCATTGAAATAGACGGACCGGAATTGCCAATTATGGATGGATCGGCCTTGCCTTTTTATCAAAAAATAAAAGAGGTTGGTTTTGTTGACTTTGAAAAGGAAAAAGAGATTTTAGAGATAAAAGAACCAATAACTTTAACGGAGGGAGACTCTGAAATTAGTGTCATTCCATCAGATCATTTTGAAGTAACTGTTTTGGTTGATTTTGATTCGCAGGTTTTAGGTCAGCAATTTTCCACTCTCAGATCAATAAAAGATTATGAGCAAGAAATATCAAGTGCCAGAACCTTTGTTTTTTTACATGAATTAGAAGCACTCAGATCAGCGGGCTTGGCTAAAGGGGGCAATTTAGAGAATGCTTTGGTTTTTGTTGAAACGATACCCTCAGAAGAACAGCTTACAATGTTGAAACAGAGTTATAATGTTGATCTAACTGTGCAAAAAACCGGCGTTTTGGAAGGTCAGGAATTAAGATATGCTAACGAAGCAGCTCGACATAAACTTTTAGATCTGGTGGGAGATTTATCGTTACTAGGTACGGGGATTAAGGGAAAGATAATAGCAAGAAAGCCAGGACATAGCATCAATACTAAAATGGCGGAACTTTTAAAACAGGCTTTGATGACTCAAAGAAAGCTAAAAGATGTTCCCAGTTACGATCCGAATCAGGCTCCTTTGTACGATATTAACCATATATGTACAAAACTACATCATCGTTTTCCATTTTTACTTATAGATAAAATCATCGAGCTTTCAGACAAACATGTAGTTAGTGTGAAAAATGTAACAATGAATGAGCCTTATTTTCCAGGACATTTCCCCGGAAATCCCATTATGCCAGGCGTGCTTCAAATAGAAGCAATGGCTCAAACAGGCGGTATTCTTGTAATGGAAAATATTGATGAGCCACATGCCTATGATACGTTTTTTTTAAAAATAGATGGCGCAAGGTTTAGAAAAACTGTAGTTCCTGGAGACACTCTGTTGTTTCGTCTTGATTTAGTTTCGCCGATCAGACGTGGTTTGGTTGAAATGAAGGGTAGAGCTTTTGTAGGTAATACCTTAGTGGCCGAAGCTGATTTACTGGCGCAAATAATAAAGAGACGATAAGCCTATGATTCATGCATTAGCGCATATTCATCCGAATGCAATCATTGGAAAAAATGTACAGATTGAAGCTTTTGTAAGTATTGAATCTGATGTTATTATTGGAGATGATTGTTGGATTGGATCACATGCAGTTATCATGTCAGGGGCAAGACTGGGAAAAGGATGTAAAGTTTTTACCGGAGCTGTTGTTGGTTCTCCTCCCCAGGATTTAAAGTACAGAGGAGAAAAAACTACTCTTGAAATCGGAGATTACACGGTTATAAGAGAGTTTTGCACCCTCAATTTAGGAACTGCGGCCAATCAGAAAACTGTAATTGGCTCTGGTTGTTTACTTATGGCATATGTGCATGTTGCCCATGATTGTGTTATTGGTAATGAATGTATTCTGGCCAACAATGCAACTCTTGCCGGTCATGTAATCGTAGAGGATAATGCCATTTTAGGGGGAATGGTTGCTGTACAACAGTTTACTAAAATTGGAGCCTTTTCCATGTTAGGGGGAGGTGTTTTGCTTAATAAGGATGTTCCTCCTTTTGTGAGAGTTGCTAAATATCCTGCCTCTTATATAGGTGTCAACGTTATTGGTTTAAAAAGAAAGGGATATTCTGCTGAAATGATAGATCGTATTCAAAAGATTTATCATGAACTTTTTGTTGCCAGCCAAAATCGAACACAAGCTTTGGACTGGATCCAAAATACAATGGAAGATTCAGAGGAGAAATCTATCATTTTAAAATTTGTACTAGATTCTCCAAATGGAATTATCAAAGGATTTAGAAAAGGATCCTAATTATTTTATGTCCATAAAAATCAATAAATTATCAAAAAAATTCAAACAGGATTGGATTGTAAGGGATCTTGATTACGAATTTTTTTTAGGTTCCAGTTATGCGATTAAAGGACAAAATGGTTCTGGAAAATCAACATTATTGCAAATGATTTCGGGTTATTTGTCACCTACCAAGGGTAAAATCGTTTATACCTTAGGTAAAAATATTGATAGGGATGACATTTATAAATATCTTTCATTTGCAGCACCTTACACTGGTTTATTAGAAGAATTCAGTTGTTGGGAGCAAATTCTCTTTCATGGGAAATTCAAGAATTTTAGAAATGGGTACCAAGCAAAGGAAATTGCTGAACTTCTTCAATTCGAAAATAAAAACTTGCATAAGAAGATAGCTTATTTTTCTTCTGGAATGAAGCAAAGGTTGAAAATTGGTTTGGCTATTTTAACAGAAGCGCCCATTCTACTTCTAGATGAACCTACGATAACACTTGATAAAAATGCGGTTCTGTGGTACAGAAATCTTTTGGAAAGCGAAGTAAAAAATACAAATCAAATTAGCATAATTGCTTCGAATGAGGATGAGGATTTTGTTCTTTGTGAGGATTTTCTGCATTTAGAACAATATAAATAAATCAGGCTTTCTCTTCTCTGAAGTTTTCCCATTTCCAAGCTGAGGCCATTATATCATCAATTGAAAATTGAGGAGTCCATCCAATTGCATTTTTAGCTTTCGAATAATCTGCATAAATTGCCTGAACATCACCTTTTCTTCTTGGACCTAAAATAAATTTTACAGGGATGCCTGTCGCCTTTTCTGTTGCTCGTATTGCTTCCAAAACTGTAACACCTTTCCCAATACCTACGTTAAAGACTTCTAAAGAGCTGTTGTTTTGATTTGAAATCAGATAATGTAGGGATTTTGTATGTGCATCGGCTAAATCCATAATATGAATATAATCTCTGATGCATGTACCATCTCTTGTAGGGTAATCGCTTCCATGTACTATGAGATGATCTCTTTTTCCTTTTACTGTATCCATCAGAATTGGGACTAAATTTTTTACAGCATTGTTTGGAAATTCACCGAGTTGACCTGTAATATGAGCTCCAGCAGGATTAAAATATCTCAGGAGGATTGAATTGAAATCTTTTTGAGAGGAAGTGAAGTCGGAAATAATGCGCTCACCCATTTGTTTCGTTGCCGCATAAGGGGATTCAGCTGTCAACATAGGTGTTTCTTCAAGAACAGGTAGCCTGTCTGTATTCCCGTATACAGAGCAAGATGAAGAAAAAATTAGGTGTTTCACGGCAAATGCAGACATGCAATCCAATAGATTACAAAGACCATCCAGGTTATTTCTATAATAAAGTAGCGGATTATCTACAGATTCCGGAACACTCTTATATGCTGCAAAATGAATCACGCCAATCGTGTCGGGGTGTTCGGAAAAAACCTTGTCAAGGGCTACTTTGTCGCAAAGATCAACCTTATAATTTAAAAATGGCTTGGTTGTAATTTTTTCAATGTAAGCCTGGATATTTTGATTTGATCTGGATAGATTATCTATTGAAATTACTTCAAAACCATTTTTTATCAAATCAACTACCGTGTGACTGCCAATATATCCGCAGCCACCTGTTACAATCACCTTTTGCATTCTATATTTAATTGGACTGAAACGATATTTTCCAAGTGGGACAACCACTACGTGATGCACCGCAAGAGCTAAGTGTTAATCCAAGAGTTAAAATTAAAGCGAGAAACAAAAATTTCTTTTTCATGATATTGCGTGTTAGAAAAAAGGAAATATTAGTTTTGTATATGCCAAGTTGGACAACCGCCACACCTGCCGCATGAACTCAAAACAAAGGTGGCCGTCATCAAAAAGATAATACCAAAAAAAACTATTTTGAAAGATTTTTTCATAATAAATTGATTTTACACCAAGAATAACGGTCTCCGTTGTCGAAAGTACATATAAAATTTTATAAAAACAACCATAAGGCTTAGTAGTTGATGCATAACAATAAAATTTTGATCAGCATTTTGGATTGGGGTTTAGGTCACGCTACAAGGAGTTCTGTTATTTGCGGGCAACTGGAGGAGCACGGATTTAAGATTTTGATTGCTTCTCAAGGGTTGTCATTAGAATGGTTGAAGCTTAGGCATCCGAATGCTGTCTTTTATGAATTACCTTCATATCAGATACAGTACCAGAGTCGCTTTATGGTTTTCAATATTTTACAAGCTTCACCTTATATGTACAAGGCGATACAAAAAGAACATCGGATAATTGAAGATATATGTCGTAGGGAGCAGCCATTGTTTTTAATTTCAGACAACAGGTACGGGGCATTTGCAAAGGGCTTTCACAGTATTTTTATGGGGCATCAAATGCAGATAAGGACTGGGGCAAAACTGTTGGATTTTTCTGCGAATCAAATACAAAGGTATTTTTTGAAGAATTTTGATGAAATATGGGTTCCTGACCAGAAAAGTCCTCAGAGTTTGGCTGGAAAATTGTCTGAATACGATCAAAAAAAGGTTTTTTATTTGGGTTGGTTGAGCAGATTCAATCAGAAAGTTTTGCAGGCTACGGAGGGTTCTTTGTTATTCATTTTGTCGGGGCCTGAACCTCAAAGAACCAGATTTGAAGAGATTATTTTAAATCAATTGGATGTAATAAAGAAGCCTGTTGTTTTGGTAAGGGGTTTGTCACGTGAGCATGCAGATGTAGATGATACATATAAGCGACCAAATTTGACCACATATAATCTGGTTGATACAGAAACATTAAAGGAGTTGATTCAATTCAGTGAAGTTGTGATTTCAAGATCAGGATATAGTAGTTTGATGGATTACGCTTGCATGCAATTAAAACGTGTAGTGCTGGTGCCTACCCCTGGTCAGACAGAACAGATTTACCTTTCGCAAATTTGTGCAGAAAAGAAAGTAGGCAAAGTTGTTGAGCAGGATTATTTTAAGGTAGAAACTTGCTTGGAATCTTGGGAGGGTATTGAAGGATTTCCTATTTTTGAGCAGGTTGTTTTCTCGCATGATTTTATACTTAATTACGTAAAAAAATGGGTTGATGTCTAGTTCAAAATATTTACTTCTTTTTTTGTCAGTTCTTCCTGGTATTCTGATAGTGATTTATATTTATTTGAAAGATAAAAAAAGACCAGAACCTTTGGGATTGCTTATAAGCAGTATTGCCTTTGGGGTCTTTAGTACTTATCCTGCTATCAAGATGGAAGAATTTGGCATCTATGATTTGAGGGTTTTTGCCAATCATGATCCCTTGATGGTATTTACTTTCTCTTATTTGATAGTTGCATTTAGTGAAGAATTAATGAAGTATATTTTTTTGAGATATTATGTTTTTCCCAAACTTGCATTTTCTGAGCCCATTGATGGTATTGTTTATGCTGTTGCTATAAGTATGGGTTTTGCCATGATGGAAAATGTATTATACATTGTGATTCGAACCTCTGATTTTGATAAGGCTTTAGTAATTGCTCTCAGTCGAATGTTTACAGCTGTTCCGGCACATGCAAGTTTTGCTGTCTTTATGGGGTATTTTGTTGGATTGGCAAAGTTTAGACCCAAGTTTCAGGTAATTTATCTTGTATTAGGATTGATGGTTCCTGTTTTGATTCATGGCAGTTATGATTTTTTTATATTCCAACGCATGTCTGAATGGCTTTCAGTTTTTACGATCCTGACCTTGGTATTGGCATTGGTTAGCAGTAAATATTTAATCAGCAAGCATGAAGAATTACCTCATTCATTTTGAGCTGGCTAATTTAACCTGCAGGCTAATCAGAAAATTGAAGGGATCAGCAGGTAAAATGCCCGGACCAGGATAAGAGGAAGCTCTTCTTGTGAAATATTTTGATTGGGTAATGTTGTTGAAACTGCACTTTAGCGTAAACCATTTCCAAGGGTAGGAGAGGGAAGCATCTAGAACATAGTATTGTGGAATTCGCCCAATTACGGCATTGGCTGCAAATTCAGCATTACTTGCATCAGAAAATTGATCGCTACAGAATTGTGATTGCAATGAAAGTCTCAGCTTATATATCTGAAAGTCTATACCATTTCTGATCATCAATTGAGGTACATGTTCGAGAAATTTTCCGACCAGAGAACTGTTTTCGGAACTAATATATCTGCCATCCAGAATTGAAAAATTGATATAGGTGCTGAGCTCTACATTTTTATTTTGAGGAAAAAAACTATTTTTAATATTCCATTCGAATAGAAATTCTAATCCCAAAACGCGTGCATTCCCCAGGTTGGTTCTGTATTTAACAAGTTGATTGATTACAGGGTTTTCAGGATCAGGTTCCGAACGCAGAAGATCTCCAATCCTTTTGTTGTAGTACAGGGCAAAGAAACTTGCATCAATACTACAATAGTTTTTAAAAGTACCCCGCAATCCGAAATCTGCATTAAATCCGTCTTCGTCTTTTAGATTGGGATCAATTTTCTGATTTGGATTTATGATTCTAATGTCATTAAAATTAATTGCCCTGTAGTTTTGGGAGAAATTTATATAAGTTTCCCATTGATCGGTTGGTCTGTAGCTAATTCCAATACCAGCTAAAAATACTGACCTTGAACTTTGGTATGATTCGTAGACAGCAGTATTCTCGATTGTATCCAGACCTGTAGCAGAAGGACTGAGTACAAGGTTTTGGTAATACCCGTCAGCCTTTGTTTGAATAAATTCATATCTCAGACCTGGGGTAATGCTTAATTTGGGAAGGACTAAAAAGTAGTTTTCAGCGAAAAGGCTTAGGTTTGTGCTGGGAAAATCATATGCAGATCTAAGTATTCCCTGAGGATTTATAAATTCAAAATCTTGAGCATTCCCGGTGGCTTCTTTATTTGAATATCCCTGGGCTTGCTGCGTGTTACCCTTATAAATTCTAACGCCACAGAGTAAGGCTGCAGGATTTTCTTTTATCAGATATCTATAGAGTAATTTGGTCTCATTGCCAAAGTTTACATAGTTACCCTTGATTAAATCTCTAAAGTCACCATTGTCCGGACGATTTATAGGGGCCAGATTTCCCAGAGAGTACCTGCCTGCATAGAGACCAAAAAAACTTGATTTTAATTTGAGCCTGACATTTATATTCATCTCCCATTGGGCAGAGAATATATTCCAAAAAATTCGAAACCAATTTCTTGGCCTGAGTGATTGAGTTGGATTTTGGTTAAATTGAAAATCAGTAAGTCCCCCGGGTTGCTGAGCCAGGTAGTTCAGGTGACTGTATGAGATATGTAAATTGTTTTTCTCATTTATTTTCCAATGGAGAGAAGCATGAGCATTATGACTTTGAAAAGAAGAGAAGGGACGCCAGCCATCTGATCTTTTAAACTGGTAAAAGGTGTAATATTTGATTTTTTCATTGGTGGATCTTCCTCCCAAACTTTGAAATAAATTGATAAATTGAAAGGAGCCCCAACTAAAATCGCCAGTCCAAAGGATATGTTTAGGCTCTTCATTTTTCATTTTGTAATTGAGCAACCCTCCAAACTGGCTTCCAAATTGAAGAGAAGCGGCTCCCCTGATAAATTCAATTTTGTCAATTCCGAGGGCAGGAGGAGTATAGTAAGATTCGGGATATCCGAGAGCGTCAGCACTTATGTCCACACCGTCCTGTCTTGTGTTAAAATTAGAGGTACGGTTGGGGCTCAGACCTCTGGCACCAATATTTAATTGTAAACCAGACTGGTCGTTTTCCCATATATTGAGTCCTGGAATTTTCGCATATATTTGTCTGGCATTGTTGTTTTGTAGTTGAACCTGAAGTTGGGCCAAATCTATAATTTCTGATTTCTTAGATGCGCCCAGAATCATTTGATCAGGATCCACGGATCTAAAATATTTTTGAAAGCCATTTGTCACGCCTACAACTACCTCTTTGGATTGATAAGTTAATAATTGAAGTTGAAAAATATTCTTTTTCGAAGATAGATTTCGGAAATAAATGAGTGTATCCTTATAGCCATTGCAAATGATATAAAAAGAACTGTCAATTGGATTTAATTGACAGATAACTGAATCTGCTTTTGTTTTGAAGCTTTGCTTTTGACCATTAGATATAAGACATTCAAATGTATCAATTGACTGTTTGTTCTCGTCAACACAATGGATGCGAAAGCAAAACTGCGCTTGAACAAGTACAGAAATACAGCTAAGAAGACAAGTGAATAGAAAATTTATTGAGGATCTGTAATCAGCCATTTTTCTATTGGTTCTTGTGAGAGATCAATCGAATTTTTTACAAATCTCCTTGAAACGGATCCATTCAGGCTTACAAAGACATCCGCGTAAACAGCTTCCACCTGGAAGCCTTTTTTTGTGTATTCGCTTCTAATTTTTTTTGCGTACAATTGAATCAGATCAGATTGATAGGACATAAAGACTTCTTGTTTGCCTGTTAGAAAATCTTCATTATTAACAGGTATTAGCGTAGGATCTGTTTTGATTTTGACATAGAATTGCGCATTCCCCTTTTTGTCAATCAGCATCACCCGCCAGGACCAACGGAATCCTCTTTCGGTCCATAAAACATCGCCGGGGTAGGCTACATATCTAAAAGCGAGAATGAATTGCATGAGAAAGAATAGTAGGTAAAAAAATGATTTCAGATTAAGTAAACATGAAGGCTGTGGCTGTGACTCACCTTCTTGTTTAGAAATAGTCCAATTAAACACAAAGGTAGAAATTATTTTTTTATGAAAGCTTTCTGGCAAAAAAATTAGGGAAATTCCCATCATTAAATAAGGAAAAATTCCAATTTGGAAGAATATTGCGGTGCAAGTATGAAAGATAAAAACGAGAATTATGCCCAGGATTTTGGTTCTTTTGAATAACAACAAAAAGGGTACGGTAAAATCATAGAGGCAGCCTGCCCATGACATTACAACAGATGTGAATGAAAAATAGGTACTGGGAATGATTGTTTCTGGCCATCCCATATTATGCAGCCAAATATTCATAGGCTGGCCTTTGAGTAGCCATTCTGGATTCAACTTGGCAATGGCAGCAAGGAGATAAACCATAACGATTTGAAATTGCAAGAAATGAAAGGCCAGTGAGCTGTCTCCCTTGTTGGTTTTTGGGTAAAAATAATTTTTTGGAATAAGGATGAGATGGATGATCAGCAGTATGATCAGGTAATAATGATTCAGATAATGAGTGAGGTCGCTAAGTTCAAACCAGGAAAACAAAAAAAGAAGAACTATCGCCGCTCCTCTTATTTTATAGTTGGACAAAATCAATACACAACAAAAAATCATGATTGCGTATAAGGTATAAACTACAAGAGGGAGTTGAGGAAGGGGATAAATCCAGGTATAATGAAAAAAAAACTT
>CAZNNX010000028.1:5495-24720 GCA_964574485.1 uncultured Saprospiraceae bacterium | reverse complement strand
GACTAATCTCAGTTGCAGCAATGATAATTCTGGTACAGCTCAAGTGACAGCTTCAGGAGGAACACAACCTTACAGATATCTGTGGAATACTTCAGATACAACTGCATCTGTCAGCGATTTAAATGCCGGGATCTATTTTGTTATAATAAATGATATAAATGGTTGTCAACAAAGTGCATCCATTACACTTACCCAGCCCTCTGTACTCACTACGACAGCACTCACATTGGCTAATGTAAGTTGTTTTGGTTTATCAAACGGATCTGCCTCTGCCAACCCGATTGGCGGAACTCCCCCCTATCAGTTTGCCTGGCCAAATGGTCAAAACACAGCAATTACTACGGGGCTCTCAGCAGGTGTTCAAAATGTTACCATAACGGATGCCAATTCATGCTCCATAACTGCACAGGTGCTTATTTCAGAACCTCCCCTTTTAGAAATTTTACAAACCAGCTCCACACCTGTTTCTTGCACCGGTGGATCAGATGGCACCGCTTCCGTTTTTATCAACGGGGGTGTCTCTCCTTATATTTTCAATTGGACAGCACCTGGTACAGGACAAACCATAAACAATCTTAGCCAGGGAAGTTATTCCGTATCTGTAACCGATGTAAATGGCTGTTCTGCCACCGCTTCGGTAGTTGTTGTACAGCCGGTGAGCGCCATCAATGGATATATCTCTGTTACGAATGCCTTGTGTAATGGATCATCTGACGGCCAGTTGGTTGCCGTAGTGACTGGAGGAACCTTAAGTGCTGGTATAGATTATGGATACGTATGGTCAAATAACAGTTCAGGTAGAATTGTTTCCGGCGTTCCAGCTGGAAACTATACGGTTACGGTTACGGATGAAAACGCTTGTACATTTAGTATGTCAACCATCATAACGGAACCCAGTCCGATCATCATTAATTTAAGTGGTCAAAATAATGTTACCTGTCCAGGCGGGTTTAATGGCAATGCTACCTTATCTGCTTTTGGAGGTACTGGTTCACTCAGCTACCAATGGCCAAATGGACAATTAACACAAACAGTAACAGGATTAAATGCTGGTACGCACACCGCATCCGTAACCGACCAAAACGGATGTATTCAAATATTTACCATTACCATTTCAGAGGGTAATCCAATTACGATTACCTCACAACAAACGAACGTGAGTTGTTATGGAGAAAATGATGGAATCATATTAATTACCAGCTCCGGACTATCTCTCTACAATTGGTCAAACGGAAGAGTTGGTAACCCGGTTAATAATTTAACTGTAGGACAATATATCCTTACCGCAACAGATAGCAGAGGCTGTACGGTCACAGAAACTTTTAATATTACACAACCAGACAGCCTTATTGCCGGAATACAACAGGTAGAACCCGTCTTTTGTAATGGTGGGGAAAACGCCCGATTGGCAGCCGTCGCAGTTGGTGGCACACCAAATTATGTTTACAGATGGTCCAATGGAAATAATACCAGATTAAACTACGATATTCCTGCCGGCACTTATACTGTTACAATTATCGACAATAATGGCTGTAGAGCCAGTAGAACTTTCACATTAAGTGATCCTCCCTTATTATCCATTAATGCCAATTCACGAGGGGTAAGATGTGCGGGCGAACAAAATGGTCAAATCACAGCCTCAGCTACGGGAGGCACTACATTTATTGCCGGATATCAATATAGTTTGGATTCCATACAATGGCAAAGTGGCAATATTTTTAATTCATTGCCAGGTGGGGCCTATACCGTTTTTGTTAGAGATAATTATGGTTGTATTGATACTATTCAAACTTTTGTATCACCCGCTGATACTTTCTCTATTTTGAGTTTTGTTGCAGATACATTGATAGAATACGGAGATACTGTTGAACTCTTTGCCTCAATAAATCAATTACAAGATGTAGAGTTTAATTGGTTTAATATCACAGATTTCGAAATTGCCGATAGCTTGAATCTATCCATCACAGTCAGCCACTTTGAGCAGCACATTTATCGTTTCACAGCGATTAATCCTTTGGGATGCGTCATTGACAGCACAGTTACTATCAATGTAAAAAAACCAAGAAGAGCTGGAGCGCCTCAGGCATTCAGTCCTAACCAGGATGGCAACAATGATTGGTTTTATGTACAAAGTACAGATCGTGTTAAAAAAGTAAGTTCTTTACGAATCTTTGATCGTTGGGGCAATATGATTTTTGATGGTAAGGATATGGCTCCAAATGAACCTCAAGAAGGTTGGGATGGTAATTTTAAAGGTGATAAAATGGCATCAGGTATTTATAGCTGGTATGCTGAATTACTATTTGACGACGACAGAATTGAAGTTTTAAGAGGAGATCTAACTCTTTTCAGATAATAAATTCCAATAATCCTACCCAATGAAAGTACTTATTACTAAAAATTATGTTGAAAAAATCATATCAGATTATGGATATCAACTTGATGACAGTAAAGACTTTCCCTATTATTGGAAGAGAATCCCAACGAATGATCTAAGAACTCCCTTTGCCTTTACCATAATTACAATCGCTCTCACTTCACATAGTTTCAGAATTGAAGGTCTGAACGAACTCAGGTTTATAAGATCTGTAAAAGCTGGGAAAATTAAATTAGAGAAAGAAGAAGATATAGAAAAATATAGAGTTGCTTTATTTGAAACTACTCTGGAAACGAAGGGAAACCTTGAAAGCATACTACCCTTTCTTGAAAAACAATTGGACATTATTAGTTTCGAACCTACACACAGCGATATTTATCATGATGCCATTCATCATATTCAGATGATTTCAGAAGCAGCAAATCAGATAGATATGGAAGATGAATATTAAATAAATTTGATTATAAATTTATTTTTTTTGCCATTTTGTAAAAACAAATATTGATTCATAAAAAGTTCAGACTGCAATACCGTCCTGTCTTCTCCCTCAACTTTTTCAGTATTTACAGAAATTGCCATACCTTTAATAGCTCTTTTTATTTCACTTTTTGAAGGCAAACTTGAATGCTTTTCCAATAGTAAGTCTATAATGTTGATTCCATTCACAAGGGTTTCTATCTTTTCTGTACTCATAGGAATCTCTTTTTCAATTATGTTCCATTCCTCAGCAGATAATTGAGCTAAAAATTCTTTCTCTAATTTTGGATGAAAAACCAATTCTGTAACTCTTACAACAGATTGAAGTGCCTCCGACCCATGAACGCGATCAGTCATTTCTATTGCTAATTCTTTTTTTATTTCATTTGGGCTCGAATCTATCAGCGATAAATAATTTTCAATAGTGTTCCTATCTTTCAAAGAAAATATTTTAAGTAATTTGGGTAAATCCTGATCACTTACATTCAACCAAAATTGATAAAACTGATAAGGTGATGTCAAATTAGCATCTAACCAAATATTTCCCTCCTCCGATTTTCCAAATTTTTTGCCATCAGACCTGGTGAGTAAGGGACAAGTCAAACCATAAGCCTTTCCCCCTGATTTTCTTACCAACTCAGTTCCCGTTGTTATATTTCCCCATTGATCAGCACCTCCCATCTGCAGTATGCAATCATGATTGTGGTATAAATACTGAAAATCATATCCCTGAATTAATTGATAGGAGAATTCGGTAAAAGAAATACCTGACTCTGATTCGATTCTATTTTTCACGGAATCTTTACTTAGCATGTAATTAACCGTAATTTGTTTTCCTATGTCCCTTAAAAATTCGAAAATGGTCATTTGGGAATAGAAATTATAATTATTAACCATGCTGGCAGCTCCTGGACCTTCAAAAGATAAAAATCTTTGAAACTGTAAGGCTTGTTGATTGATATTTTGCTCTATGGTTTCAAGATTTAAAAGGGATCTCTCTTTATCCTTTCCTGACGGATCTCCAATTCTGCCTGTGGCTCCTCCTAATAAAACAATAGGTTGATGCCCGCATCTTTGCAAATGAACTAAGAGCATGATACTAACCAAATTTCCAATTGTAAGAGAAGAAGCAGTAGGATCAAATCCAACATAGGCTTTTATACTGCCCTCATTCATTTTTTCTTCTAACCCGGGCGTTACATCTTGCAACAAACCCCTCCATTTTAATTCCTCAATAAAGTTCATAATCACATAATTTGCAAGAACAAAACTAAATAAAAAGATATGTAAAATATAATTTATTCTATATGACAAAAAACCAATCTGATTCCATTCGTAAAATATAATTTCTAAATGAAAGATTTTCACATTAAAAATCTACTTTATTTTAATTTTAACATTTTATTATCAAAATATTATTTCGAATACCTTGTCTTTCAAAAAAATGTAGTTAACTTTGTTGTAGGTTAAGATTTACTATTAGGGTTAGTAATTTACATATGGGCCACTCAATTGAGTGGCTTTTTTTATTGATTTTTTTATAGATAATTAGAGATTACCCGAAATGCCTGCATTCCAGCAAACCCTAAAAAGACGATGCCAATCACTCGATTCAACCACAAATTGTATTTTTGTAATTTTTTTCTAAGAATATGAGCTAAAAACACATAAACAAGCAAACCTAGAATTGTTCCCAAGCTCACGCCAAAAGCAAAAATCAAATAGTGATCTAATTCGGATTTCATCAACCCTTGAGTAATGAAACCTCCTCCCCATATTATCCAATATGGATAGACAACTATATTAAGACTACTTATAAAAGCCCCATGCAAAAAACTGTTTTTTTCGTACCATTTTATTTTTTGCCCTTGTTGATTAATATCTATATCACTGATTTTCTCCAAGGCCTTGTCTGATAGCTTTTCCTTGGTTGAAAGATGATTCCAGGCAAAAAAGAGAAAAACAGGTATGGAAACCATACTAATAATCGTATTCAAAACAGGATAACTCACAAATAAAGAAAGTAAAAACATGGCTGTGAGCGCTTGAAAAAATTCAATGGACGCAACCCCAACAGATGCAATGATTCCCTGTTTTGAATTCTTGTTAATTGTTAAGTTCAAAACTGTCAGATTTATCAATCCAACAGGTAAAGCACCTAAAAAGCTGGCTGATAACCCCAAAAAAAGTGTACTTGTTAATTCTAAGATCATAAGTAAATTAATTTTGCATTTTCTATCTCAAAAGAACGAAAAGGTAAAGTAGATTGTCTATGTTCTAATAAAGAAGCAACCCGATTGGAATGGGTGTCTGTAATAAAGACCTGCCCAACCTGCAAAAACAATAATAAATCTAACAGTTGCCTTACCCTGTGTGCATCTAATTTATCAAACACATCATCTAAGAGCAGGATGGGATGAATACCTTGTTCTTGAGCCAATACTTGATACTTGGCTAGCTTCATAGCCAAAATAAAAGATTTCAATTGTCCTTGCGAGGCCATTTTTTTAATAAACTTTCCTCTCATAAACAACTCAAGGTCATCTTTATGTACTCCCTTTGTTGTTCTTTGTAATATGATGTCTTTTTTGAGTGATTGTTGGAATAAAAATTCCAAAGAATCTGTCCTTAGCTCTGAAATATACTCGATGTCTACTTCCTCCTGTTGATTGGATAAAAGTGCATACGCTTGCTTAAATAAAGGAATTAGCTTATTTATAAACCAAGATCTTTTCTCATAAATATAGTTGGCTGGCTGTATCATTTGCTGATTGTAATATCCTAAAAGAATTGGATCGGGTTCCTTTCCTTCAGCAACAGATTTTAATAAGGCATTTCTTTGTTCCAACAATTTATTGTAGGTAAGCAGTTGAGATAAATAATGCGGGTCTAATTGAACCATTGCCAAATCCATAAATCTTCTTCTCTCTTCAGATCCTTCCAATAGTAGTTGAATGTCGTCAGGTCCAATAAATACAACAGGCAAATTGCCTATATGATCTGCTAATTTTGCGTATACAATTTTATTTTTCTCAATTTGCTTTTTTCCTCTCAATTTATATTTCACCACATAGGAATCCCTTTTGTTTTTTTTATCAACCAAAGCCTGAATTCTAAAAAAATCACTTCCTTCTCTAACCAACTGGCTATCAGTTAAGGAGAAATGACTTTTCCCCAAACAAATGGTATTGATTGCGTCTAAAATATTTGTTTTTCCCATCCCGTTTTTACCAGAAAAGCAATTAAATCCTTTACAAAGATCAAGACTTAAAATTTCATAATTTTTGAAATTTGTAAGCTCTAATTGATCGATGAAAAAATAATTTTCCAAAACCTGGGTAAATTAAGTGAGATTTACAATGAAAGTTTGTGATTGATGTCACATAGCGGAATCTGACCCAAAAACAAAATCAAGGCCTGCGCAAATCACTTGGGCCGCTTCTGCCAAAATTTCCTCTGTATGCATTGAAGAGACAAATCCAACCTCATATCCTGATGGTCCCAGGTAAATTCCCCTTTCCAATAAAAACTTATGTAATTTATTAAAATACTGCATTGTAGAAGCGTCGATCCCTTCTGCTGTATAAATTCTTTCTCTAGAAAAGGCAAGCCAGAAAATTGATCCAATTTGTGGTATATGCAATGGATAATTGTGTTGGTCTGCGTGTTTTTGAATAATCTGAACAAAATTTTTAGTTTTGATATCCATCTTCTCATAAAAACCATCTTCAAGTAGTAATTGGGCTGCAGCCAAACCAGCCGCCATTGCCACAGGGTTTCCAGAAAGGGTTCCGGCTTGATAAACAGGTCCTTCAGGAGCAACATGAGACATTATTTCAGCTGAAGCTGCATAGGCGCCAACGGGCATACCTCCGCCAATTATTTTTCCGTAGGTTATAATATCGGGTTGAATTTGGTATATACCTGCTGCTCCTTCAAATCCAACTCTAAATCCTGATATCACCTCATCAAATATTAGGAGAATGCCATACTTGTAACATTTTAACCTCAAGCATTCCAAATATGATTTATCCTGTAATAATAATCCATTATTTGCCGGAATTGGTTCAATGATTATACAAGCTATTTCATGGTGATGTTGCGAAAGTAATTGCTCTAATTTCAACACATCATGTAAAGGCAAAACAAGGGTTTCCTTGGCAAAAGATTCGGGAATACCCGCACTTGTACTAACTCCAAAAGTTACAAGTCCAGATCCTGCTTTAACTAATAAGGAATCAACATGACCATGATAGCAACCTTCAAATTTTAACACTTTGGATTTTCCGGTAACAGCCCTAGCCAATCGGATGGCAGACATAACAGCCTCTGTTCCCGAGCTCACAAATCTCATTTTTTCAATGAATCGGTTGTTGTCAATGAGTGTTTTTCCCAATAAATTTTCTCTGCGCGTAGGAGCACCAAAAGAAGTACCTTGGTGAACAGCCTCAATAATTGCCTCGCGAATAACAGGGTGGTTATGACCTAAGATTAATGGTCCCCAGGAAGCACAAAAATCAATGAAACAATTGTCATCTTCATCAAAAATATAAGGACCATCCCCTTTTTTAATAAATAATGGTGTGCCACCAACTGATTTAAAAGCTCTTACAGGGGAACTGACTCCACCAGGGAAAAATTTCTTAGCTTCTTCAAAAAGCAATATTGAATTAGTTATTTTCATGATTTTATATTATGATTTTAATTCTTCTCTACCATCTGCATGTTTTGCAAACCTACCTTTCTCTTTGGAATGAACATGGTCATAGCTTGGCCATGGCCAACCCCCAAACTGTGTGGCGTGATAGTCTTCAAAAGCTTGTTTGATTTCCTCTTTGGTATTCATAACAAAAGGTCCGTATTGCATTACCTGTTCTTGAATAGGCTTCCCTTGCAATAATAAAATTTCTATTCTTTTGGCGCCCTCGTTTTTTAAACGAACGGACCTGCTTGCATCCAAGTCAATTTTATGGTATGAAGGAATCAACTGTTGATCTATTTTTAAATTTTCTCCTTCATGAAAATATAAATTACGATTCACAAGACTACTGGAGGCAGGTAAAGTCCATTCAGCACCCTCTTCCATTGATATATTCCAGATCCATACATCGTTATGATCGGAAAAAGCCCAGGAATCAGGAGGTGCTGTCAAGGCTTTCGCATCATTCAATTTGCCCGCCACCAATTCAACATGGGTTAACTTCCTATTGTGGTCTGAAAATGAAAGGCTTGGTATTTCTTCTTTCCAAAACATTTTGAAATGAGGCGAAACCATTTTATTTTTTGCAGGCAGATTCAACCATATTTGAAAAAGCTCAAGGGGATTTTCCTGATCATCACGTAAAAGAGGAAACATTTCTGCATGCTGAACTCCTTTTCCTGCGGTCATCCATTGTACATCACCATTGCCATATCGACCGGCTGCTCCCATTGAATCAGCATGATCTACCAATCCTTTTTTCACTATGGTTATCGTTTCAAATCCTCTGTGTGGATGACCCGGAAAACCTGGAACAGTCTTACCATGATACATTCTAAAACCATCTTTGATAATAAAATCATCCCCCAGATGTCTACCGCGGAGCAAATCGGATTTTGGACCCATAGCCCCGTTACCAACAGGAAAATAATCTTCATGATGAGCACAAAAAAGAAAAGGATCCGCAGTTTCCCATTGAAATCCTAAAGGTTTTACAGATTTGATAACAGAGTCCATCGGAATTTCTTCGGCTCTAAGTCTTGGTAAAAACCATGTTGCAAAAAGAGCAGATACAGAGCCAATAAAACCCCTCCTTTTCATATCTTGATTCATAAGCGCTAAGATTTAGATAATTGTTTGGAGTATATTTCGAAATAATACCCAGATTTTTTCTCTATTAAAGATTCATGGGTTCCAATGTCAATTATTTCACCATCTTCCATTACAATAATCTTGTCAAAGGTTAAGGCATTATAGATTCTGTGTGTAATGACAATTGCAGTTTTACCCTTACAATATAAATCAAGATATTTTGTAATTTCCAATTCAGTATGTGTATCAACAGCTGACAAACAATCATCAAATATGATAATTTGAGGATCCTTTATCAATGCTCTGGCAATTGAAATTCTTTGTTTCTGGCCGCCCGACAAAGTAACTCCCCTTTCTCCAATTTGTGTTTCGTAGCCATCTGGTAAATCTAATATTTCGTTATGAATTGAGGCAAATCCTGCATATTTCTCTACTTCTTGCAACTTATGATGATCCACACCAAAAGCGATATTGTTTTTCACAGAATCCGAAAATAAAAAAACATCCTGAGGCACGTAACCTATCTGAGACCTGATGTCGTTCAATTTAAACTTTTGTAAATCAACACCATCCAAACAAATTTTACCTGATTCCGGGTCATATACTCTTAAAATCAAATCAACCAAAGTGGTTTTTCCTGAACCCGTTTTACCTACTATTGCTACCTTCTCCCCTTGATTTATTTTACAATTTACCGATTTTAAAGCTTTGATTCCAGATTCAGGATAAGTAAAACTCATATTTTCAATCAGAATCTCACCTTTGATGATACGGGGCTGAGCAGCCTGACTATCTTGTATCTCAGGATCTATTTTCAAAAACTCATTGATTCTTTTTTGAGAAGCAGCAGATTGCTGGATGATAGAGGCAACCCAACCAATAGAAGTAACAGGCCAGGTAAGCATATTGATATAAATGATAAATTCGGCTATGTTACCCGCACTAACCTCTCCGCGCATCAGCATAATCCCACCAACATAAACCGTAATGATGGTACTCGCCCCTATCAGGCTCAACATTAGGGGCCTAAAATAAGCATCAGTTTTTACCATATTCATCGTACGGTTTTTGTACTCATCCGCTGCTTTTTTGAAATAGTCCAACATGGTTTCTTCTTGACCATAGGCTTTTAAAACACGAATCCCTGAATATGATTCCTGCGCAACTACATTCATTTCTGCCAATTGCTCTTGAATGGCCGTACTTTTTTTGTTTATCAGATCGGTTACAAAATAGATAGAAAATGATAATATCGGCAAAGGAATCAGCGAATAAAGGGTTAGCATCGGGTTCACCGTCACCATTGCATAAATGACCATGACCATTAAAAAAATCAAATTGATACCATACATCACTGCTGGTCCTAAATACATTCTGACTTTTGAAACATCCTCTGTCAATCTTGACATTAAATCACCCGTATTGTTTTTTTTATAAAAGGCTTGATGTAATTTTTGATAATGGTCATATATTTCTTCCTTCAAATCGTTTTCAATCAATCTTGACATTACGATTAAAGTTTGTCTCATAAAATACATAAACACCCCCATTAGTAAGGCAAAAATTAAAGTGAGTATCCCAAAATAAACGAGTGCATTCGCCATTTCCCGATAGTATCCTTTGAAAAGTTTAGTTCCGTCATACCAGTCATACATATGCAGATTTTCAACTACGTAGTCGAGTGCATAGCGTATCATTTGAGGTTGTAATACTCTGAAATAATTGGAAATGATGAGAAAAATAATCCCCAAAATAAACCGCCATTTATATTTATAAAAATATCTGTTGAGATAAGCTAATTCCTTCATAAGACGAGTTCTGTCTATTAACAGACTAATATTCGTTTAGTTTATTTAAAAAAACTAATTTTGATTGTAAATATAATTCAAATGAAACTACTATCCTTTTTTTTCATCATGAGTTTCTTACTCTGTCTTGAAATAAAAGCACAAGAAGATAGTTTGACTTACCAAATAAATCCGCTGCTGCAAAGAAAGGAAGTTATCATTTATGCCCCTTACTTTACAGAGGGTATCTCTCAAATACGTTGGGACACAAATGATTTGGAAACCTATGCAACACAGAGCTGGGGAAATTTACTAAAAAAAGAAAGTCTTATTTTTGTTAAGGAATATGGTGCCGGACTACTTTCCACTATTAGTTACAGAGGATCCAATGCAGCACAAACTGGCATGAGCTGGGACGGAATCAATATTCAAAACCCCATGCTTGGAATGTCTGACCTAAGCCTGGTTCCTGTTTTTTTCTTCGATGAATCAACCTGGTATCAAAATTCGGCAGCTAGCTCAATGGCAACTCAAAGCAGCGGGGGACATCTGAATTTAATGACGAATTTACTTTTTGACAAAGGTTTTAGTTACAAGGCTCAGGTGCATATAGGCAGTTTTGGGTTGCAGAGATATCAATTTTCCAGCTCCTATTCCAACAAACTATTTGCCACAAATCTGAGAGCCTTTTATCTTAAAACTAAAAACGATTATGAATATACAGATGTCAATGCATTGGGAAATCCAAAACCCAAAATCAAACTGAGTCATGCAGACCAGGAATCATGGGGAGCTCTTTTGCAGAATGGTATCAGATGGAAAAAATGGAACCTGAAATTACAAAATTGGTATACCCAAAGCCAAAGAAATATTCCTCCCAATTTATTGCAAACTACGGGTGATAATGAGAAGCAAAAAGACATTCAAATCAGAAATAAAATGTCCTGGGACCAAAGGGGAGAAAAAATTTCACTTCATTTTCAACTAGGACATTTGTTTGATTTAATCAATTATGAAAGCAATGTAATTCAAAACGAATCCATTTTAAACCAATTTATCTTCCAGAGTAGATACAACCAACAACTAACAAACAGATACCAGTTGGGCTTGGATTTAGATATGCAGTATCAGACTGTGAACTCTGACAATTACAATGCCCGTAGATTATTGGGCTCTTTAGGAATTCACCATAAGTTTAATTGGAAGGGATGGATATTGAATGCAAGCAGCAGATTTCAATATTTTGAAAATAGTATACTCAGACCCTCAGTTGGCATCAATTTATCGAAAGGATTTCAAACAAATGAAAAAAACAGGATTCAAATTTCAATTGCGAGTAGTTACAATTATAGATTTCCTACTTTAAATGACTTGTACTGGCGCCCGGGAGGAAATAAAAATCTTCTTACTGAGTACAGTTTTAGCAATGATGTAAAGTTCAAAATAAATTCAGAATATCATGCCCAATGGAAGGGTGAAACTGAATGCAGTCTTTATGGACAACATACTGAAAATTGGATTCAATGGACAGCCCAGGGTTCTATTTTTACACCTCAAAACATCGCTGAGGTACTCAATTATGGTCTCGAAAGTTCATACAAATTGAGCTATCAAACCAAAGATCAACAATTATTTACTTTAAAAATTGCCTATGGTTTTACAAAATCCATAAGATATAAGGATAAAGATACTGAATTAAACATGAAACAATTAGCATATACGCCATTACACAAGGCAATTGCAAATTTGAGTTGGACCTGGAAAAAAATGTTTTTTATTCAATTGGATTATCAATGGCAGGGAAAAAGATTTGTGGATGATTTAAATACCATAGAATTGTCCGATTTTCATTTAGCCAATTTTCAAATTAGATACAAATTACCCGTAAAGTTTTTGGATATTGAGGCTGGATTTGAGATTCAGAATATTTTCAATTCAGAATATCAAGTTATTGCCAATAGACCCATGCCGGGGAGAGCCTTTTATACCACATTAACCTTTTTATACTAAATATGAAAAAAATCATTTTATCTTTTACCCTTTTATTCACAATTATGCTTTCATCTTGTGAAAAATGTGATTCAGATCAGGCATCCAATCAATATGTTTCAGCTTCCAATAATGTAAATCAAGCTTTGGTTGACGAAGACTGCGTTGCATTTAAAAATGCCATGGTAGAATTTGAACAGGCCTACAATCTGTACTGCAAGGAAGATAAGGATAATCTAAAAAGCAGCTACGAAATAAGTGTTTCGGCATTTAAACAAAGCGCAACACAATTCGGTTGTATTTATTAAACCACTAAGATATGTTTTCAGAAATTTTTGAAGAAATAGTTCAATTCAGAAGATCAAACAGAAGTTTTGACCCTCATACCAAAATTCCCCAGGAGGTAATTGAAAAATCATTGAGGAGGGCTACCCTATCACCAAATAGCAGTAACATGCAGCTTTGGGAATTCCATTGGATTGAGAGCAAAACAGAAATAGAAAAATTTATTCCCCTTTGTTTACATCAATCTGCGGCAAAAACGGCAGATCAAATGGTTGTTTTCGTTACTCGTTTAGATAAATACAAAGAACGTGCCGCCTGGAATCATCAAATGATATTAAAATCAATTGACGGAGAACCAACAAGATTTCAAAAAGGTGCTTTACAGTACTATAAAAAACTAATGCCGTTATTATATGCACATGATATTTTTGGAATCATGGGTTTGGGTAGAAAAGCCATCAGTTTTTTTAGCGGTCTGAGAAAACCTTTTTACAGAGCTGGTGGTAGAGCCGAGCAAAGAATTGTAGCTCATAAATCCTGTGCCTTAGCTGCACAAACTTTCATGCTTTCTATTGCTGCCGAGGGGTACCACAGTTGTCCCATGGAAGGGTTTGACGAAATCAGGGTAAAAAAATTACTTGGATTACCAGCCGCAGCAGAAATCAATATGATTATCTCTGTCGGAAGAGGCACTGAAGCTGGTGTTTGGGGCCCCAGGTTCAGAGTTCCTTTCGATGAGGTGGTTAAAAGGCATTGAGTTAATTCCGTGGCAAAATCCAGGTATATTGCCCAAACTTATAATTTTCCCTTGCTAAATCCACTCGTGAATCAACCAGACGTTGAGATGCCTTTCCATGTATGCTTACAAATACATCAGCATAAACACTCAAATTCTTAATTCCATACTTTTTTCTAAACTGCCTTGCCAGATAATGTGCGAATTGTCTTATGTGCTCGGGCTGCACTGCCATCCTCTTATACTGATAATCTGTCAGATAGTCTGCAGGATCAATTTCCCAAATTCTCTTTTTATTTTCATTTTCCTGAATTCTAAAAGTTGCACTGCCTTCATGCTCTACCAACATAACCCGCCAGCCATACCTGAAATGAATCTGACTCCAGGTAATATCTTTTAATCCAAGAAAAATATGTCTGTTGGGAACCAAGATCTGAATGACAAAATGAAAGATAAAAATGAATCTGATGAATTTAATTTTGCTGTTTTTAGAATAAAGTTCCGATTGCCAAGTTTCCCCTAAATCTTGCCGATTTTCTTTACAGAATAATAGCAAAGATCCCATCATTATCCAGGGAAACATTCCTATATCAAACAATATTGAAGTTAAACCATGAAAAAAGATAACTAAGGCAAAAGCATAGGGTTTGGTTCTGTTCCATAATAAAAGAAAAAATATACTCAAATCATAAATTACAGCAAAAATTGAAGCTACAGCTGCTACACCGGGAATTGTTAAATAACTTTGAATCCAATTCTCTGTTGATATTTGATGAAACCAATATTGTAATGGCAATGCATGTAAGAGCCAATCCTGATTTAATTTAGCAAGGCCTGCAAAGAAATAAACGATTCCTATTTGTAATTGCAGGGCAAAAAGATAAAAATATGGAACCTGACTCTGTACTTTTTCTTTTATCCCAATTTTATTTAGACCGGCATAATTTTCACCTAAGGGTATAAAAAAAAGAATAAAAAGCAGGAGTTCTAACAAATAATAATGATTGATATAGTTGCTCGCATCAATTCCATGAAGAAATGAAAGCACTAAAAAACTTAAAAGTACTGAAATTTGGTAAAAAATGCCAAAAAGTAAAGCAAAGGCTGCTAAAATTGCCAGCCCATATAATAAATAGATTCCCATGGGACCAGGATAGGGTATCCATTCAAAAAATGGATATTTGAAATGAAATATGGCATCGGTATATCTATGTTCAATTTCAGATTTATAGATGGAAATGAGATAAGTACAAAGTAAGATCAATGAAAAAACAATCCTGTACCGTTTCAATGGTTTACTAGCTAGCGGACTTGATAAAAAAGATAAGATTTGATTAACCATCTATTTTAAATCTAGATATCTAAGGTAATAAGAATGTATTATCTTTGTTTTCATGAAACAAGTATTTATTTATTCCCTTATTCTATTAGTTGTTAATGCTTGTCGAAATTCCGAAAGCAAAAATGATGTCGCTCCGGGATATTTTGATATGTCAACTTATATCAGGTCTGAAACAGCAGCGATACAATCTAAACATCAAACTTTTCTTTATACTCTTTCACATAATGACAAGAAAGAAAAAAAGTTTATCAAGGCTGATACAGCAGCCCGAATTCTATTATTCCTTACCGATTTTAATCCTGCCAAAGGGGGACCCAAACAATGGGAAAAATCAATGAATCAAAATAAGGAGCTTTACATTTGGGTAAACAAAAATGAAAAAAATTTAAAAATAGAAATTTTCAGATCAGCACTTAACCAGATAGATTCCATTCAAATTACAAAAGTCATTAGTAATCAATTACAAAAAGTTGAAGAGCAAATCCTATACGCTAAAGAGCACAGGTTTAAAATCAGGAGGCATTATCAAACTTTGGGTTTAAGTAAAAATGTCTATCAATTGGAATGTATAGTACAATAAAATAGCCTTGCATCCGAAAATACAAGGCTACTCTACAAGATAAAAAAACTATTTGGATGACTCAAGTACCAATCTGAAGCCAATATGTTGGTCTCTTGAACTTGGATTTCCGCCAAATCTGAAAGCAGGATTGCAATCCTTTGGGATATTGGTAAAACAACAACCTTTACAAACTTTACCATTTTGTGCAGAGCTGGCACCCTTAGGATTTGTCAATAAAGTCTCACTAGGAACTCTCACCTCAAAGTTATCCTGAACCCATTCCCATACGTTACCTGTCATGTCATAGATTCCTAATTCGTTTGGTTTTTTCTGTTTTACAGGATTTGTTGTTGAGCTATTTTCATAGAACCAACCTACCAAATTTAAACTATCGGCACCTGAAAATTTATAGCCTTTTGATTCAATGCCGCCTTTGGCAGCAAATTCCCATTCAGCCTCAGTTGGCAATCTGTATTTCTTTCCGGTAATCATATTGATTCTCCCGATAAAAGTTTGACAATCATCCCAGCTCACATCAGTAACGGGGAGATTTTTGTCTGTTTTTCTGTAACTCGGATTTGTATCCATTACGAAAGAGTACAACTCTTGGGTAACCTCAGAAGATTGTATGGAAAAATTACTTAAAACAACTTTCACTTCACCTGCATCAGGAAAAAAATTATCCCCCATCTTGAAAGTATCTCCTTTAACTTCAACGAAACTACCTAATAGTTCGTTAATTTTTGATGCCTTGGGATGTGAGCAATTAGAGAATAAAATTAGGGCAAACAAGCCGATTGAAATTAAAAAAATCTTTTTCACGGTAATCAAATTTATTTAGAACATCCTGCGTGATAATCAGCCCATGGTGTATTCACGTACTTTTCCTCAGCAAGATAATGAATAATACAATTAAAAGTTGGCACATCCAGATAACCTGGAATTCTTTGCATAAGCTCGTATTTATCATTTAAAAAAACAACTGTGGGATAGCTCATCTTTCCATCCAACAAAGCTGCAGCCAATTCATGGTAGCCTCTATTCCCTTGAGCTATGTATTTAAATGTTTGTTGATTAAATATGATATCGGCTCTTTGTTCAGCGTTTAATTTTACGGGATAAAAGTGTTCTGCGAGGTATTTGGCAACTTGAGGTTGTTGGAATGTTTCCATTTCCATTTTTTTACACCAACCACACCAATCTGTGTAAATGTCTATGAAAATTTTCTTTGGCTTTTTCCCATTTCTTTTATCAGCTTCCATAGCCTGCATAGCAGCCTCCCAAGTATACCATTGTAAACTATAAGATTCTTTAGTGTTTTGCTCTTTTTGAAGCGAATGGTTATCCGAACTGAGCAGCGTACAACTGATTCCGATTATAATTCCTAGAAATGTTAGCATGAATTAATTTTACAACTCAAAATTGATAATAAAAGTTCACCTATACAACCATTCCATTGAATTTGTGTTAATTTTAACAAGCCTTTAATAAAATGATGCCAAAAAAAATATTGTTAGCAATTTCTGGTTCAAGCGGTACAATCTATGCGAAAAGAATACTTGACAAATTATTTGATCTGCAAGATCAGTTTGACCAATGCGCTTATGTTATGAGTGATAATGCCAAACTCAACTGGCAACTTGAAATTGGCGATCATACTTATGAAAATTATCCTTTTAAGCTTTACTCAAATAAAGATTTTATGGCTCCTTTTGCATCAGGCTCTGCAAAATTTGATACCATGCTTCTTTGCCCGGCTTCCATGGGTATGATAGGAAGAATTGCTTCGGGTGTATCAGATGATCTAATCAGCCGTTCAGCAGATGTCATACTCAAAGAGAGGAGAAAACTAATCGTTGTACCCAGAGAAACACCTTACAGCCTTATTCATTTAAACAATTTAACCAAATTAACTGAAGCTGGCGCGATTATATGTCCTGCTTGCCCCTCGTTTTATTCTATGCCAAAAACCATTCAGGATCTTGTTGATACAGTTTCAGACCGCATTTTAGATTTAGCCGGATTCGAAATCGATACCTATCGTTGGGGAGAGACTAAAATTTAAATAACGATTTGACCATCTGCCATTTCAATAATCCTATCTGAGGCTTGCGCAAATTCAGGATCATGAGTTACTACTAAAATGGTTTGTTTCTTTATTTGTGCCAAATCTTTAAAGATTTCAAAGACCATCTGGCTATTTTTTTTGTCCAGATTACCAGTTGGCTCATCGCCCATGATGATTAAAGGGTCGTTGATTAATGCTCTTGCAATTGCAACCCTTTGTTTCTGACCACCTGATAATTTGGCTGCATTTTGCATTGCAAAATCACCCATATCTAAAGATTTTAATACTTCGTAGGCCTTCTGTTCAACTTCTTTATGGCTTAATTTTCCTTGCTTCAGAGCTGGCAGCATTACATTTTTCAAGGCAGAAAATTCATTCAGTAAATAATGAAATTGAAAAACAAAACCGATCTTTTCATTTCGTACAGCGGCTAATTCTATCCCGGTCTTTCCTGTGAGTAAATCATTTTCAAGATATAAACCTCCTTCATAATCGGTATCCATAGTTGATAAAATATACAAGAGAGTTGATTTGCCACAACCTGATTTCCCTACGATTGAGACAAAAGAACCCTTGTCAATCTGCATATTCACACCTTTCAAAATCTTTGTTTTTTCAGGTTGATAAAATGATTTATCGATATTTCTGGTTTCTAAAACAATACTCATTTACTTTCCTCTTATGATTTGAACAGGATCAATTTGAGAGGCTTTTCGGGAAGGAAAATATCCGGCAAAATAGGAGGTTATCGTTCCAAAAATAGCACCAATTATATAGAATTTTGGGTTGTAGTCAACTGGTAAAGAAGTAACGGTAGGTAGTGCAGGTACATTAAATGGTACTAGATCTACTAAACTGCTCAATGCAAAACCAAATACCAACCCCAACAGGGCACCACTCAAACCAATGAACATGGCAATAATTAGAAATATCATTCTAACATCCGGTCCGGAAAATCCGGTAGCTTTTAATATGGCAATAGTATCCATTTTTTCATAAATCATCATATTCAAAATATTATAAATACCAAAACCAGCAACAATGAGCAATGTGATACCTACAGCATATGAAATAATAGATCGAATCTTGGTTCCTGTTTCAAACTGTGAATTAGCCGTTTGTAAATCAATAGCATCCACATCATATTTCATGGCATACTCCTTCGCCATTTGAGGAGCAGCCTGCAAATCTTTCAATTTAATTTGCAAATCAGTAATATACTGGCTATTTTTTCCCATGAGCTTTTGTGCCGTTTCGAGAGAAGTGTATGATTGAACCTTATCAAAATCTTGAATACCGGATTGAAAAAAACCTACAACTTTCATGGATAGCTGTTCTCCTGTAGGTCCGCTTACAGTTATCATGTCGCCTACTTTAGCCATCATTTTTTCAGCAGCAACCTTGCCTAAAATAATACTATTCGGAATTTGCTCAGCCCAAATAGGATTACCTTCTGGAACATAATCCTTGAAAAAAAACAAATCCATCTCCTTTTGCAGATCAACTCCATTAACTACACCAGCCATATCTGTTGGTCCGACATTATAAATCACTTGAACTGATAATTTAGGACTTGTTCCCAAAACTCTTTCATCAGCAAGTACTGAAGATAAAACTGATTGATAATTTCTGATATTAAGAGATTTCGAAGAAGGTTTAACTGATTGAATCACATGCATTGTATGATTCGAATTCAAACTAATTTCAATGGGTTGTTTGCCGGCAGGTTTCAGTTCATTGTACAATCTGATATGAGGCGTTCTGTTTAAAATCAATGAATCTAGCATGGCATTCAAGCCATTCATAAATCC
>CAZNNX010000028.1:0-5395 GCA_964574485.1 uncultured Saprospiraceae bacterium | reverse complement strand
GCGTTCTGTTTAAAATCAATGAATCTAGCATGGCATTCAAGCCATTCATAAATCCGAGCAGGGTGATAAACATTGTAATACTAAACATTACACCTACCGCAGCAATAATGGTTTGTCTCTTTCTTGATTTTAATAATGCGACAGCAATGTTGAAATTTAGCAGAAAATTCATTCCGGGTAGATAAATTTGGTTTGATAATTCAAATTATTTTTAATCTCTACCCAATCAAAATTAGATAACCCTATTTCTACCTTATATTTTTTTTGATCCTCACCAATTAAATAGTTGCTGTTCCAAATTGCCTTTTTGGGTGCTACCCATATATTTTTATGCTCCTCTATGAGAATATTTGCCTCTACTGATAAATTAGCAAAAAGTTGTTTAGGTTGCTCCACAAAAAATGCCTCCACTTTTAATGTTTTGGTTCTTTCATTCATAATTGGAATTATTCGGGTAACCTTAGCCTTGAATTGTTTATCAGGATAAGATTCCATCTTTAAATAAATCATTTGATCTATTTTGATTTTTTCTATATCCTGTTCATCGACCTGTAGCTCAATTTTAAACTGACCGGCATTTCCTAAGGTTGCTAAAGCTGATTGAGGATTCGCCCACTCTCCCACCTGTTTATACAGATCTAAAACCATCCCATCCAACTGACTGTTAATAAACAAATCACGTTGCTGCTGACTTAACAACTGTGTATTTAAGGTTGACTGTTTGGCATTAAAAGATTTCTGTCTTTTAAACTCTTCAAATTTTTTCAAGTTTTGCAAGTATAAAAGATTTGCATTTTTATAATTGAGAAGTTTTAGCTCCATTTCATTTTTAGAACCAATACCCTGGTCCCACAATTTTTTTTGTCTGATCCAAAGTATTGAATCCTGGTCTTTTTTATTTCGGGCATTTTCTATTCCAATTAAAAATTCTTCCTCCTTCCATTTTTGCTGGCTTTCCTGATTAAATTCTTGATTTAATCTAGCATTTTCTTCATTAATTTGAAGAGCTTCATTTTGAATTAAAAACAGCTTCTCGCCTTTTTTAACTTCTTGTCCTTCTTTGACAAAACATTGCGATATGATTCCATTAGTAGAACTAAAAACATCATACTGATCAATGCCAACGATCTTTCCTGAGGCAAAAACAGAAACTACGATATCCTTTTTCTTCAATAAAAAGGTTTCTTTCTTTTCCTGACAAGATTGTAAAAACAATACTAAAAAAATGAATATTAATCTCATTTCGTTTAAAATTTTCTAAGGTCTTTGGTTGTTTTTCCTTCTTTCCCTTCTTTCCATCCGGGAGGATAAAAAATATATTGTAAGGCAGATATCAATGATTTAGCATTTTTTACATCACGAAACAAATAAAAAAACTCGATGCTTGCAATTTTAAATGGATTAAATGTTTTGATATTTTCGGTAATACCATACACTACAGGCTCATCATCCAATTCCTCTTGAAAGGTACCGAACAATCTATCCCAAATAATTAAAGTTCCAGCATGATTTCTATCCAGATAAATAGGATTTGAGGCATGGTGCACCCGATGATGAGAGGGAGTATTGAATAAAAACTCTATTGGCCAGGGTAACTTTTTAATTAATTTCGTGTGAACCCAGAATTGAAAAATTAAATTAATACTCATCTGAGTAAAAATCATAATGGGATGAAACCCTAAGATAGGTAACAAAATATAAAACCCATATTTATACAAAACCTCTGTCCAACTCTGTCTTAATGCTGTAGATAAATTATAATGTTCCGAGGAATGATGATTCACATGTGCTGCCCAAAGAATTCTTATCTCATGAGATAACCGGTGATGCCAATAAAAAATAAAATCATCAAGGAAAAAAAGCAAAACCCAGCCTAAAAATGTCCAACTTAGTGCGGAGGGAAAAAGTGCAAAATTATCGTACAAATAATAAAAAAGAGCAAAAGCTATTGATTTAGCCAGGATATCTGAGAAAATAGAGCCTATGCCCATCGATAAACTAGCCCATGTATCCTTACTTGAAATGTATGAATCTTTTTTTTCCTTGTAACTTATCAAAACTTCAATAAGAATCATCACAATGAAAACAGGTATGGCATACATAACTGGATTCTTAAATTCGATGAGCGGTTTTAGAAAATCTGTATTCAAATTCATTTCCTAAAGTTCGTAAAAACTGATATACCAATAAAAAAAAAGCAGGTAAAAAACCTGCTTATGATTTAAATCATTTATCTCTTTATACTTTCTTTTACAAGATTGGACTGAACAGGAACCAGCCAATTGAAAATATCCTGACTCATTCCTTTTTTATAAGATTCCAAGGTTTTTTTAATCATCGGACCATATACGGCTTCTGAATTCAAATGGTACACTTCACCTTTGTAGCTAAAATCAGAAACGACTGAGACCACAGCAGCTGTACCTGTTCCAAACATTTCTTTCAAAGCTCCAGATTTGTGAGCCTCCAGCAGTTCATCAATACAGATGGCTCTTTCTTCTACCTTTACACCTTGATTTTTGAACAAATTCAGGATACTATCTCTCGTAATACCAGCCAAAATCGTATCTGTCAGATGAGGTGTTACCACAGTATCATTTATAACACACATGATATTCATTGTACCACATTCCTGTAAATATTTAAATTCCAAACCATCTAACCAAAGAATTTGATCAAAACCCTCCTTCTTGGCTTCTGCAGCAGGCGCCAATGTTGCACCATAATTTCCTGCAGCTTTGGAAAATCCTACTCCACCAGGAAATGCCCTTACATATTTCTCAGCTACCTGCAATTTGATTGGTTTCGGATAATAGGGTCCAACGGGACTGGTCATAATAACAAACCTGTACGTATCGCTGGCCTTCACCCCTAAAGTCGCATCAGTTGCAAACATATGTGGTCTCAAATATAATGCACTACCTTCTGATTGAGGAATCCATTCCCTATCTATATCAAGTAAAGCATGAAGAGCATTCATAAAAATTTCTTCAGGTACAGGCTGCATCGCCATTCTTAGAGCCGATCGGTTTATCCTTTCCAAATGCATCTCCGGTCTAAAAAGCATGGGTTCTCCAGTATTCACATTCTTGTTAGCCTTCATCCCTTCAAAAATGGCTTGTCCGTAATGGAGTGCCATAATGGCCGGACTCATAGCCATAGGTCCATAGGGTATAATCCTGCAATCTGTCCATTCTCCATCAATAAAATCAGCCACAAACATATGATCTGATATATTACGGCCGAAGACTAAATCATCAAAATCAACCTCAGACAACCTAGATTTATTTGTTAATTCAACATGGATGGGATATTTCATCAAAATCTTAATTATATCGTTATCAATATTTTAAATCTAAAAAAAACGCAATCTGCCCAGCGATAATATCTTATTTTTTAAATTGAACTACAAATATAGTTAAACATGTACTAAGTTTTAACTATTCACAAGTTCAAGTTCACAAAAATATGGAATAATTTTGCATCATTCCCAATTTTGTCATGTCTTTAGAATAAAAATTATATATTAGATTTGTAAAAAAAATAATATTTCGATTCTGAGGAACTTAATCTAAAAATAGTTATGCACCCAACTTTTACTACCTACATTGAAGATCAAATTCAACCTTATCCAGATTCATTTAAGTCTCAGCGTCCTGTATTTATTGTTTGCACTCATTTCGAAAAAATTGATTTACAAGATTTTATATCTAAAATTTTACAGGCAATCAAAATTGATATGAATAAAGATGCTCACATATGGAATGTTACAGAGCAACAATGGCCCCAATGGAGAGATGTTCTTTCTTATTCTCAACCCAAATTCTGTTTTTTCTTTGGAGAAAAATCTTCCAAAATGGGTCTACACATCAATCTAAATTCATACGAATGGAAAAAATTTAAAGATATTGATTTTTTGCTAGCCGATAGTTTAGATCTGCTTTATTCAAACAAAGATGCAAAACTAGCTCTTTGGAATCAGTTGCAATTAAAATTCAAAAAAAGTTAGTTTTTTATTTTAACATCCAATCCACCCAGGCATCCATTTGTTGCACAGAATTTGGTCTCAATACTATTTCTCTTTTTGAATCCAATAAAAACATGGTGGGTGTCCCAAAAACATAATATTCTTTCACCACGGGGCTGTTCCATTTTTTGTAGTCACAATAGGACAGAAAAGGAAATTTTGATGCAAAATTATTGAAGTCCTCTTTTTTCTCATCAAGCGAAATGTAAACTACTTCGAGCTCTTTTTTCTTCCATTTTTCGTAAAGTCCGGCAATTTTTGGAAGTTCCTCAGTACATTTCTGACACCAGCCAGCGCCAAAAACAACAAGAACATATTTACTTTTTATGTTAGATAATTTTTTGAGCCCTTGACTGTTCACTATGCTGGCATTTAGCAATTCAGCTTCAAAAAGGATATCTGAGGCGATATTCCCTTTTTTCATCGCTCTGTAGGTTTCCAGTTGTTTTGCCAAGTCACTGTCGATGGTACAGCTGACTTCATTCAATACTTTTAAAGCCAGATATTCCGATGCCTGAAACAAACTATGTCTTTCCAATAAATCAAAAAGATAATCCGTGATCTCATTCAACTTTTTCTCATCCTTGATCAATTTGATCATCATGGCATCTATGGACAGTTTCATTTCGATAAAAACAGTATCCAAAGATTTTCCACAATTTTCTAATAACCAGAAATGACTTTCTACCGCATCTCGAAGTAAACCGCTGCGATATAATCTCTCGTCAGTATAATCCAGATTTCGAAAAGCAGCAATAGTTGCCGGAATTTCTTCAGTTCTGTACTGTGCAATGGTTGAGACATCACTGACTAGTCTTCGAACCGGAAGATACCAAGCCACATAGGATTTGGATTCCAATCCTTTCAGGAAATCTTCATCTTCCTTTTTGATTCGATTCATTTCCTTTTCAATGGCAGTTTTGGGTGATTGTTGAACAGAAAAAAGAGAATCAAGTTGATAAATTTTCTCGAGATACTTCCAGGCGCTCAAAGCCTGCTCTCTTCTGGGATGCTCAGAAGCATATCGTGCAAAAGCGATGTTTTCCTTTCCTTTTTTGGTTTTAAGTGTAGTTGTGTTTATCAGTGACTCTCCTTCGATAACAATATCCTCCCCGTTTAAAATCACAAAAAACGCTTTGTTGTCAGCCGACATCAAATAGCCGAGACCATAATCTGATTTGGAATATATCAGTTTGAAATTTCCTTTCTCATCTATGGCTGTATTGGCTATCGGATAGGTCTTAAATCCATTGAAAGCTTCCAGCTTGATGCTTTGATTAGACAACTGGGAAAGAGTTCCGGAAATCTGTTGTGATTTCACTTGAAATACATTCAAAAAACAAGCAATGTATGTTGTTATTTTTATTA
>CAZNNX010000027.1:0-25549 GCA_964574485.1 uncultured Saprospiraceae bacterium | reverse complement strand
CCTGCGACAAGGCCAGTCTGACAGCCTCAGCTAAATCAATATTTTCTTTATCCTGAATCTCTTCAATAAAATGAATTAAAACCTCTGTATCTGTTTCGCTATGAAAGGTGTGGCCATTTTTTTCCAACATTTTGCGTAAAGGACCATAGTTTTCAATGATACCATTGTGAATGATGGCGAGGTTACCCTTTCCCGACAAATGAGGATGTGCATTGGTATGATTCGGTTCTCCATGGGTAGCCCAACGTGTATGACCGATCCCCACATGACTTAGGGTGTTTGCACCAGAGGCAAATTCCACCAAATCTTGCACCTTGCCTTTCCTTTTAAAGGTTTTAATGAGACTTGATTTTGAATCAATTAGTGCAACACCTGCACTGTCATATCCTCGGTATTCTAATCTTTGTAAACCTTTGATTAGAATCGGATAAGCATCTTTATTTCCAATGTAAGCTACGATTCCACACATAAAAGTCTGGGTTAAAAAATAGGGAATTATTGAACCTTGGTGTAAGTTAAATATAATTTAGCCTGTAATGAGGTGCTTTTCTGATTAGCCAAAAGCATTCTATTACTGTCTGTGATTGCTGCGGTTTGCAGATAAAGTGCATTTTCATTTAGTTTGCCATCTACCAACAATTGTAAGTACTTGGAGATATTCAATCTGAAAAATCTTTTATCTCCCTCATTACTTAAAGTTCCTCCGAAAATTTGATAGGGTGAGAGCGGACTTCTAGTAATAGAATTCGAAACATCGTCTATAATACTTAACTCTCCAGAGCTGTTTTTTTGAAGGGCAAAAATTTGATTGGGGGTTTTGTAGTTTCGATCATCTTCACCTGCAACATAAACAATGAGTTCGGCTTTGTTAACAACCATTTTACCCAGATTCAATAAATCAGGAAATTCGATTTTAACCGCCGCACCATTCATTCCCTGCATATAAGAGACTGTATCAAAGGTGCTATTCAGCAAAACCCTTGTGTTTTGGTACTGATGGTCGAATCTCAAAACAGATTCAGCATCACTGTCATTGATATAGTCGTAGGTTTTGGCAATACCACTTGAGTCTGTATAAAAAAGGGTAAGTCTTGTCATGGAAGAACTTGGGAAAAATCGAAGTATGCCATTATTTCCCGAATTCTCTTTGGGTTTAATATAAAATCCTTTAAGGTGATTTTTAAAAATGGTATTGTTGACATAAATGGCAGAGTCTGGGTCAAGCAGATCTCTTCCCAAATCATCATCCAATCGAATTCTAAGATGTGGTTTTTTGTAAGCACCCTGAACGAGTACGCTATCATAAATCTGAGGTGTAAATTGAATTTGCGCTACAAGTTGACCCAAGCTAAAGTCTTTATCAGAATTGTAGGTCTTGTCGGGCTCCATAAGCTCAGTAAGTCTGTAAACTTCCCAGCTTTGAGGTCCAAATTGATCGAAAGCGGCTCCATAATGTCCGATACTATCATATTGCAAGGTTAGAACCAGGGAGTCAAATCTTGCATTGGGAAATTCCGCATTGGTGGTACTTAGTCTAAAATTAAGATAAAGACCCGCAGAGGAAGGTCCAAAAATTGGATCCAGATAATAACCGCACAACCATCTGCTTCTATTATCAGAAGGTGCAGGGTTTGTTTCAACTGTGCTGAAAGCCAAAGAAACAGAATCGGTAAAAACGATATCCAGTGGATCTGTTTCTACAAGGCTTAAGCCCAAATCAGAGGGTTTGCTACAGGAACAAAAAGCCAATAAGAGAAGAATCAGAGGGAATGATAGTGAGATTTTTTTTAGCATGTACGTCTCAAATTATACTGTTTGTTCTGCTTTCAGCATAAGTTGGTTAAAAAAGTCCAGATAACTTGACCAATCTTTGTTGTCAGGAAGTAATTCGGAGCAAAGTACAGGAACTTCAGTTGGAGCTTCCATTGACATTTCACTACTAATTACAATAGCATCAGAAAATTGAGCGGCACCTCTGTGTAAGTCTAGTTTTCCCTCTGTGACATAGCAATCTGCGCAATCAGTAGTCATTTGGTTTGAACTAATTTTAGCACTGAATCGGGTTGGATCATTTGGGGATACCTGCGCCGGATCAGTGTACGGAGTGTAAACAAATTTTGCCGATCTGAAAATAGGTTCATTCTTGAAATGATTCTTCATATAGGCAGGTATCAAACTCGTCATCCATCCATGGCAATGAACTAAATCAGGTGCCCAGCCAAATTTTTTCACAGTTTCTATTACACCTTTACCAAAAAATATCATCCTGTCCAGATTATCTTCGAAAGGCTTTTCGTCTTGGTCTGTAAACATTTTCTTTCTCTTGAAAAACTCTTCGTTGTCAAGGAAGTAAATTTGCATTCTTGTGCCAGGAAGGCTGGCCACTTTAATTATGAGAGGATAATCATCGTCGTCGACTGTGATATTCATACCTGAAAGTCGAACTACCTCATGGAGTCTGTGCCTTCTTTCATTAATACTGCCAAATCGGGGCATTAGAATTCTAACTTCCATGCCATTTTCCTGTAGGTATTGAGAGTAGGCGTGAGTAATGTTGGCGATAAAAGATTCGTCAGTAAAGGGGTGAAATTCTTGTGTTACAACAAGGATTCTCTTTTTTTCAGCCATATAATCTTTCAAAAGTTTAAAACAAGTAATAAAAAGTATGATAAAGGGTTTGCAAAATTACAAAAAAAATAAGACTTTCCGCAATTTTTAAGGAAATCCTTTCTTTTCTAAGGATTTGTAAGCAAAGCCAATGAAAATAGTACGTTTGATCCATGAGCTTGAATCGGAATTAAGAGGAAGGAGATCTGTTTCTTCCCGCCTGGGTTTTGTTCCTACCATGGGCGCTTTACACGAGGGGCATCTAGCATTAATCGTAGAGGCTCAGCAAAGTTGTGATTATGTGATTTGTTCTATTTTTGTAAATCCAAAACAATTTAACGATCCAAATGATTTAATCAAATATCCCAGACCGATTGAAAAGGATATTCAGATGTTAGAACAAATTCAGTGCGATTTGTTGTTTTTGCCAGAAGTAGAAACTATTTATCCATTGGATTATCACCCTATTGAATTGCCCTTGCTTGGTTTGGATCAAACAATGGAGGGGAAAATGAGACCAGGACATTTTCAAGGGGTAGTAGAAGTTGTTTATCGACTTCTCGATTTGGTTCAGCCCGATTCCCTTTTTATGGGACAAAAGGATTTACAACAATTTACTATAGTGAGACATTTGATTAACTGGTTTCATCTACAGGTAAATCTGGTTTCTGTGCCTATTGTAAGAGAATCAGATGGGTTGGCATTGAGTTCAAGGAACATCAGATTAAGTCCGGAAGGGAGGGCTTTGGCTCCCTTGTTTTACAAGGTTCTGCAAGATATTTCCTACCAGATTACATCTCAGCCTTTCCCCCATTGCACAAATCTGATTCAACATGCCGTTTCCACGCTTCAATCATTAGGTATAGAGCAGGTAGAGTATTTTGAAATAGTACAATTAGATAATCTGACCTCATTAACAGAAATTCCCAAGGGTGTGGATATTGCCATTTGTGCGGTTGTTGTGATTGACGGTGTCAGACTTTTGGATAATATTATAATAACCAAAAGCGAAATTTCAGTATAAATCGACAAAGTGCTTAGCCGGGCTCTCCAGGCTGATGAGGCGTGGCGGGGAAATATTTATTTTTAAGTTCATCATCATATTTATCTGTATAATAACCCACACGATTGAAGGATGCAAGTATTTCGCTTTCATCAATTCCTTCCAGTTCACGGATCATTTTGACATATATGGTTTGTTCAAATTTTGTAATGGCTACACCATACAAATCGTAACTGATTTCGAGAAGCTCCTGAAAGAATGCCTCTCTGTTTGTGCTGGGAATATCAGAAAGTTTGGCCATTATCCTTAGATATCCGAGATAACCACTATTGTTGGCTGCTGGGAAAACATCAATCCAAACGGTTGCAGAGCCTTTGGTTAATGTCCACTGACCCGCTGATTCATTACGGCACAGAACAGGATCTACACCAAGACTTTGAATGGTATTCTCTACTTTTAAATAATAAGGTTCTAGGCTCATAAGAATTTGTTAGAAAGTTAAGGATTAAAATATTGTCTGATATAAATATATACAATCAGTATAAAGTTAACAAAAAAGGTTGAAAAATTGTTAGTTTTGCACAACAGCTTGCATAGCTCAATTGGATAGAGTGTCGGTTTCCGGAGCCGAAGGTTGCAGGTTCGAACCCTGCTGTGAGCACTGATTTTATAATCAAATAAAAGCCTAATTTTAAATCAACCTAGTGTAAAAGCAGTATAAATTATGTCTCTTCCTTCTAATGTAAAGCATGAAAGCTGGATACTTTTGCTTCAAGAAATCATAGATTCAAAAACGCTTGGATCAAGAAATTTAAATGAATTAGAAATTCAAAGAATTGAAAATCTGAAAAAATTATTTGAATTGGGAGTAAATCCCTATCCGGCAGAAGCCTTTCAAGTAACACATTTTGCTAATCCCATCAAGGAAAATTTCAAGGAAGAAAATGCTGATCAATATCAATCTGTTCGCCTTGCAGGTAGAATTATGGCAATTCGTGGAAAAGGAAAAGCCAGTTTTGCAGAGTTGCAGGATCAAACCGGGAGGATACAGTTGTATGTAGGTCAAGACAATATTTGTCCTACAGAGGATAAAACACTCTATGAAGAGGTTTTTAAAAAGTTGGTAGACATCGGTGACTATTTAGGTGTTGAGGGTTATGTCTTCATTACCAAAATGGGAGAAATTAGTATACATGTTTCTTCCTTTACGTTTTTGAGTAAGGCAATTCGTACTTTACCCATAGTGAAAACAGATGCAGAAGGAAAGGTATATGATGCCTTTTTGAACCCTGAATTGCGATACAGAATGCGATATGTGGATCTGACCGTAAATCCAGCCTTCAGAAATATTTTCATCACAAGATCCAGGGTAATCTCAGAGATGCGTAAGTATTTTGACAATCAGGGATGGCTGGAAGTGGAGACACCTATTCTACAGGCCATACATGGAGGTGCTGCTGCCAGACCCTTTCAAACGCATCACAATACCTTAGATACAGATTTATTTCTTCGAATCGCCAATGAATTATATTTAAAAAGATTGATTGTTGCAGGATTTGACGGCGTTTATGAAATAGGTAAAATGTTCAGAAATGAAGGAATGGACAGAACGCACAACCCAGAATTTACCTCCATGGAAATTTATGTGGCATACAAGGATTACATTTGGATGATGGGTATGGTAGAGGAGTTATTGGAAAAAATTACAACGGTGGTGCATGGAAAAACAGCTATCGAGATCAGAAAGCAAATGGGAAAGGAATTTACGACCCATACGGTAGATTTCAAGGGGCCATACGAAAAACTAAGTATCTACGATGCGATAAAAAAACACAGCGGTCATGATGTCAGCAATATGGACGAGGAAGCGCTTCGCAACCTTTGTAAAAATCTTGGAATCGAAGTGGATCCCAGTATGGGTCGCGGAAAACTGATTGATGAAATCTTCGGTGAGACGACAGAAGCAAATCTGATTCAGCCTACCTTCATTACGGATTATCCCATAGAAATGACGCCCTTAGCCAAAAAACATCGTAGTAAAGAGGGTTTGGTAGAACGATTCGAATTGTTTGTCATGGGTAAGGAAATTGCCAACGCGTACACTGAATTGAATGATCCGATTGACCCGCGTGCGAGATTTGCAGAGCAACTTCGCCTGGCAGAACGCGGGGACGATGAAGCCATGTCGATGGATGAAGATTTCCTGAGAGCGCTTGAATTTGGCATGCCGCCATCTTCTGGATTGGGAATTGGTATTGACAGGCTGACCATGTTGATGACCGACCAGACAACTATTCAGGAAGTGTTGTTCTTCCCTCAAATGAAGCCTGAAGTAAAGGTGGAAGAATCGAATACTGAAAATTAATATTATAATCACAAGTCAAGCTTCGTCAAACTTTATTATGAACGACATACAGCAACTCAAAAAATTTGCATCTCAGGTTCGTCGAGATATCATCAGAATGGTGCATGCTCCTCAAAGTGGCCACCCTGGTGGTTCTTTAGGTTGTGTTGAATTCTTTACAGCACTCTATAAGGGAGGTGTTATGAATTACAGTACCAATTTTGAGATGAGCGGAAAGAATGAAGATGTTTTTATACTTTCCAATGGACATATTTCTCCAGTTTGGTATAGTGTTTTGGCCCGGTCAGGATTTTTTCCAGTGTCAGAATTGGCAACATTTCGCCGGTTGAATTCTCGCTTGCAAGGACACCCAA
This sequence comes from uncultured Saprospiraceae bacterium, assembly GCA_964574485.1. Lineage (GTDB taxonomy): Bacteria > Bacteroidota > Bacteroidia > Chitinophagales > Saprospiraceae > Saprospira. Next base: position 19,221 of record CAZNNX010000027.1, on the reverse strand, counting down.
CCACACATGATCATCTGCCGGGTGTAAGAATCGCCAGTGGTTCATTAGGTCAGGGATTGTCTGTAGCGATAGGTATTGCTTTGGCAAAAAAACTGCAAAAAGACAATGCTTTGGTTTATGTTTTGACAGGTGACGGAGAGTTGCAAGAAGGTCAGATTTGGGAAGCTGCTATGTTTGCAGCGCATCATAAGGTTGATAATTTGATTGTTACCGTGGATTGGAATGGCCAGCAAATTGATGGTCCGAACGATAAAGTAATGAGTTTGGGAGACTTGGAGGGCAAGTGGAAAAGCTTTGGTTGGGAGGTTTTACACAACGAAAGAGGAAATGATATGGATTCGGTATTAGGTAGTTTTGCTGAGGCTAAAACCAGAAGTAGATCAAACAAACCTGTCGTAATTTTAATGAAAACCAATATGGGTCATGGAGTTGACTTTATGGCTGGCACTCATGAATGGCATGGAAAAGCTCCCAATGATCAGCTCACAGAAAGAGCCTTAGCTCAGCTAGAAGAAACCTTGGGAGACTATTAATCTGCTACTCATTCTATTTTCATTAAAATTCTATCTTTAAAATAATTATTATGTTAAATAATTTAGTCAGCATTGGTAAAAAAGCAACTCGTGACGGTTTTGGTGACGGTCTTTTTGAGGTTGCCCAATCAAATGATCAGGTAGTAGCTTTATGTGCAGACCTTATCGGATCTTTGAAAATGGAAAAATTTATTGAGGCATTTCCAGAACGATTTTTTCAAACCGGGATCGCAGAAGCCAACATGATGGGCATTGCAGCAGGTTTGGCTACAGCAGGAAAAATTCCTTATACAGGCACCTTTGCTAATTTTTCTACGGGTAGGGTATATGATCAAATTCGCCAATCCATAGCATATTCAGAAAAAAATGTAAAAATATGTGCTTCTCACGCAGGGTTGACATTAGGCGAGGATGGTGCAACCCATCAGATTTTGGAAGACCTCGGACTAATGAAAATGCTACCGGGTATGACAGTAATAAATCCTTGTGATTATCACCAAACAAAGCTGGCAACAATTGCGATTGCTGATTATCAAGGTCCGGTTTATCTTCGTTTTGGTCGACCTTCCTGGCCTATGTTTACAGAAAACCTTCCTTTTGAGATAGGGAAGGCGTTGAGACTGCATGAAGGAACAGATGTTACTATTTTTGCTACTGGGCATTTGGTCTGGAATGCAATTGAAGCTGCAAAAACTTTAGCGAATGAGGGAATCAGTGTGGAGTTGATCAATATTCATACAATAAAACCCTTAGACGAGAAAGCTGTTTTGGCTTCAGTAGCAAAGACCAGGGCTGTAGTGACAGCGGAAGAACATAATTTCATGGGAGGACTGGGTGAAACCATTGCGGGCTTATTATCGCGTAAGCTACCTACTGCCATGGAGATGGTCGCTGTTCAAGATAGTTTTGGAGAAAGTGGAGAGGTACCACATTTGATGACAAAATATGGATTGGATCCGGTCCATGTGGTAGAGGCCGTTAGAAAAGTATTAGCCAGAAAGTAATGCAAATTGAAAGGTCCGCAGAATTCAGAAGATTTTTTAATGATCAGCTTCATCCATTGATTGTTCAGCTTATTTCGCAAAGAAATCGTTTTCTATCTTTTTTTTATCTGATTATTGCGCTCAGTTTTCTTTTTTTTCCTGTTTTGTGGTCTTTGTTATCCTGGATATTTTTACTCTTTGCCTTCCTCTATTTGTATGGTGTTTACAAATTGGATACATTTTTGAAGTTGTATTTCAATGAATCTTTTAAAAGAGAAGTACTTCGAAAAATACTATTGTTTATAGGAAAAGAATTTAGTTACCTGCCAGGGCAACCAATTGATCATAAAATTATAGTCTCTTGTCCCTTTTTCAGGAAACCCAATGCTGAGGTCTATTCTTCACATTGGGTAAGAATAAAACATGATTATGGGATGTTTCACAGCAGTGCTATTCGATGGAAAGTAAAGGCTGCCACAGATTTTCTTCATGGAGATTTAATTATTCAAAAAAGACAGCATGGGTTCAAAGGCAAAATCTTTGCCACGTATAAGATGTCAAAGAATCTAAGTCATCAGTTGGCCAAAAATGGATTTATAAATTCGAGAATACATTCTTTTCATTGGGAAGGTATCAAAGTATTTGCAGAGGAAACAAAGGATGATCTCATGATGACAGAGACCTTTCTGATCAAGGAATGGTCTTCCAAGTGGAAGGAATTAATACAATTTTTTCCGGAAGGATTTCTTTTTGCTTCAGACGATAGTTACAGTTATTATTTTGCTCCTACAGCAGAAAAAAGATTATATCCTTTAAAACAGGCTAAGGATTTTGAAAAATATGAAAGTTATATTCTATGGCTAAAGTCTGAGTTCTGCTAATTGTAATTCATTGAATTATACTGAGATAAATTGGAAATCCAATTGTGATATTAAATGGAAAAGTAATGGCTAAGGCCATTGGAATGAAAAGTCCTGGATTTGATTTCGGCGCAGAAATATGCATAGCTGCAGGCACAGCAATGTAAGAAGCGCTTGCAGCCAGAATAGCAAAAATAAATCGATCTGCAGTATCTGTAATAAAATACTGGCTCAGAAAAGCGACCAAAGAACCATTGATTAATGGAGCGAAAATAGAGAAGAGTAGAGGGAACCAACCAAATGAAAAAAAAGATTGTAATTTTCTGCCACTCGTGATTCCCATATCCAATAGGAAAATAGCTAAGAAACCCTTGAATAAGTCAGTAGTAAAAGGTTTTATCCCATCAGCCTGTTTTTCGTCAGCAATAAAACCAATTAACAAGCTTCCTAAAATCAATAAAACACTTCCATTGGTAAAAGCATGCTTTAATAAATTAACCTTGTTTATTGCCTGGCTTTTTTCATTGTTATACATAGAAATCAGAATCAAACCAACAATGATAGCAGGGGATTCCATCATGGCCATAACCGCCACCATATGCCCGTTAAAGCTCATTTTAAGAGATTCGAGGTAACTTGCTGCTGTAACAAAAGTTACAGCGCTGACAGAGCCATACGCTGCTGCAACTGCCCCCGCATCATAGATATTCAATCTTTTTTTTAAAATAAAGAATGTGTAGAATGGGATACACATAGAAATGCTTATTCCAAAAAGCATTGCAAACAAAATTTCAGGTTGTAATACCTCTTTAGAAAGTTCCTGACCTCCTTTAAAGCCAATTGCAAACAAGAGATAGAGTGAAATAAATTTCGATGAATTTTGGGGGATTTCCAGGTCACTTTTCACCAAAACAGCAACAATACCTAATATAAAAAATAAGAGAGCAGGGTTACTAATATTTTCTAACAGAAGTTGGTAATTCATAAACTTACAATTAGGGATTACAATAGTTACAATACATTGGATCCTCTACTTTTTTTTGGTAAGGATAGAAGATAGTTTCTGTGTGGTGACAATATGAACACTCAAAATCATAAGAGAAAAGAGATGAGGTTGGCAGACCACAGAGAGAACATGGAAGTCCAGAATTAGATTTGGTTCGACCAAATCCAGGTTTGCAGCATTGTGGACAAGAATTTTGGAGTTTTTGTATGAGAAGGTTGGTTGCCTCTTCAATTACTTTCATTCTGGTAGGATTATTCATCGCACGCATATCAGTTTCAAGCAGGCATTTTCCAAATTTTAATAAATATTCTTCCGTATGCTCTACTAAAGTATCCCAATGTTTTATCCCTTTAATAATTTCTTCTGAGTTATACCGGTCTTTTCTAATGATTAGTGCATGTGATGGAAATTTTGCTTTTTCTACAAATCTTTTCAACTGATGTATTGAGGTAATTTCTGTAGTTAAAAAGTTTGTTTCGAAGCTAATATGTTTTACAAAACATTCAATATTGTTATGATAATCAATTAGATAAATTATTTCTTCGGCTATCGAAGTAAAAAAAACATCCGGATGTGGACCAAAGGATCCTTCATTGGCAATAACAAGATCATTGCCTGTATTGACATGTCCAAGTTGGCACTTTCTTTTGACTGTTTCAAGGGGGTTAAAAGATCTCTCAACTTCTCCTGTAAAAGTACCTAACTGGTCTGTATCAATCTTAGGAACATGATAGGACCCTATTTTAAAATGTTGTTCAAAAAGGGGGAAAAAGATATTTTCTTTACCATGTTTTGTTACAATTGTTAATTCTCTTCCCTGAAACATTTGTTATACAATATTTATTGACCTTGACCCAGAGAAAAAGCTGGTATATCGTTAAGGAAGTATAGGTTTTCTGTTTTGATTACATCAAGTTTTTGTTCAATTGCAGATTGTAAAATTTGAATTATGTCCATATTGCTAACTGTGCAATTTTCATTTTGGTAAAATCTGCATCTCCAATGGTCAGTACAAAAAGTTTCGTCAAATTTTTTAGGCCAAACCATTATTCCTCTGTTTGTTATCATGGTAAGGGATAGATGAGTAGTATTGATTTTTTGAAGAATTTCAGCCAAGGCTTCGGGAGCAGTTTCTCTCCAATGAACGAAAACGTCAACACCAACAAGTACTTTTTTTGCAGCTTGTTTTCGGATGTAGGGAGGTAGCTGTATGGGAGAGGGCTTAAATGGGTTTTCTGTTTTAAAGTGAGTTGCTTTCTTACCAAAATTTTGTATCACAGCCTGAGCAAATTCTTGGGTTCCCACCTTAATTTTACTAATACCTTCCTTAAAAATATCGGCCGTGTGAATGCCATCCTCTATTGTTTTAAGCCAGGCATTTTGTATCAATTGCGCCGTCTGAAAATCTCCTAAGTGTTCTAACATCATGACTGATGCTTGTATCAGACCAGATGGATTAGCTATATTTTTTCCTGCAATGTCAGGAGCAGAGCCATGTATTGCTTCAAACATTGCACAGGTTTCACCTATATTAGAGGAGCCAGCCAAACCTACTGATCCAGTAATTTCAGCCGCAACGTCGCTTAAAATGTCGCCATATAAATTAGGTAAAACGATTACATCAAAATTTTCAGGTTGATCAGCGAGTTTGGCAGCACCAATATCTACTATCCAGTGTTCTTTTTGGATTTGTGGATATTCCAAAGCAATTTCATTGAAGATTTGATGAAAAAGCCCATCTGTTTGCTTCATTATGTTGTCTTTGGTAAAACAACTGACTTTTTTTCTATTGTTTTGCTTGGCATATTCAAAGGCATATCTGATAATTTTTTCAGAGCCGGGCCTAGAGATTAATTTAAGGCATTGAACCACTTCATCTGTTTGCTGATGTTCAATTCCTGCATAAAGATCTTCTTCATTTTCTCTTATAATTACCAGATCCATGACTGGATGCTTCGTAGCGACGTAGGGGTGTAAACTCTTACAGGGTCTAACATTAGAAAAAAGACCTAAAAATTTACGTGTACTGACATTTAAACTTTTGTAACCACCACCTTGGGGAGTTGTTATGGGAGCCTTTAAAAAAATCTTATTTTTTATAATAGTTTCCCATGATTCATTTGCGATACCAGACTTGTTACCTGCCAGGTAAACCTTTTCACCTATATTAATCTCATCGAAAACAAGTTGTGCGTTTGATTTTGTCAATATCTCCAAGGTCGCTTCCATTATTTCAGGACCAATTCCATCTCCTTTCGCAATTGTGATTCTTTTCATATTAGTTTGTTTTTTTTAACATATTGAAGCATGTCTAACCCGATGTAAAAAATAATACTAAGGCTTAGGGTCCCCAAAAAAATTACGATCATTTCTGTCAGGGGTTTGTCAACCGCTTCATCAATCCCATTGGAAGGAGAGATGCATCCACATATAAAAATTAGAATACAGAATAAGACTGTTTTTATTTGAGTCATAAATTTTTTTGTATTAATTTTTTTAAGTCATTGCAAAAATGAGTAGAATAATCATAAATTTATATTTATCTTTAATATGTAATTAATATATTAAAACTTATGAATTATACTCTAAATCAATTGTATATTTTTTTGAAAGTAGTAGAAAATCAGAGTGTTACCAAAGCATCTGAAGAATTGAATTTAACACAACCAGCTGTGTCAATTCAATTAAAAAATTTTCAAGATCAGTTTGATGTTCCACTAACTGAAATTGTTGGGAGAAAAATTTTTATTACTGATTTTGGAAAAGAAGTTGCCATAGTGGCAGAGAATATATTGAAGGAGGCAGAAACCCTTAAATTTAAGACAATGTCTTACAAAGGGTTGCTAACTGGCAAATTAAAAATTGCAGTCGTTTCTACTGGAAAATATGTGATGCCTTATTATTTAACTAATTTTTTGACTAATAATTCGGCGATTGAACTTTACATGGATGTAACAAACAGGAACAGGGTTTTTGATGCACTAGAAAAAAATGAAGTGGATTTTGCCTTGGTTACTTTGATACCCAATGACCAAAATTTTGAGAAAATAGATCTGATTGAAAACAGGCTTTATCTTATTGGAAATCCTCAATATGAGTTTAATTTCATTAAAAATAAAAAGATTTCTTTCAGTGATTGTCCTTTAATTTACAGAGAGTATGGTTCTGGGACGAGGCAAATGATGGAGCGTTTTGTTCAAAAGAACGATGTTACAATAGATAAAAAAATAGAACTCACATCTAATGAGGCTGTGAAACAAGCTATTTTAGCCGGATTAGGATATTCTATTATGTCACTGAGTGGTTTGAGAAATGAACTGGAAAGAAAGGAACTAAAAATTATTCCGATGAAAGGTTTGCCGATTAAAAATACTTGGAGTTTGATTTGGGTAAAAGGGAAGAGATTTTCACCTCTGTCAAAGGCTTTTATCGAATTTATTAAAAGAGAGAAAGATCATATTAATGAAACTCAATTTAAATGGTTGGAAAAATTTTACGAGGAATAATCATTTTCTACCAAAATCTGCGGGGATCTCACCCCAGGTATCAGTTTCCCATTTGATGATCGGATTTCTAAAGCTGTTTGACTGCAGCCAGAGCTCAGCTCTTCGGATGAGGTCAAATAAAATTTCAGTCGCATGGTTTTGTTCTAAATTCGTTTTAACTTTTTTGTTTTTTAGCCAGCTCATGGCTGTTTTTGAATCTGTATAAATAACCAATCGGTCTAGCCCTTTTTTTTGACAGAGGGCCAAAGCGTGCACAATAGCCAGAAACTCGCCAATATTATTAGTTCCGATCGGGAAGGGACCCTGGTGAAAAATTTGCTCTTTAGTTTTTGTATTCACTCCTCGATATTCCATCAGGCCTGGGTTTCCACTACAGGCTGCGTCTACAGAAATGCTTTCCCAAATGATTTGACTATGTTCTTTTACTTTATTTTCCTTAGTGGCTTTTTTAAATATGGGTTGATTTTGAAAGGCGTTTTGTGCCTCTGTTAGATTTTCAAAGGCTTTGTAAACAGCACCTTTAAATCCTTTTATTTGCATCTGGCATTCATCCCAGCTATTGTAAATTCCAGGTTGATTTCCTTTCCAAACAACGTAGTATTTATTTTTTGAAGTCATATGTAAGTAAGAATGTGTAAAAAAACAAGGAGTACCTTTGCTTTTGATTCAGGTAAAGTTATGATGATTTACCTAAAAAAATAAAATCTAACACTAACTATAGTTTTGAATACTCTTTTTGATTAATCTATTTTATCTGCAATTTTACAATTAAGGAGGGAGGCATTAAAATTGAAATAATAGTTCCAACAAAATTTTCTTTTTTACTTTTACCTTGTAAATTAAATAACAGGCTTGTATTTATTTATCAAAAATATAAATGAATAGAATTTCAAATGAAATTAGGATTATCTAAAAAATATAAAAACAAAAGAGCTTTTATTACAGGAGCTGCATCTGGTTTGGGAAAGGCTTTTGCTGAATTACTTTATCAAGATGGCTGGACCCTGGGTTTGGCTGACAACCAAATGGAAGAGCTCGATAAATTGAAACAAAAATTTGGAAACGACAATAGTCGCATTCGTTTTTATTTTTTAGATGTTTCACAACCCAAAGACTATGAAATTGTAACTCAAAATTATCTAATCTACGCGGGTGGAATAGACCTGCTGATAAATAATGCTGGCGTTGGAGAAGGTAGCCCTTTTGAGGAATATACCATAGAAAATTGGAACTGGGTTATTTCTGTGAATCAAATGGGTGTGTTGCACGGTTGCCATTATTTTATACCTAGTTTTATTAATCAAAAATCCGGACACATTGTGAATATTGCCAGTGCTGCTGCTTTTGCTAATTTACCGGGCATGTCACCCTATAATGTAAGTAAAGCAGCCGTTTTGTCACTGTCTGAAACTCTATTTGCAGAGTATAAATCTAATGGGCTTGGGGTCAGTGTTGTTATGCCTACCTTTTTCAAAACAAATATTGTAGAAAAAGCAAGAGGAACTGAAGAGTCAAAAGAGATGGCTCGCTTATTGATTGCAAACTCAGGTTTAGAAGCAGATGAGGTGGCTTTACGCATTTTGAAAGCAGTTGCCAGAAATAAATTTTATATTATTTTACCAGCTAAGTCTTGGATATTGTGGTCACTTAAAAGACTTTTCCCTCGAATGGTTCTTTCTTTAAATGCCTGGATTCACAAGAATCAAAACTATTTCAAGGAAAGAATGAAAAAGAGGAAATAAAGACCAATGAATAAACCATTAGAACCTTAGATTGTTATCGAAGATTAGAATATGCTTGTACAAAGACTAAATATGGACAATAGCTGGCTGTTTCAGTTGGACAACAGCAAGATACTGGTAGATCCTTGGCTGGAAGGAGTTGAGGGTGATTTCTTTTCCTGGTTCAACACCCAATGGCACAGAACAGCCCCCTTGCCATATGATCAATTACCATCCTTTGATGCAGTTTTGATAACACAGAAATATCCTGATCATTTTCATGAAATCACTTTAAAGAAATTAAATCCCAAAATTGTTTTAGCCCCTGCCTATTTGGAAGCTAAGATTCAAGCTTGCCTGCCAAATGTTGAGTTGCTTTTGTTTCATACAAGACAAACAAGTATCAAGTTTCAGGATATTGAGATTCAGTGGTATCCCACAAATCGGAAAATGGACCCTATCTACGATGCCTACATGCTAAAAGGGTCAAACCAACGTATTTTTTTTGCTCCCCACGGATACTTTTTTAAAGAAAGTGTGACACTTGATCATGTTGATTTGTTGGTAACTTCTTTCAATGAATTCAGATTACCTTTTTTTCTGGGTGGCCTCATATCACCAGGCTTAGCCGGTGTAAAACATTTAGACGAAGTCTTAGATCCCAAGTTTATCCTTGCCACTCATGATGAAGATAAACATGCCAAAGGTCTTGTAATCAAATGGGCCAAAGTACAATGGAATCATGCTTCATCATTCAAAAAAATCAAAGAATTGGAACCAAAAATATTGGAATTAACCCATTACAATCCCTTGCAATTATGAGTCAAAAAAGCAAAGACAGCCTTGAGATTATCATTATTTATGTCTTCATCACTTTAGTTGGTGTAATTACATATCAGTATTTGTCTTTGCCAAATGAAATGCTTAGGTTTTTGATAGCTGATTTTGGAATGACTTTAAGTTGCTTTGTTTTTTCGATATGGAAAAAGAATAGTAGTGTTTATGATGCCTACTGGTCATATATTCCATTTTTGTTTATTGTACAATGGTTTGTGAACGGGTATATTTTTTGGGGAATTTCAGAATTTCTAACAGCTTTTACCCTTAGTTTCTGGTCCTGGAGACTTTCTCATAACTGGTATCGTAGTTGGTCGGGCTGGGATCATGAAGATTGGCGTTATGTCAATTTTCGCAAGCAATTTGGCAAGCACTTTCAATGGATTAATTTCTCCGCAATTCATTTGTATCCCACACTGATTGTTTTTTTATCAATGACTGGATTGTTCAGTTTATACGATAGTTCTATGCCCCATGATTTAAATGCCGGCATCATTTTAGGGAATACAGTTTCATTGATGGGCGTATTATTGGAATTATTTGCAGACAATACGCTTTATGCGGAAAGAAAAAATGTATCAAGAATTAAGGGTACAACGATAAGATCAGGACTTTGGGGTCAAATTAGAAATCCCAATTATTTGGGTGAAATGCTTTTTTGGGTTGGATTGGCTTTGATTGGAGTCTCTTCCGGTGCTCCATGGTGGACAACTCTTGGATCTGTAGGTATGATATTAATGTTTATTTTTGCGAGTATTCCTATGAAAGAGAAAAGGCTACTCAGTACAAGATCTGATTTTCAATTATATTTGAAAGAAGTTCCTTCTCTTCTACCTAATCTAAGAAAGAAAAACTAAATTATTTTGTATTTCTTAGTTCTTTAATCAATTTAGAAGCTTCATCAAAGCTTATGCTTACATTTTCCAAGATGAAATGAACACCTGGTTGAAGTAATTCTATGGTAGCCGTTTCAGATTTGGCCTCTTTCTCCGTTTTTTCTGCTACTTCTGCAAGTTTTTGAATTCCTAATAATTTGAAAGCTGATTTACTTTTATGCGCAATAAAACCTATTCGTTTTATATCAAGCGAGTTCAGGGCTTGTTCAAGTAGTTGCATATCATTGGAAGTCTCATCGATATAGGTTTTTAACATTTCAGCTATAAATTCAGAATCTCCTCCGCAAATTTCATTCAAGTATGTTAGATTAATCTTCATCTTCAGGGGTTTTCTGGGTTTTTAAATCTTTTAGCATTCGATATATAGTAGATTTTCCAATTTTTAATTTTTTAGAAGTCTCTATTACATCCTGATTGTTTTTTTTTAGTGTATGTAAAATGATAAACCTGTTGTATTCTTCCAAAGTTTTGTCCTCATTTAAAATAGGTTCAACAAAGGTATAATGTTGGAAAAGTAAATGTTCTTTTTTTATATCAGTATCAGGACAAATTGTTGCAGCAGCTTCCACCAATGATTTTAATTCAATAAGATTTCCTGGATAGTTGTATTGCAATAAGGCATCCTTTGCCTGTTGAGTAAATATAATATTTTTCAAGTAATTACGCTTTAGAAATTCTCTTAAAATAAATTGAGCCAGGGTAATTATATCTTGACTTCTTTTTCTGAGAGGGGGAATAGAGAATGAGTTACTTTTTAAATAGAAATATAAATCAGGTAATATACTAGCCTTATTTTTTAATTCTTCCAAATCAAGGGATGATGATAGAACAAGTCTAATATTCCAAAAAACAACATTATTTCCGCCTGGCTTCAAATATTTTTTCTCTTTCTGCGCCCGATATAATTTTTGTTGTAATTCAAGGCTGCAATATTCAATACCATCTAAAAACAGGGTACCACCAGAGGCTTGTTCAATCCATCCGGTAGTTCTTTGTTGAGCTGTTTTTATATCTTTTTCCCTGCCAAATAATTCTTGTTCCAATAAGGTTTGGGGAATGCTTTGTAAATGAACATAAACATAAGGGGAATTTTTCCTTTTGGAGCGGCTGTGAATGATCTTTCCACAAAGCTCTTGTTCACAACCAATTTCAGATAAAAGAAAAATAGGTTGATCTCCTTTTGAAGCGTTTTCCAGATTACGGAATAATTTTTTCATGTTTTTACCCGAACCGTACAAACCCAATTTTTTATAGGTATGAGTTAATTCAATTTTGTTTTGCTTGGATTCTGATACATCAGAAACTTGAATTCTGTGATTTGCAAAATGTAAGAACCATTCGCGATTTAACTCTTCAGAAAGTATTGACTTCCCCATTTTATTTCTTTCAAATTCAATCAGCTGTCTGGCATGTAATGAATCTGCAATTAACACGAGGAATGAATAAGGGCAATGGGTACTAATTTCTTCTAATACTTCAATCGGGAATGGCTGGTCAGAAATGATTAAATCCGGACCAAGATGTAGATGGGCTAAAATCTCTTTGAATGAATGAAAAAAAAGGGAATTGAGAAAGGGGGGCACCTGATCTCCTGTAATAAATTGGGTTTCTTTTGATGTGAAAATAAAAACCTGTAAGCTATAGCTTAGTTCATTCATAAAAAAAAGGGCGATTAGAACGCCCTTGTCTTATTATTTTACGATAGGTAAAAAATCGTCATTCATGTAGTAAACATATGACCACAACATTAAGAAAACGACAATGAAAGTGATCAATCCTAATAGAAATTTTTCTGTTCCCCAGATGTTTTGATTATGGCTCATAATTAAAAGTTTGTCTCCTTGAAATAATAGCAACAAATCTAAAGGATTAAAAGCAAATATCAAAATTCAAAATATAATTCAAGCCCTCTTTCCCAAAGAAATGTGTTTACTATATTAGAAAACCCTCAAAAGTCAAAGTACTATTGAGGGTTTTCTAAAAATGAAGAAATGATTATTTTACAATCACTTTAAATGTTTTCTCTTTGATTCTTATCTGATACATGCCTGTAGCCAATTGTTCTAATGGCAAGATAATTTGGTTTTCAGTAACCGGAACTTCAAAAAGTTTTCTTCCTAAAACATCAATCAACTCCAGTTGGCTTTGACCAATCAATTGGCCTGGGATACCAGAAATTGTTATGTAGTCCTTTGCAGGATTAGGGAAGAGTTGAATGCTGCTATATTCATCTAAAATCTCTTCCAGCCCAGTGGCTACGACTGTTACATTTTGGGTACTAGTGTCAGAAATTCCACAAGAATTCGTAGCAATTAAAACTACTGTGTAAGATCCTGGCGCAGGAAAATTGTATGCAGGATTTGAACTGATCGAACTATCACCTGTGCCAAAGAACCACAAATAATTAGTAGCGTTTGTACTACTATTGGAGAAATTTACAGTTAAGCCATTTAAAGTACTGCTAAAATTAGCCGTAGGATTTGAAATAGGCGTAATGTTGATAGAAGTTGGAGCACTCAAACCACAGGCATTTCCTGCAGCTACAGATAAAACTCCAGAACTGTCATTGAAGTTAATACTGATACTGTTCTGATAAGCAGTTCCCGTCCATCCATTTCCATAAGACCAATTGTAGAATACATCCGGGGTATTGGTAACGTTATAAGATTCTGTTGTAAAAGGACAAGGGGTTAGATTTCCATTGATTGCAGAAGGGGTTGTAGTTGGTGTAACTACTGTTACATAGGTTGAATCAATGAATGTACTTTGAAAATTACCATCACTTACTGTTAGAGTAACAGGATATGTACCGGGTGTATTGTAAATTACCTGCGGATTTTGTAAAGTAGAGCTGGCAGGGGTTCCTCCAGGGAAAACCCATTGCCATGAATTAGGTGTGCCTCCCGTCGTCAGGTCACTAAAAAATACTGTATCAGCCTGACAAACATTGAAAGGAGTGCCGTTGAAAGCGGGAAGCAATGGACTTGACAAGTCATTCCATTTCCACATTCCATTTTGAGTAGCAGAGGTGTTGAACCATCCGGACCAACCCACAGACTGGTTGATAAATTCAACAAATAAATGCTGCTCCGTATCTATAATATTCCAAGATCTACCGCCATCATTAGTGTAGGAGGAACCGGCAGCGCCTGCACCTGCACCTGTTGTAAAAGCTATGGTAGTATTGGGAATATAACAAAGACTATTTACAAAAACTGTTCCTGTTGTTGTAAGCTGTGTCCAGGTTGTTCCACCATTTAAAGATTCCCAAACCTGGCCATTGATATTTGTTATCATACCTCTTGTACCTGTAGCGAAAGATAAGCTGCCACTCATGGCTGTACCGCCAAAGTCTGCCAGAGGCGATTGAGAAACAGTCCAGTTGACACCCTTGTTTACAGAGCGGTAAATTCTACCGAGATTGGTGGTAAACCATACGGTATCACCAATTACCTCGATTTGTCTGGTATATCCATATTCTCCACTCAAAGGATTTGGAATATTGGCCCCAGCCACTAATGTCCAGTTGGTTCCACCATTGGTGGTTCTGTAAATTTCAAAATCGCCATTGATCGGGTCTCCCTGACAAATTCCTTCATTTGCATTCCAAAAGTGTACAACATTGGTAAAAGAGGCAGCATTATTAAATGTAGCTGTAGTTTGTCTGGTCCAAGTAGTTCCGCCATTGGTAGTTTTCCATATTCCTCCTGTTTGTCCGGCAGCAGTTGGATAAGCAGCCACCCAAGCCGTATTTGCATCCAAAGCGTGAATCATCGAAATGCCTAAAGCTGTATTCCCAACGTTGATAGTTCCGGGTGTCCAGGTTGTACCGCCATTGATCGTTTTTGTGAATTGTTGTACATTGGCTCCGCCGCCCGATCCATCATAAGCTGTCGCCCAAACAATATTAGGATCTACGATGGATATATGGAAAATACCTCTGGAAGCCTGAGCAAAACCTGAATTTTGAGGAATCCATTCACCATAAGGAGGAATACTCACATTAATATAATTTGTTCTGGTTGAACTTGCGTTAGTTTGACTATTTGTCACCGTTAAACTTACTGTATAAGTCCCCGCTGTGGCATAAGTTATAGCAGGGGGGTTTTGACCTGTAAAAGTACTGGGTGTACCACCAGGAAAACTCCAGCTCCAGGTAGTGATGGCATTACCTCCATCTGCAGAATTATCATAAAAGGTTACACTGTCTCCTTCTCTGATAGAGGTGGGCGTGCCAAAGAAGTTTGCGATTGGATTACCTGCTGTTACTGTCGTTTGAACACATTGCAGTGCTGCCAATGCATTGATTCTTGGACCAATATTTTGATTTATGTTTACACCTGTAGATGTTAAGCAATTTAAAATTTGTGTTGGACTCAGATTGGGATTCACTGAAAGCATCAATCCTACTAAACCGGCAGCAAAAGGAGTAGCCATAGACGTACCCCCCATTTTGTCATAAGAATTAGCACCCGTAGTATACACTGTACTTAATAAACCACCATTTGAATATCCGCCAGGAGATGCAATGTCAACAAATGTTGTTGTACCATTGTAATTGGAAAAACTTGAACGGGCATCATTGCTATTAACTGAACCAACGCCGATTACATTGTTATAACCAGCAGGATACTGTACGGTAGTATTTCCATCATTACCAGCTGCTGCCAGGAATACTACGTCAGGATATGAGTTGATAAGTGTTTGCAAGGCAGGGCTGGAAGTAGGTCCACCATAGGACATACTCACAACATGGGCTCCATTCTGACAGGCCCATTGCACACCTTCGTAGGAATAGTAAACAGCTCCAGAATTGGTAGCACTGTTGGGTGTGGTTTTTACTCCAATGAGCTCTACATTTCCACCTAAGGAAGCAATTCCCCTGCTGTTATTGATATCTGCCGTAGCTAAACCAGCACAGTGTGTACCATGAGACCAGCCAGCATCTGTTGCGTAAACAATAGGAGGGGTCGCGTCATTATCATTGTCTGCTACATCGTATTGTTTGAATGTAGTTAGATCTGAATGATTGGCAAAAACGGCATTGTCAACAATAGCGATTTTAACACCATTTCTTCCTCGACTGATATTCCATGCATTTTCAGAGCCAACCAATGTATGATACCATTTGTCTGTTCCACTGTGATAAGTGTCGTTTGGAATAAAACCAGTCTTATAAATGGGTTCCTTACATGCAAATTCAATATATGATAAACGGCTCAATCTTTCAACGATCTGATCGATTTTAGCATATTCCGTAAAACTTATGCGGTAGATGTTCATTAGTTCTTTTTTTCCCGTAAAATAACTGGGTCTTTCGAGAAGAACAATACGTGCATCTGACAATAATGCTTTCAACTCAGGATAGTCATTGATATCTTCAGTAAGACTGAAAATGTTAGGATCTACCTGATTTTTGTGGTATCTGTTGGGTGCAATTTCGCCTTTAATACGAAACATGACGCGCCCGTCAAGAAAATTTTCATTATAGTTTTGTCCAAAAAACAAACTGCAATGTAGAATGGCTAATACAAAAAGGAAAAGCTTTTTCATGCGGATTTAGTTAGGTAAGTGAATAATTTTCTAAATATAAGGGTTTAGCCGATTTATTTCAAGTGAAAAGATTCAATAGGTAAGATTAATTTTTTAAATCTTACTAAAATGAAAAAGCTAAGTTGACCATTTTTAAGGGGAAATACTATTTATAGATTTTATAAAAAGCATTCTTAACAATTAGGTAAAAAATTCGGAACCCATGTCTATTGTTTTACCTGGGGGAAATAATGAATTATTGAGGGAAATAAAAATTAACTAATGTAAGGAACTGTAGAAATAATTATTTGAATAAATTTCTATTGCGTATATTTGGTTGAAATTATATCAGAAAAAGTCTGATTTTAACATATTAGCGTTTGCTAGCGAACCTGTCTTAGAAACCGACCAAATATCTAGAACAACAGGAGAGTGGCAGTACGCTCATGCAAAGGCGTGGGCGTTGCTGTACTTTGTTGTTCGGGCTCTTGGTCGGGCCTCTAAGACGAAGTAATGGCAACTGTCCCACGCTGATTTATTTTAATGAACCACTGCCGGGGGACGGGTAGGTAAAAGTTATTCTATGAAAAAACTAATTTTTCTTGTCCCCCTTTTCTTTTTTTCATTCGAGTCATTTGGTCAAAAAAACATCTTTAATACTAAAGTTTCTGACTCTGAGAGAACAATAACATTTGAATCAAATATTAAGGATGTAAGAGTTAGATTTAAAAATAACTCAAATAATTATAATGAAATTATTGGGGTTATAAATGGGAATGAATTGTCATATATTTTTTCAGAAATTTATCCAAGTCAATTATATATTGAGTTTTATGGTGATCATGTTGAAACCCAAGTGTTAAAAATTTCTAGGGTGCTTAAGAATTATTTTAACCCTTTTAGCCCTAAAAGCTATATCATTTCTAAAAAATTTAGAACAAATTTTATCGAAATGGAATACAAGGATGAATTCATGAAAAAGAAATATGAAGAGATAGTTAACAGTCAAGATTCAAAAGATTTTGAAAACTATATTTCAACTTTTTCCAAATCTAAACAAAAGAATTTAGCTATAAATAAGAGAGATTCTTTGGAGCTATCTTATGCTATTGCCCTTAAAAGTGAAAAAGCTATAGAAACTTACATTTCAAAATTTCAATCTTCAAAATTTATATCAGATGCTATAAAGATTAAGAAAGAATTTGAAGATGCTAGGCTAGCATTTAATATAGTCAAACAAAAACCATCAATAACTGGTTTGGAAAGTTTTATTGGTAATTATCCAAATTCTATACATCTTAATGATGCTTACTTTTTGTTGATAAATTCTGCTGAATTAGCAGCAAAAGAGAAAAATACATCTGATGCATTTTTAAATTATTATGTAAATTATCTATCTAAATTTTCTAATTATTTAAATAAGCAAGACTTAGATGTCAAACAAAAAAGTTTTGAAGAAAATATAGATAAACTAATTATTCTTGAAAATGTAGATGAGAAAAATATATATAATTCATATTCAAAACTTTGGAAAAGATATCAGGAAGTTAAGTTAATTATTAAAACAGATCTAGAGCAAATTGAAGGTTTTATTCCAAAAATCTCAAATTTATTATTATCTGAATTGTCAAAACATAAAGACAAAAGTACTCAGGTAAGTTTATTAAATAAATACGAAATTGACTATCCTGAAATTTATAATTCTTATTATGAAAAGCTAATTTACTTTTTGATAGATAGGGCAGAAGGTTTTACTGGTTCCTTAGTACTTTATGATCAGAAGTATTTCAAAAATAGGATAGAAAAATATGGTGAACGTGATATTTCTAAAGGACTTGAAGGTTTCAATTATAAAGGCGAGTATTTCACAAATTATAAAGAATCATCAATCGAAGAGATAGTTCTGGAAAATGGAGAGTTTAAAATTATTAAATTATTCAACGAGAGAGAACCTTTAGCTATTTGGACATTTAATAGCAAAGAATCTTATGAACGATCTTTTTACATTGATGGTAAACTAGTTGTAATAGAATATAGAAATGGAAAAAACTACTACACCTATGAATTTGAAAATGGAATAAATTTATCATTAAAAAATTTAGATTATAAAATTGATGATGCTATCAATGCTTCCAAAGCTAATGATTTTGATAGGGCCTTTGAAATTCTAAATAAGGAATGTAAAAATGATTTCCCTAAAAATGTTAAAGAGAATATTAGATTGGAAAATACTTTGGTTTTGCTAAAACAGGAGAAGGAGGCATATTTGAAAAAACAAGAGGAAATTAGAATTGAAGAACAGCGAAAAAGAGAGGAACAAAGATTAGCTGAAGAGAAAAAATTAACAGAGTATCTCTATCAACTTTATTTTGGTAGTAATAATCAAAGTAGTAATGTAAGAGAATCTTGTACTTGTGAATGGTGTTCAAGTAATATAAGTGGAAAAGGTTATGAATACAAGAGACATGGTGGTGATCCTTGCGTTCCACAAACGTCTGCTATGTATTTAGCAAATTTATGTGCCCCTTATTGTTCTCGAAAATGCGCTATTGAGGCATGTAGGAATAAATAAAGTTAATTTTGTAGGTTATTCTGAAATTTATAAAAGTTAAAAGCCAAGTTTTGTTGATTCAATCATCACAAACTATAATTTTTATCCTTTGATTTACACCACATAGCCCACGTCCTCGATATACCGCAAGCATTCTGTATCGGGATAAATCGTGGGCTATAATTTGCCAATCAAACCCTCCCCAAAACAAAATCCAAATAGGCATCTTTATGAACCAGCTCGAAATGGCTATCCGGATAATTCTTTTGCCAGGCAGCAGGGATTTTTACTTTTTTATCGCTCCATTTAAATTCATAGGCGAATAATTCCTCGCCCTGAACCTCTATCAGGTCAATTTCCTGCTGGTCGTAGGTTCTCCAGAAATAGGGGATTACCCGTCTTTTCATATAGCTATTGACTTTCATCCTTTCCGACATCAGGTAGTTTTCCCATAATTGTCCGACATCATTACGCAATTGCAGCGGGTTGTAGTTGCGTAGCAGAGCATTTCGAATGCCATTGTCGTAAAAATACCAGCGATTGGATTTGCTCAACTCCTTCCTTAAATTTCGACTGAATCCCTTCATCGGATAGATGATGAATACCTTGGACAAAAGATCCAGATAGCTTTCAATCGTATTTCTGCTGATTCCTTTCAGGTTGTTTGCCAGTTCATCCAGACTTACTTCCTTGCCAATCTGAAAAGCAATAAGCCGGAGCAGATCAATGATTTTGTCTGCTTTTTTGATCCCCTCATAGACAAGAATGTCTTTCAACAAATAACTGCTGACCAACC
>CAZNNX010000026.1:24956-26278 GCA_964574485.1 uncultured Saprospiraceae bacterium | reverse complement strand
CACTAGCACTACCCGACCTGAATACATAACCAGAATTATTCACGAGTA
Source organism: uncultured Saprospiraceae bacterium (assembly GCA_964574485.1). Lineage (GTDB taxonomy): Bacteria > Bacteroidota > Bacteroidia > Chitinophagales > Saprospiraceae > Saprospira. Next base: position 26,230 of record CAZNNX010000026.1, on the reverse strand, counting down.
TGTTATTTTTAAAATTAACATCATTAGGCGTTAGTAAATAGACTGTGGCATTCGTCAGACTGGTACCATACCCAAATACTGTATTATGGTAAAAATCAGTTGATCTTACATTAGATATATACAAACCATAGGTCACATCGAAACGAACCATATTATTTATGATCTGATTTCTACGGGTAATGGCACCTGCCGAACCCATATTGAAAGCGTAAATTCCATATGAATTGACATCCAGATTATTTTTATTTATTATAAATGAAGTAAAATCAAATAAATACATCCCATAATTTGTAACTGATCTTAAGTCGTAGACTTTATTACCAATAATTTCTATCGAATCCTGATCATCCATATAAAATGCATAGTCATCTACTCCAAAAATGGTGTTGTTTAAGAATCTATTTCCCTTATTTGCAGCCCCAGTAGCACCTTCAATTCTAAAAGCCTGGTCTCCACCTGTTACAGTATTCCCTTGCACAGTGTTGTAGTTGGCATTATTTCCTTCTGTACCAGCGCTTGCATAAGCTCCTTGGAAAGCTACACCATAAACACTTATAACATTCGGTGCATAATACATCTCAATGCTATTGTTTAAGAGACTATTATTATTTGCAGAGTTAGTCATTAATACTCCCCAGGCCAGGTTAGTTCCTGTATTTCTGATTGTCATATTTTGTATGGTCAAAAAGCGAACTCCATCCATGGCGATAGTTGCATTTCCATTTACACCCGTTGCATTATGAGTAATAATCGTTTGACCTTGGCCAGCTCCATTGATTGTAACTGTATTCACAGAGGATGCCCCCAAAATTGGACCTATAAATCGAATTGATCCTGTATAAGTTCCAGGCTGAATATTCATTGTTACAGGACCCGTAATACCGCATGAGTACAAGGCTGTCATCATGTCATTGATGGTAGGGAAATTAGAAGTAGGTGTACCTACTGTATAGGTTCCTCCAGCTAAACCACCGCATAGTGTAATTTGAAAGGTGTCATTCGATTGTCTGTTGTCAACCACACCATTGGGCAAACTCGTCCAAAATTTATATAAGGTAGGATTATTTGGAAAATTATAATTTCCAAGATTTACATTGGTGTTTGCACCTGCTGCAAGTGGAGTGGAATAAGCAGTTGTTCCTTGAAAAACTCCAGCGGCAGACCATTCCAAATTTACAGTATTAACTGTATTACCTCCAAAATTATTTAGGATGACATTAACTGCCTGATTCCCCGGTGTTAAAGGCACAGCCGGAGATGTCATTCCTGCAATA
>CAZNNX010000026.1:6453-24946 GCA_964574485.1 uncultured Saprospiraceae bacterium | reverse complement strand
ACAAGCATAATCATTGATTATTAATCCCCATTGAAAAGTATAACCTGATGTTGGCCTGATTGTATTTGAAAATGTACAGGTAGCAGAGTTCAAAGTTCCTGCAGTGGTTGCTGCCCAGTTACTTGTGGTTTGTCTGTTGTTGAAATCAGTATTTGCATCTCCTCTCAATCCAGCCTGTACTGTAGCAGTTGTAGTTGAAGTTGTAATGATATTTCCATATACCACTTGAACGATTCCACCCTGTTCTAAAAGTCTGATTTGAAAATTAAAGTTATCCCCGGAAGCTGATGCAAATCTTCTGTAGTTCGTCCACTGAACAACAAGTATTCTTGCCGGAGCAGTACCAATAGTTTGATATCTAATCTCACCGCCGACCTGTGATTGCAAATCCCTAGCAAAGGCTGCGATACGGTTTTGAAGTGGTAAAGTTGCTGTATTTGTGGAACTTATTGGTGTGTAGGTATTCACTAAATTAACAGAAGGAGTTGCTGTAGATTGACCTAATGAAATAAATCCATTGGCATTGACAGCAAAACGATCATAGGTTCTTCCATTATATGTAAAATTGAATCCTATAGGCAGACCCACACCTGTGGTTGCACCCCCTAGAGGAACTGCAGGGTCAACAAAGCTTTGGTCATCAGTTGATGTATTTCCCAAAACCTGCCCACCTGTAATTGGTGAATAGGTTGAAGAGAATTGCGAAAAAGGGTAAGCACTGACCTGTGCCTGAAGCTTGCAAGTATTAATTGTAAAAAACAAAATTGTTAGATAGTAGAGATTCTTTAACATTTTGATAATGGTTTATTTATACAAAAGGTAAATTTATGAAATACTTTATTTTTTTTTAATTAAATACGAGAGGAAAGCTAATATTAACATATTTCTAATAGATACCAGCTTTATTTAAATTCATAGAATTTTTAATAAAACCAACTCGACTCTTCTTTCTTTAGAAGCCCCAATGCTGTAAATAGAATTTTTATAATCACCGAATTGGTCAGAAATATATGGTGGAGATTTTGTTTCTCCCAAAGGCAATTCAAATAGTATTAATTTTCTACTCTCAATATATTTATTAAAAAATCCTTTATCAAAAAGTTTAATTTGATTTTTAACACTATGGATGCGACGCTGGGCTAATGCATAGTTGTATTGAGTTTGTGCCCTTGGACTTGTAAAACCTCTTAATTGTAGTTCCAAATGGTATCCTTTTTCCATCAAAGATTTCAATGATTGTAAAAATTGCTGCAATCGAGTAAATTCTCCCTTAACATCCTTTTCAAAAAAAGAATCAAATCCTTTTTGCAGAGACATTTTTACCTCATTTGAAAATTGGGAAGCGTATGATTCAAAATATATTTGTTTGAGCTGTGTATAATATTCGTATTGTTTTTGATAAGGATTACTCGTGTAAAAAGAGGTTGTATTTGAATCTGGTTCGTCATTATGAAAGTACAGTTGAATGGGCAGCATTTGAGAAATTTCCTCAAAACTCATATTTGTTTGTTGAATTTCTTTTGTTTTTGTATCTGTCTTCTTTTTAGTTTGACCGGGCATTTCATTTTCATCAGTATTATTTTGAATCTTCTTTTCGGATTTCTCAATTTTTTGAAAAGATACCAGTTCTAAGGTGTCATTTTTGATTTTTTCCAAAACCTGTTTCCATTTTAATTTATAGATATCGTTACAACATGATTCCTCAGTTAACACCCTAGATCCAACTCGATTTGAAGAGAGATAAGCAACTGTATCGGCAGGACTTATGTAATAATATAAATCATTTGCCGCAGAATTAAAGGGTAAACCTAGATTAGATGGTTGTTCAAAATCAGGAAACTTCTGAAAACTGCTCGAAAAAATATCATATCCTCCAAGATTTTCATGACTTTCTGAACTAAAAAACAATTTATTACTCTTCATATCAATAAATGGGCTAGCCTCATTAGCGACACCATTCACCTTAGAACCTGCATTTTGAATATCAGTTACAGTGGAATCATTAATAAAACGCGCAATCCAAATATCATTTTTCCCTAAAGTTCCTGGCATATCTGAAACAAAAATCAAATATCGACTGTCATTCCAGTAAAAAATTTGAGCATGTATATGGCTGTATTTATTTGGTAAACCTTGAATATCAATCTGTTTGTGCAATTTATTATTTTTGGTGTATATCCATACAGGTTTACAGAACAAACTATCTTTATTCACTTTTTCACATTGGGTACATAGCCAATTTTTGGATAATCTGTCTTGCATCAATCCGGAATAATGAAAATCTGATTTTGAAAGAAAGGTCCACAGAGTAGATTTGGATTGATCATTTTTTGATACTAATATCTTAGATATTTTATCTTTTTTAGATCCTGCCTTTTTATCAGATTTATCCTGAAATTTCAAGGAACTAAAATGAAATTTACCCATTTCATCAACGAAGGGAGCAAAATCAGAGAATTCCGAGTTGATATTATCCCCTAATATTTCAATTTGAATTTTATCATTTGGCTGTTTAACTGCTTTTTTGGCCCATTCACAGGATTTAATTTCAGTATTGATTTGAATAATCAAACTTGAATCCAGCCTTTCTTTTTTTCTTAATTGATCAGTAAAGGCAGCTTTGGCTTCATCATATTTGGCATTATGTTTCAGGGCTAGGCCATACTTAAAAAATATATCTTGAGATTCAGACTTATTTTCAATAGCTTCCTTATAATAAATTTCTGCTTTTTTATAATTGTAGGAAAAGCGGGAGGCATCAGCTGCTTTTTCTAGCAAGATTGAAGAATTCTTGGATTTTAATACAATTTCATAAAAATAGAGTGCATTAAAAAAATCTTTTTTTTCAAAAGCCTCTGCCGCTGCTTTTTCATAATCAGATAAGGTTTGCGCATGCAAACAATTCAGATTCAAAGACAGAAAAAAAAGGAAAACTAAAAAATTTCTCATTAAAAAATGGGGCATTTATATGTTTCAGGCAAAGGTCTTACTTTTGAATATATGTAAATAATTGTACATTCAAATGCACCGTTCATTTGTGTTGCAGCTCTGAATGGAGAAATATTAATATCATAACTCATTAAAAATTGCCAGCCTTGGTATTGAATACCCAATACGGGAGAAATGGCATCCGCCCATCTATATTTGATACCGGACTGTATCGCAGTTTCTCTGCCAGGGTTTAGATTTAAATGATATTTCATTTGCGTACCAAAAAGAAGTTCTCTGTAATTACCTTGCATCTGGTATAAAACGGAGGCAAGTAAATCCCATTTTTCATGCAATTGAAATTGGGCATTGGTTATGATGTTCTGTCTCATTTTTAATCTTTCATCCAGACCCATAAAACTTTGTTTTGGACTTGTCAAATGAAAAATAGAGTATCCTATATTTACCCATTTTCTTGGACTAAGCTGATATCTCAGATTAATACCCGCATTCAGATCAATGAATCCCAAAAAGGATTGGGTAATATTGGATTGGTCTGCAGAAACTACAGCAGGATTAAAAACATCACCTACAAACTGGTCATCAAAGGTCATCAGATCTTTACGAAATGCTCTTTGATTATAACCACCCGAGATGCCTGCTCCTAAAAATAAATTTTTGGCAATTTGCTGATGATATGATAATTGACCTTGAATTATCATGGAACTCAGCCTCGTATCACCTGCCTGATCATAGTAAAAGTTACCTGCCACAGACAAAATCCCCGTTTCTAATCGATCCGGAAATAAGACAGTTTCCACTGAAGCAGAGGTAGTAAAATAAGGAACCGGAACGGAAAACCATTGATCTCTAAAATGGCCATTGATTTTCATGTCACCCCCAAATAAACCGCCCAGTGCTGGGTTGACCAACAAAGGAGATTGCTCAAACAAAGTATAATGAAGATCTTGTGAAAAAACAAGAGAACTCCAGAATATCATTGTGATTACTATTTTACTTTTCATCATCTTACCAAAGTAATGTTTCCTTTTTTTAGAATAAATGGCTCTGCTGCATTTTGTCCCACACACTTATACTTAAGATAATATCCATACACATCAGGTGTCAGAACTTCACCGTTGAAAGTACCATCCCAACCTAAATTTTGATCTGCAGTTTCAAACATCAATTGACCCCAACGATTATATATTGCAAAATACATTTCAGAAATTACATTCCCCCTAACAAATACCAAATCATTGAATCCATCACTATTGGGAGTAAATGTGTTGGGTACAAAAACATAGGGCTCATCGCAAACAAAAGATTTTGTATAAACCCAAATAGAATCTGTATTTCTACAACCGAGAGAATCTGTAATTTGCAGGACATACAAACTGGGTACCTCTACTATAGCTCTCGGATTATAAATTTGAGTTGCTGTCATGCCTTCCTGGTAGGTCCATTGATAGATGTAATTTGAATCAAAAGTTGAATTTAACTGCACCGTAGCACCAGCAAAAACAGTATCAGGATAGGCTGCAACTTGTAAGGGTGGCGTTTGACCAGAAACTTGTATCCAACTATTTAATGTATCAATGCATCCATACTGATTTTGAACCACAACAGTCATCATCTGGGCAGCTGGTGGTGTTGCTTGTATCGTTGCAGTTTGTTGCCCATAAATTATTATAGAATCAGGTGTCCAATAATAACTCAACAGATCTGTTGCCGAAAAATTACTAACATGCAAAGTGGCAGGTTGATTGGGACAGAAAATAGAGGCTGAATCAACTGTGACCTCTAAATTTCGCACTTCTGCGCTGATGGTATCAACCAATTCACATAAGAAACTATCTTGCAGCTGAAAACGAAAACGGTATGTTCCAGGAGGCCTTTGAATCAAAATAGAATCTCCCTGTCCCAAAAACAAGGATGGTAATTGTGTCCAACTTATTTGCGAAGCATTGCTGGATATTTGAAGTAAAACGGAAGGATCACAAATCTGAGTATCTATATTTACATTATAGACCAGGGCGGGGGGGCTAATTACCAAAACTGAATCATTGATAAAACAGGTATCTCTCAGATTACCAATTTGTATACTGGCACCTATCTGAACCTGGTACTGCTGCATGCCTGAAACTGTTGCTATTGGATTAAAAACACGATCAAAATTGAGCCCATTAGATGGAGTCCATAAATAATATAAAGTGCTATCACCTGCCGGATTTAACTGAAAGGCATTTTGATTACAATTTTTGAGTGTATCAGGCATAGATAATGATCTAGGCAATTTGATATCTACCGGGATTGACCTGGATCCTCTACATCCGTTGGAGGAAACAATTTCCAAAAGAATACTATCCTGTGTATTTGAATGCAAAACCAGATTGATATTGGGCGATGAGGAAGTCAGCTGATTCGGTAGTGACCATAATCTTTGAATGGGAGAAAGTCCGATTGTATCTGTAGTTAAATCAATCAAGGATAATACCAAACTATCTGTACAATTCAATATTTGATAATTCAGTTGAACATCTATTGGCTGATTTCTCACCCAAATTTGTATGCTATCAATTTTTTCACAACCTAAATTATTACGCGTACGCAAGTATATCTTCCTGGAATTATTGATGTAGGTAAACAAAGGATTCTGCTGACCAATGATTTGAGTAAATTGTGAGTTGAGCGACCATTCATACAGAAAATTGGAAGGCCCTTGCGCCTGTAATAAAATTTGGTTTGAGCATAATATTGTATCATCTACCAAATCTACATCAAGTTCTTGGGTTTGAATTACAAATTCGTGCAAACCCACGCAGGTATCACCTCCATTGGGAGAGATAATAGTTACCATATAGCTAATATCATTTCCCGGTGTAAAAACTGGATTGCTAATTGTTGAGTCAGACAAATAAAGTCCGGGAGACCACCTGTAAATCAAAGAGGGATGAGCACCTTGATTTAAAATGATCGCATTTGTATCACCACACAGACCTATGGAATCATTTTGTGCAAAATAGGCAGCCTGATAAGGTATACTATCTGAAAAGTAACCTCTGCACCCATTTCGAAGAACTACTGAAAGTGAATAATTATGGGTTGTATCCGCAGGTCCAAAAGTAATGGTATCTATTTGTTGATTTGAATTCAAACCAGCACCAAAATTCCATTGATAAGTTTGTATCGCACCTGCATAGGTATTCGTATCAGAAAAAATGATACGCAGGGAATCATCAAAACAACGATCAACTTGATATGATGGTTGAAGCAGTACAGTGCTTGTGTCAAATCTATAAATTCCTGTATCTATTACGGTGCAACCATACTGATCAAAACCCCTGATAAAAATAGTAAAATTTTGGGGCTGTGTACTAAAACCCAAAGACACTGGATTTGCATTGGTTAAGAAAAAAGAAGATAAGGTGGGATCAGTGGTCCAGTCCCAACTCACAATACCCATACCCGGGTTAGCGTAGATTAAATAGTTTGTACTGCAAAATGTAGTATCCGAAGGAATACTAATCTGAACAGGAGCCGCTTGAATAATAGTCACGGTTCTGCTTTGCTGGCAAACACCGAAACTATTTTGAGCAGTTACAGTCACTTGATACTGAGCAGGAAACTGAGCAGGACTAGCTATTGGCGAGGGAATATTATTCTGAGAAAGTCCAGTGCCAGGTGACCATAGATAAGTAACCCCTGTACTATCTCCATTTGGATTTAATTGAACCTGAGATTGCCCATTACATAAAGCTACTGTTGTAGGAGAATTGATCGAAGGTCTGTTAATTTCCAAAGGTAATGTTACCAATCCTCCACAACCATTAGATAATCTTACTGATAGGGTTACTATATAATTTCCCGATTGAGTAAACTGAAAAATCGGATTTTCAAGAGTTGAGGTTTGGAAATAATTCGCCCCTGAAACAGACCAGTAAAAATTATTTATTGTGGTTCCCGGAGGCGGATTGGTTGTATTTTCAAATCTAATCCGAACAGTATCTGAACAACTCAATAAATTTGTAATATAACTTGGATTAATCCGGGGGTTATTGGCAGTAAGCAAGGAAGTATCAGAAGCGATACAGCCATAGATATCTGTAAATCTCACAAACAAATTCATAGTGGGAAATTGAGTTGGAAATACAGGTGTTGGATTTGTTGTTGAGAAAACATTGAGGAAGTTGGGGTCAAATGACCATTCAAAAGTTCCTGCATTAGCTGCCTGTGCCAGGGCAGAAAAACTATTTCCGCAGTACTCATAATCTGGCACCAATACTTGAGCTGCAGTCGGAAAAAAAACAAAAACTGAATCAACCAAACGACAAAACAAGCTATCAATTATTGATGTCACTGTGACCTGATACATTGTAGGAACAGAAGGATTTGCGATAGGATTTGCGATATTGCTAGCATTCAAACCCGCCGAGGGTGCCCATTGATATGACAATGCAGTTGAGCCGTTGGCATTAAGTTGAACCGCATTAAATCCAGGACAAATACCAATACTATCGTAAGATCCGAAACTGGGCAGTTGTGCCAATTGAATTGTATCAAATCCAATTGAAACACAGCCTTCTGTGCTTGTAGCTCTTAAACTGATATAGTAAGTCCCTGAATTTCCATAAGTATAGATTGGATTTTCAAGTAAAGAACCAGCCCCATTACCAAAGTCCCAGACCCAATTTTGTATTGAACCCCTGGTTGAATCAATGGTAAGATCCAAAAATTGAACTTCCATACTGTCTGTACAAACATTGTATCGATGTCCAATATCAACTAAAAAAGGTAAATTCTGTCGGCTTATTTGAAAACTATCAATCAGTTCACATCCATAATTATTTCTGACTCTTACAAAATAAACCTGATTGGAATTAAAGCTCGGTAATATGCTGAGCATTTGACTTGTATTGGAAAGGACAGGGATGAAATTGTTATTTGTTGACCAGGTGTATTGATTGGAACTGGGAAGCAAAATTCGAACTGAATCATTGCAGGATATGGTATCTTGTATCGGATTATAATTTATTGGGGGCGAAATTAAAATATGTACATTTTTAATTGTCCGGCAGGTATCTGTTCCGTTAAGCGCTGTAATGGTTACAGCATAATTGGTTGAACTACTGACAGTTGCTACAGGACTTGCCGCATTGGGGTCACTAAGTCCCAGAGCTGGCGCCCATTGGTAAATCAAATTTGTATCGCCCGAAGGATTTAGAATTAATTGTGTTTGTCCTGGGCAAATAGCTATAGTGTCATCATTGGTAATATTTGCCACCAGAAAATTTACCGTATCCGACTGTGACGAAGTGCAACCATTGGCTGAAGTGATGGTAAGGGAAATGGGATAAGACCCTGATTGTGTATAAAAGGCCTGAGCAAAGGGCTGATTAGAAAAACTACCATTTCCAAAATTCCAGTTCCATTGTGTGATTGTGCTTAAAGTATCTATACTGAGGTCAACGACCTGTAACACCACTGTATCTTCACATTGAATTAGATCCACGTCAAAATCCATCAAAATGGAGGCTCTTTGCAGATTAATCCACTGTGTCATTGTATCGGCACATAAGGAATTCGGATCTGAAATGAGAGTTACGAGGTAAGACCCGGTATCTGGGTAAATATAAGTCGGATTTTGAATTGTTGACCCTGTTTGGTTAGTGCTATCTCCAAAATTCCAGATGTATCCGGTTCCTAAGGATTGACTATTGTTTTGAAAAGATACAGTTAATGAATTATCGCATTGAATAGAAGGAGCAAAAAAGGCTGCAGTGACCAATTGACCGCAATTTCCTATAGCATACTGAAAATCTCTCCTGGAGGTGGAAATGAGTTGTCCATTGCGGTATTCGCTTACACAAATACCTACAACAAAGACTCCCATTAAGGTTGGGGTGCCTTGTAATAATCCTGTGTTGGGATTGATCCTAAGTGAATCAATACCTCCCAACATATTTGAACTGCTAAAACCAGGCAGCCAGTTTACAGGTATGTATGGTGGGTTATAAGGTGGCTGGGGCATTGGATTTTGGGGATTTGCCCCATCTAGCGGAGTACACATTTCATATACCAGAGAATCTCCGTCAGCGTCTATAGCAGAATGATTAAAGATAATGGGTCTGTTTACACAAATATAAACTGGAGGCCAGGCATTAAATACAGCGCTACTATTACAAGACAACAAGGCTTCTTCTGTAATTAAACAATAGTAGGTAGCACCTGCATCAAGGGGATTGACAATGTTAACAATATCTTGATTCCTGCAACATCTCTGATAAACCAATTGATAGCCACCCGCTGCGAAAGGTAAATAAACAGTGTCGACATATGAGGTAGTATGAATACAAACATTGGGCGGTGCAACCAAACAGGGATCTGAAAGATTTAAATCCAACGTATCATTCTCCCTCATTAATAATCTCAAATCAAAAATAAGACTGTCCTGGGCATTAAAAACTCCTACCGAAGCGGGATTATCAAACCATGGAACGCCTGTATCGCAGTCACGAAAAACCCTGAGAGTTATCTCATATTGATTGTTTCCTAAACATCTGTAGTTGATTTCTCCGCCCACAATATGTGTTGCAGATAAATAGAAAGACAGACAAAGACATAAGATAGTTAGGTAATTTCTCATTAACAGTAGAATGAATCCAAAGTTAATCAACAATTTACAATGTTTTTATCAAATTATTTTAATTTTGATATACCATATCCTCTCCTATTTTATGAAAAACACTTTCAAACTTCTGTTTGCTGGAATCTTTTGTTTTTTATTTCACACAAAGGTTTTGTTATCGCAATTGTCAACAATTGGATTAAACCAGGACAGCCTGCATGCTCCATTTATTTATGGCATTGCCTCAGGTCAACCTCAATCTAATGGTTTTGTCATTTGGACTTATGTTGAAGACGGTAATGACAGCATTACTGTGGATTGGGAAATTGCATTGGATAGCACTTTCAATCAGATGGTAGCTTCTGGAAATCAAGTAACCTATCTACAAAAAAGTCATGTTGTTAAGGTAAAACTGCACCAACTGATGGCAGGAACTACCTATTATTACAGATTTAAGTTCAATCAGTTCATTTCAAACTGGGGAAGAGCTAAAACCTGGGCTTCCAATCCAACAGAAGCAAAATTAGCCGTAATGTCTTGTTCCAGTTTATTTTCTGGATATTTCAATGCTTACAGAAGAATTGCCGAAAGAAATGATCTTGATTTTATTTTACATCTTGGTGATTTTGTTTATGACTATGTCGATCCTCAAGAAAGGGTAAGGGTACCCAATCCCACACCTACCCGACCTCAAAACAGGTTGGAATGGGAAAACAGGTATAAACTATACCTGATGGATCCTGATTTACGAGAGATGAGAAGGATGCAGAGTTCCATACAAATTTGGGACAATCATGACATTCCAAGCGGACAAATGCATGAAAAAGACATGTTTATTTTGTGGAATCCCATAGAGGAAGACAGTATGACAACGGACTATCGTTTGTACAGAAAATACGAGATGGGACAACTTTTCAGTGTTATAACCCTCGATGCTGAATCATTAAGAGATGTAGACAGTTTTCCTGATGGAACTTTTGATATTCTGGGTCAAACACAAAACCAATGGCTGTCACAACAAATATGCAATGCTCCTAAGAGATGGACATTGATTGCCAATCAAAAAATGTTTAGTGGATGGTATACAAGAGGAATTAATCCTGCCCTGTTAACCTTAGTTCCTAACGATGGTGCTGTATTTGACAATAGTTCATGGGACGGATACCTCAACAATAGAAATGCAATTTTAAACAGTATTCAAAATTGCCAGTTGGATAATGTTGTCTTTTTATCGGGCGATGCTCATGCCAGCTTTTATATGGATATTCCGAGAGACCCATTTGACAGCATTCAATATCAGCCTGAAACAGGAATGGGTTCTATCGCTACTGAATTTTTAGCTGGAAGTATTACCAGAGGTAATTTTGACGAATCGGGCATATCTCCCGGTCTTGAAGGTTTTGTATTATCCTTTTTACTGCCAGCCAATCCACACCACAGGGCTGTAGATTTATTCAGGCATGGATACGGAATTATTGAAATTAATTCTGATAGCTTAACTGCCACTACATATTACAGCGAAATATTACAAAGCAGTTCAACAGAGCTACAAGGGATTAGTATGACCCAATTGCATGGTGAGAATCATTGGAAAAGAACAATAAGCAATGTTCAAGAACCCGCCAAAGCAGATCTATTTGGATTTTACCCGAACCCTTCTTCTTCATCCATACAGATCAATGGCAGCCATTACCCTTTTCAGATTGAAATTCACAATATAGTTGGACAAAAGTTACTGAGCCGCCAAATTAGTGAATACGATCAGAATGTAAACATAAGTCATCTGGATCCAGGTATTTATTTCATAAGCATTCCAGCACAAAAAAAATCTGCACAAAAGTTTATTAAAATTAATTAATCTGTAAGTGTTTTGGAAATATCTACTCTGTAAGCCATCCAAGCAGGCAAAAGAGAGGCTAAAAATCCGATACCTACTGCACCCAGAAGCAAATATAATTCACCACTAACAAAGGTGAAGGCACTTAATTGATAATTGTAGGTTTCTTCCAGCATAGCAGCGAGGATATAAATTCCAAAATGACTGAGAAAGAGACCAATTATTGCACCAGTAAAGGAAACGAACACCCCTTCCAGACTAAGTAACAAAAACATTTGAAATGGAGATGCTCCCATGCTTCTCATAATTGAAATTTCATATTTCCTCTCCTTTAGGGCATTAAACAATGAAATAAACATGCTCAAAGCAGAGATTATCAAAATCAAAAATGCTATAATATAGATAAATTGAGCTCCCAAACCCATATTCTCCATTAATCTTTTCAATTGAATCGCAGGAATTGCATAACCCAGATCTTCCAATCCTTCAGTTTCGTCAATAATTTTGGGCAACTGCACATTAGCCATAGTGGAAACATTTCCAGTTTGATCCTTTGCAAATCGAACCAAAACAGCAGTGATTTCCTTACCATCTTCAGAAATTGGAGCTAGACTGTCTTGATAATGATTATGATTTTCACCATGTTTATGATCATGGTCATGCACGTGTTCATGATTATGTTCGTGTTCATGGTTATGTTCGTGTTCATGGTTATGTTCGTGTTCATGGTTATGTTCTTCAGCATGTTGATGCTCTGAGCTCTGTTCATGTACAGAACTTTGATTCTCTGTATCAGGTTCATCTTCGTGATCATGTTCTTCATGCATTCTCCAAACCGAAGAAATATTGGTGAGAATGAGTTGGTCCAATACCGTACCTGTACTTTTAAAGATCCCTTTCACTCTGTAGGGCAGGGTTTCATGAACATGCATTCCATCATTGACCAAGCCATGAGAACCGTAAAATGTATCCCCAACCTTTAATCCTGTTTTCTCAGCTACTTTTTTACCAATAGTAACTTCCAAATCCTGATTCCAGAGATCTCCCCGATTCACTACAGCTCCGTAATGCGAGGCCAGAGATGTATCTGTACCAACGATTCTGTACCCTTTGTAGCTATCACCCAGGGCGAGTGGTATGGCTTTCTCAACGAAAGGACTTTTCTTCAACCACTTTGTTTTCTGCAATGGAATATTTCCGGTGGGAACATCGATATGATAGACACTTGAAAGGATCATCTGCAAAGGACTTCCTTTGGCGCCTACCACCATGTGAATACCTTCTATGTTTTTGTACAGGCGATCCTGAAACTGCTGATTTAACAATAACAAACTTGAGGTTAACCCTACACCCAAAGCAACTAAAATCAAACTAAGAAGCAGATTTAACGGTTTGGAGAAAACATAACGGATGCATAAGCTTATAATATTCATCTTAATTTATTGTCTTTTTTAAAATTTTAATCATTTGATCCATTTCAATATTTTGATTGATCTCCCCACCTTTTGAATAGGAAATTTGCCCTGATTCTTCAGAAATAATGATGGCAAAACTATTTGATGACTCTGTTATACCAATGGCAGCTCTATGGCGGAGGCCCATTTCCTGCGGAATTCCAGGTCTGTCAGATACAGGCAAAACACAACTTGCAGCGACAATTTGATTTCCCGAGATGATAGTTGCCCCATCATGTAACGGGCTATTTTTATTGAATATACTTATGAGTAACTGAGCTGACACCTCTGCATTTACCATAATTCCAGAACTATACAAACCTTCTAAAGTGTTGTGATGTGAGATTAAAATCAGAGCTCCTGTTTTTTCTGTTGACATTTGCTCAATCGCTTTAAGAATCTCTGAAAGAATTTTTTCCTTCTGAGGAGTCCAGGGGCTTAAATCTCTGCCTAATAATTTGGTTAAAAATTGATTTTGCAAAGAACCCTGCCCTACTAAAATTAAAAATCTTCTTACCTCCGGCTGAAATACGATAAGTAGGGCAATGATTCCTACGTTGATAAACTGTCTTAATATCGAGGATAGTAAAGGCATCCCCAGTGATTCCACCAACCACCATAAAATCCAAATCAGAACCAGCGCCAAAAAAATATTAAAACCAAGACTCCCTCTGAGAATTCGATATATTTGAAATAGCAAAAACCCTACAATCAAGACATCTAAAACATCCCAAAAGGTGATATTCATAAATCCGATTTGCAGTAAAAAAATCATATTTTTTTATTTTATCCAATTAAATCACCATCTCTCCAATCACCTTCATCAACAATGCCATTTGCAAAAGTATACTTTCCTTTTCCGAAAAAATCACCATTGAGATAATTTCCTTCATAGACATCACCATTCGAATAGCTGTATTTCCCAAAACCTGTTCTTTGACCATCCAGCCAATTTCCCTCATATTTATCACCATTGTCAAAAAAATAGGTTCCTTTGCCATTCCGTTGGTCTTTCATCCAATATCCATCATAAGTTTCGCCACTTTCATAAACGTATTTCCCATAACCACTCATCAAACCTTCCAACCACTCACCGTCATAAGAATCACCATGATTCCAAATGTATTTCCCTTTTCCTGATCTTTTATCCGTATTCCATTCTCCTTCATAAATACTTCCTGAAGCATAGCGATATGTTCCAAAACCATGTTTTAGATCATTTACCCAATTGCCTTCATAAATATCACCGGTGGAGAAAGCATATTTTCCAAACCCGTGCATTCTGGCATCTAGCCATTCGCCTGCATAATATTCACCCGACTTCCATATAAAAATACCTTTACCAATTCTTTTACCAAAAACCCAATAACCGAAATAAATAGAGCCATCAGCTGCCCAGGTATATTTTCCAAGGCCATGTCTGTACTCTTGAAAAATTTCCCCAACATATACATCGCCTTCATCATAGGTTAGCCTGTTCACAGGTAAAGGGAAAGCTGATTCGACATTATGGACACTAATTCCATCCAAACTAAAATTATTTATATCCTGATTCAAATAAAAAACTGAACCAGACTTTTGTTCGGGTTGAATATGATCAGAAACTGGTTCGCCTGGTTCATGAGGGCCGTTGTAAGAGCTCATATTATCATGTTTTAATTTATTATAGAATTTAAAGATATAGAATTGACATTTGTTTCACAATTCCTGAAAAATATTTCTACACGCTATTTACAAATCAATATTTATCTTGATTTTCTTTTTTGAATAAAGTCATTGAAATCCTTTGCATCAAAAGTATTTATACAATCTTTTTTATGAAGCGCCGCCTTTCTTGCTGTAAAAACACCATATCTAATGTCATAGACTCCAGACTTGCTATGCGCATCAGGATTTATACATATCGAAACAGACTTGGACAAGGCGTAAGGGATCCATACATAATCTAAATCTAACCTGAGGGGGTTCGCATTGATTTCTATGGCAACCTGATTATCAGCACAGGCGTCTATTACTTTTTTATGATCAATTGGATAGGCAGGCCTTGACAGTAAAAGTCGGCCAGTGGGATGTCCCAACATGGTAGTATAGGGATTTTCAATTGCCTTGATCAATCTATCCGTTGCTTTATCCCGATCCATTTTGAGCTGACTGTGTATTGATGCAATCACAAAGTCAAAACCGGCAAGCAGATCTGATTCATAATCCAAACTGCCATCATATTTTATATCAGACTCAATCCCCTTAAAAATTTTAAAATCCACAAATTTTGAATTGAGCTGATCAATTTCTTTCCATTGTTCCAACACTCTTTCTTTTTTTAGTCCATTGGCATAGAAAGCCGATTGCGAGTGGTCGGTTATACCCAAATACTGAAAACCCAGATCCCTACAAAACAGAGCAAGATTTTCAAGAGTTTCTGCCCCATCGCTATAGGTACTATGTGCATGAATCACCCCTTTAATATCCGACAACTGAATCAGGTCGGTATTCAATTGTCGATGGTCATGTATCATTTCTCTGGATTCAGGTTCAATGTAGGGCAGACCAAGCTTGGAAAATAAAATTTTCGGATCGGTTTCCTTTTGCAGAATTGGATCTATTTTAGAAAAATAGCTGTCTATAAATTCTTTAGGTCCTTCATGTCGAATCAAATCCCAAGATTTTGTTTCGTCAGAGAAAAAAAGAATTTTAAGAGGCAAATAAGGGTAGCTATGGTGTGTTCCGATCCACTCATTAGAGAGCTTTTGTTTCCAGCTTACAAAATCTGCCGAAAGTAAATTTTCTTTACATTTTTCATTCAAGGTCAACTCAAGGATATCTATAACAGGGATATATCTTCTAAAAGATCCAGTAAAATAAACCTCGTCAGTATGTAAATAGTCAGTAAAATCAGCTTGAATATCTTCAGCATCTTTTTCAATGGAAGCCCATCTGAAATAACCTTGAGATTGTAATTGATAGTGAATCTGTTCGGCAATATTTTCCTGTGTTTTTTGTCCAAATCCTTTGATACCAATCAAGCGATTTTCCTGGCAGGCATAGAGCAATTCTCCGGGGGATTCAATTTGTAGCTCCTGATGTAACTGAAGTATTTTTTTAATACCTAATCCTTTTAACTGAAAGAGTTGTAGTATACCCTTAGGTGTTTTGTCGAGATACTCCTTCAATTGAATTAAGGTACCATTTTGCATAATTTCCTGAATTTTTTTGGCAGTTGCCACTCCTATTCCTTTTATATTTTGCAATGCAGAGGGACTCATTTCTGCAATGGACTGTTCTGCATTTCGAATTACCCTGTAGGTGTTTTGAGCTGATTTTACTCTAAATTCATCTTCTTGATGAAATTCAAGCAATTGTGCCAAAAGTTGAAATGGTTCAGCAATTTCTTTATTTGTCATGAAAGCAAATTATATATTTGAGTATTAATCTTTACCTTTGTGAAGATATGAAATTCGAAAAATATAACATTAGAACTTCGCTTAAAAAGAGGTTGAAAGAAATTTCCTTTTTAAGACCAACTGATATTCAGTACAAGGCCATCCCTCCTATTTTGAACGGAGAAGATGTTTTGGCCATTGCACAAACAGGAACGGGAAAGACGGCTGCCTTTGTCATTCCTTTATTGCATTTATGCCTTGAGTATCGAACAGAAAAAAAATCAACACAGCCCACTGTTGTTATAATGGTTCCAACCCATGAGCTTGCTATACAAATACATGAGGTTATTTTGAATATGGGTAAGTACACAGATATAGACAGCATCGCGCTCTACGGAGGTGCTGACCAATCTTCTCAAATTGCCAAATTACAGAAAGGAGTTGATATTCTTATTGCAACACCTGGCAGGTTATTTGACCTTCACGCACAAAAACATTTGCATCTGAGCAGCGTTCGTGTATTGGTTCTGGACGAGGCAGACCATATGTTAAAACTTGGTTTTTACAAGGATATTCAGGATTTGATACAAAGACTACCCAAGCAAAGACAAACTTTGTTTTTTTCAGCAACCATTGACACTGAAATCAAGGATTTGGCTTACTCTCTGGTCCGAAAACCTGTAAAAATTCATATTTCACCCAAAGATCCTGTGAATAAAAATATTGATCATGGGCTTTGCTATGTTGAGATGGATGATAAAAGATTTTTTTTAGAAAGATTAATTAAAGAAAATCAGGATAAAAAATTTATTGTTTTCGTTAGAACCCGGGTAAGATCTGAAAGAGTAGTCTTAGCCATGGAAAGGGCAAATATACAAACCCTTGCCCTACACGGTGCAAAGGACCAAAAAACCCGAACCGATGTACTTGAACAATTCAGAACCAATCAAGTGCGTGTTTTAATAGCCACAGATGTAAGTGCCAGAGGTATCGATATTGCTGATATCGATTTTGTAATTAATTATGATTTACCAGATATTTCTGAAACCTATGTACATAGAGTTGGAAGAACAGGTCGTGGTGTGAAAAGAGGCAGAGCTATTAGTTTTTGCGCTCCTGAGGAAAAAAAATTGGCAGATGAAATTGAAAAATATTTGGGCAAAGAGATTAAAAAACTTGAAATTTCGATTGAAGATTACACCATGACAAAAGATCTAACCGATGCCAAACATTTTACAATTAAAGATGCTTTGGAAGAAATTAAAAATCAACCTTTAAAATTCAATTCTAAAAAATCGAAATAATTGAATCCTGAAGAGATTCCTTAACGAGATAATGCCCCTCATCAACTAGTATCAGTGAAGCAGAATCGATTTTTTTACAAAATTTTTCTCCATACTGATAGGGTGTGATAAAATCTCTCTTACCGTACACAAATATAAGTTTGACTTCATGTTTTACTATCAGATTTTTCAAACCTTTCAAACTGACACGAAATGAGGCCAGAGAGATCCAACAGTAAAATAGTTTATCAATCCTTTCTCTTGATGCCATTTGTTGTATTAAAAAATCATAATTAGCTTTATTGATCAATCTGAGTTGCAAGCCCAACTTAAAAAAAGAATGTACTGTTTTTGTATTTGGAAGTAATTTGAAAATGAATTTCCTCACAAATTGAGGAAAAAGCAAGGGATGATCAGACAAAGAATTTTGAAAACCGGCAGGTGCTAAAAATATTATTTTTAAGACAGTCTCCGGGTAGCGCAGCATAAATTCCTGCACAATACGAGCACCCATACTATGACAGAGCAGTGTAATTTTTCTTTCTTGCCAATCATCGGGAAGCAAGGCAATCAATTCTTCCAAGAGATGCTGAACATTGAAATAGGGTTCCCATTTGGGAGTTGCTCCATGAAAAGGTAAATCAGGTGCAATAACAGAATACTTCTCCTCCAAAATCGACGACCATTTTAAAAACTGACTTCCCTTATCACCGAAACCATGAAGAGCCAATAGTATTTGATCCCCTTTTCCAAATTTCGTGCAAAACATTTTATTTGATTTGATCCAACAAAATGTCTACCGCTTTTTTCAATTGTTCATCAACTCCCTTCGCTCTGTAATCGGGTGATAAAGGAACGATGACATCAGGTACGGCCGGGCCATTTTCCATATTCATTCCTGAACTTTTCACAAACCAGCCCCTGAATGGCATACGTACATAAGACCCGTCCATTAGGTTGTAAGAACCTGTAGAAATAACGGC
>CAZNNX010000026.1:0-6443 GCA_964574485.1 uncultured Saprospiraceae bacterium | reverse complement strand
AAATTTCAGCATTAGAATAGCTGGACTCATTACAAAGAGCAATGGAAGGTTTTGTCCAGGCTGCCAATGGCAGACGTTCGCTGTATGGATAATAAGAGGAGAAGCTTTTATGGTTTTTCAAGGAAGCACTGGCTCCTCTTGGAATGGTGTAAGCATGTTGTTTTACAGATAATACAGCCATCAGATAATCTGTGGTCCACCCCCCACCATTGTATCTGACATCTATAACAATAGCTTCCTTTCCATAACCAGCAGCCATAAGCTCTCTTTCAAAATTTTCAAAACTTTTCCAGTCCATACTCTGTATGTGGATATAACCTAATTTTCCCTTACTGTACTTTTCAACCAGATCTTTTCTCTCTTGCACCCATTGTTCATAAATTTCCTTGGATAAGGAACTTTGTGGCCAAATCTTAAGCTCTCTTTTCTTCCCAGTTTTATCCTGCACTTCCATCCATAGCATTTCACCTGCTTTATCTTCCAGATAGGAATCAAAATCTTGATTGCTTTCAATAGTTTCTCCATTCACGGAAAGAATTATATCACCAGGTGTTAATTTACTATCTAATCTGTCGGCGGGACTATTTCGTAAAACAGAAGTCACTTCAACTCCCTGACCCGCAGGTTTAATCTCAATTCCCAGCTGTCCGGTTTTTACGGTTTGAGTTTGTTTGGGATTATCACCATTGTACAAACCCATATGGCTGGCATTCAACTGACCTAACATCAGATTGAAAAAATATTGAAAATCTTCTTTTGTTGATGCTTTCAAACATAAGGGCTCATATATTTTGCGTAATTCTTGCCAATTTTTTCCGTGAAACTCCGGATCGTAAAATCCCTGGTCAATTGCTCTCCAGGCTTCGTTAAAAATTTGTTTCCATTCCAGTTGTTCCTCGATGTCAAACTTTGCAGTATAAGATCTGGATTCTGATTTTGCATCCTTGGGTTTTAATGCCTGTATAGAGCCGGAATTGTTCAAATAAAATAAAGTTTCTCCATCTGCTGACAACTGCATGGCTCTTGCATTTTGTTTACCGTCTACTAACTGTTTGAGATCAGACCCATCCCATTTGATTGAATACATGGCTGGATCTACGTTAAAATCCTTTCTTCCATCTCTGGAGGCTATGAAATAAAAAGTTTTACCATCATGGGATAATTCATAACCCTGCTCATTTGTGGGATATGAAGTAACCTGAACCATTCTTAGGTATAAATCTTTAAAATCAATTGTAACCTGGGCGGGTTGCTTGTCTTTTTTATCCTTTTTATCCTCTTTAGAATTTTGTTCTTCTCTTTTCCATTCCTCCCTTGACTTCAAAAAATCATTTTCCCTGAGAAAACAAAACCAGATATCTGAATCTCCATTATTTCTGTCAGATACAAAGGCTAATTTAGTTCCATCTTTAGACCATTTGGGTCTACTATCATTTCCGGGATGCATACTTATATTGATGGCTTTGATGGAATCTTGCGCATGGTGTATAAAAACCTCATTATTAAATTCCAAATCTGTCATACTGTAAGCAATCCATTTTGAATCGGGAGACCAGCTAACATCTTCAGGTAAATTCCAGGCTGAAATCATAATTTTTTCTTTTGAAAAATTCATGTTACTGTCAACCTGAGCACTTGCAAAGGATTGATTTCCCTTCTTCCAAACTATATTTTTCCCATTTGGGGAGAAATAGTATTCTTTTTCATCTTCATTTGAATTCAAAAGTGTTTTTGTACTGAATTTGAGTGTTTTAAAAAGATCCTTCTCTAAAGTATCTGCTGAACTGATGGAGTAAAGATCAAAATTCCCATTTTTATCACTGGCAAAGGTTAGAATTTGATCGCTGTACCAATACAGATTCATCTCTCTTGCTGCTGTCTGTGTCAGACGTACAACCCTTGAGTCATCCTTGTCATTGGCTGCAACAAAGATTTCACCTCTGGATACAAAGGCAATCCATTTTGAATTTGGAGATACAGCATATTCATCAACTCTTGAAAGAGATTTCTTTACAACTGGATCAAATCTGTAATCTGTTTGAATTTTTAAAGAGATCGTCTCTGTCTTGTTCGATTCGAGATTTGTAAGATACAGTTGATCTCCTTGCTGATAAATCATTTTTTTTGCAGCTGTATCCAGGTCAAAAAACAGAATACCAAGATTTGACTTAACATTTGTTAGATTTTGTTCCGATTCAAGTGAGAACTTTTCAGCATTCCATTTTGCCTTAATCACATTGTATCTACCCATTTTAGAACTTAGGTAGAAAACATGATTTTTAATAAATTTTGGTTGTGCATCATTTCCATTAAAGTCTGTTAATTGCTTATATCTGTCCTTTTCAGTATCAAAATACCATAAATCTCTGTTGGCTGGTCCTCTGTAGTCTTCTCTTTCCATTCCACAGGTACCACGGGTCATTATAAAACTATTTTTATTAGGCAAAACAGATAATTCCATGGCAAGATGCTGCATATATCTTTGTGGGCTACCCCCTGAAACTGGAACTTTATATACCTCAAATTCTCTTTCTACTGAAACATAAAGTCTTCTGGTGGCGAATAAGATATGATCTTGGTCTAACCAAATGAGAGGAAAATCATTGGCAGAATTCCAGGTAAGTTGTTTGGGAGTAGAGCCAGCAGCTTCTACAAAAAAAACATCCTGGTTCCCATTTCTATCACTAGAAAAGGCAATTTTTTTTGAATCCGGACTCCAAACAGGCCTTGATTCATAAGCCTCATGAATGGTTAATCTATTGAGTTTCTGTTGTGAAAATTGATAAGTCCAAATATCCCCCTGATAGGAAAAAGCAAAGGCTGTACCATCAGGACTCATACTGGGGTGCATGATCAAGCTATTTCCCTGAGCGTACAGATTTATACAAAAAACAGGAAAAAAGAGAAAAACAATGATTTTAGATTTGTAATTCATATTTTATACAATTTAATTCTTAAGCTATTTAAAACAACTGATATAGAACTGAAGGTCATAGCAGCCCCTGCCCACATTGGATTCAGGGTGAAACCTAAATGACTGAATAATCCCATAGCGACAGGAATTCCCAATCCATTATACAAAAATGCCCAAAATAAATTAGACCTAATAATTCTTTGACTCAGATTCGACAATTGAAATAATTGAGGTATGACCTTTAGTTGATTTTTCATCAAAATAATCTGTGATGAGGATATGGCAATTTTGTTCCCAGACTGAAGACTTATACTCAGATCTGACTGTTGCAGGGCTGCTGCATCGTTAACCCCATCTCCTATCATTAGTGTTATTTTTTGTTCTGTTTGAAGCTTTTTTATGAAATTAAATTTATCCTCAGGTAAAACCTCAGACTGATAAGATTCAATTTTCAATTTTTGAACAACTTTTTTTACTGCAGCTTCTCTGTCACCACTCAGTACATGTACCTTGATTTTAGTTGATTTACAAAAATTGATTAATAGTTCTGCATCAGGTCTGAGCTTGTCTTCAAAATAAAAACTGCAAATATGCTTTTGATTCAATCCAAAATGCACTACCATAGAATCTGGGTGAATTTCTTCAGCTATATTAATACCATTTTCTCTCATCCAGTTAGAATTACCCAAAACCCAGGTTTGACCATCTTTCTTAGAAGCCAAGCCCTTACCCCAGATTTCTTCCACCTCCCACTGCTGAGTAGTCAAAATCTGTGTATTTTGGAAAATGATTTTAGACAGTGGATGTTCTGAAAACTGTGTCAACTGAGCCAATGAAAGTAAAAATGCCTCTGATTTTTCTTCAATCCAGATTTCATTTATAATTTGTGGATTACCCTCGGTCAGGGTACCTGTTTTATCCAATACAATATCAGTTACCTTATTCAATTGTTGCATTGATTCCATATTCCGAATCAATACAGACATTGCGGATGCTTTGTTTACAGTTAGAACTATTGCAAAAGGAATTGCCAAACCCAAAGCACAGGGACAAGCGATTACCAATACATTTATTGCATGCATCAAGGCTACCGTAAATGAACCTTGCAGGAAAAACCAAGCTATAAAACTGATAGCTGAAATCAACAATACAATGGGAACAAAATACCTTGAAATTAAATCAACCTTAGTTTGTATGGGTAATCTGGATTCCTGTGCCTTAATAATCATGTCGATATAGGAGGATATCAGAGTATTTTCCTGTGTTTTCTCCACTTTATTTTTCAAATTACCAGAAATCAGTTTTGTTCCTGCATAAATCAATTCACCTGCTCGAACCGAAAGTGGCTCAGATTCTCCAGTTATCGCACTTCTGTCTACCCAGGCCAGGCCTTCCACAACAATCGAATCAAGAGGGACAATATCTTTTGACTGCAAAGAATAAATTTCTCCCTCCTGCACCATTTCAATTGGTATTTCCATCTCGCCCTGTTCGTACAACACTTTAACTTTGGAAGGAACAAAATCTTTCAACTGATCGATTGTTGACTGGGCATCAGTTTTTGCTTGTTCTTCGAGGTATTTACCCAATAAAACAAATGCAATCAGCCATGCAACAGACTCATAGTAAACGGGCAGATCAATTTCCACAGACTGAAACAAAACCAGAGAGCTATGGTATAAACTGAGAAACAAAGGAGCTATGATCCCCAAGGCAACCAAACTATCCATATTCACTGATTTTATCTGAATTTGAGCCCAAGCGCCCCTGAAAAACCTAACAGATGAGTACAGTACAACCGGCATGGTTAAAAAAAACATGAGTAAATGCCTAGTGATTAAATCGATCTGATGATGAAAAATCATAGCTATCAAATAGAGGGGAATGGCAAATAAAAAGGCGGTAAAAAGTTCGAAACGCGTAGATTTTAATCCAGCCTTTTTTCTGGAATTTTTTGATTGTTGCCATTCACTTATGAAATAACCGGCTTTTTCTAAGGCAGAATTAAGCAAGTCTGTCGAAACATCTTCTTTACTTTCAATATAAACACGACTCGTTCCATAATTCACCCTGCAAAATGAAATAGAACTATTATTGTATAAAATTTTCTGTGCACTTTGGGCACAGGAAGCACAGTGTAATCCGTCAATTTTAAATGTCTTTTTCCTCATTTTTTCTATCTTCTTCAAAGATAAATTATCTTTGTGAAATAAAATATGGAATATGTCAAGATGTAAATTGAGCGTTAATATCAATAAAATTGCATTGATCAGAAATTCAAGGGGAAACAATTATCCTGATTTAGTTCAGGTAGCAAAAGACTGCGAATCTTTTGGTGCAGACGGAATCACCGTTCACCCCAGACCTGACCAAAGGCATGTTCGTTTCGATGACATAGCTCTTCTAAAACAGGCAGTGCAAACAGAATTGAACATTGAAGGAAATCCTACTCCTTCCTTTTTGAAATTAGTTCTGGATAATTGTCCCGCCCAATGCACTTTGGTTCCCGATGCAGATCACGCATTAACTTCAGATTCCGGATGGGATTGTATAAAGCACCATGATTTCTTGAAAGACATATGTCAAATGCTACAGGAAAAAAATATCAGGGTATCAATTTTTCTGAATCCAGAACCCAAACAGTTTGAGGCCTTAACTACAATAGGCACGGACCGTGTAGAGTTATATACCGGAAACTATGCCAAATATTTTTATGAAAATCCTGTAAATGCTGTTGAACCCTTTCATATCTGCTCAGTGTTAGCCCGAGATATGAAAATTGGATTAAATGCAGGTCATGACTTGAACTTAAATAATCTGAAATATTTTTATCAAAATACAGTTGATTTACTGGAGGTTTCCATCGGACATGCCCTGGTGGTAGATTCTATTTATTCAGGATTAAAAACAACTATAAATCAATATAAAAATTGCTTGTTATAATTTATTAAGTTGCCAATAATGATAGAACAATTTCACCAAACTGAACATCTAAGTCAGGAACAGTTGAATGATTTTCTAAAAAAATCGAATACCCCAGCGATTCTTCGTTTTACGGCTATGTATTCCTTTATCATAGGATCAGCCGTAGCGATTGTATACACTTACGAAGGTCCCTGGTATCTTCATCTGCTGTCTGTTTTTGCCTTAGCGATTGGATTTTGCAGTAGTTTTGCCTGTGAGCATGAAACAAGTCATAATACTGCTTTCAAATCAAGATTTTTGAATACTTGGGCTGGAAGACTTTGCTCCTTTGTTCAGTTGTATCCATCTACCCTTTTCCAGGAATTTCATTTCACACACCATAGGTTTACACATGATCCTCTTCGGGATCCGGAGATCAGTTTTGCTGGCAAACCTATTCCGATTTTGGTGGGCAATCTCCCTTTTTATTTGAGTTGGATTAGTGGATTCCCTCTTCTCATGGCAAAGTTGGTCATGTTAAGTACATCTATTCTGGGTATGCCCGAATGGGTAAAGAAACGTAGTTTTCCCTTTGTAAGAAATTCTGTTCGATTCACCCTGTTTT
>CAZNNX010000025.1:20191-26292 GCA_964574485.1 uncultured Saprospiraceae bacterium | reverse complement strand
GTAGGTAACAGAGGTTTACACTTCAGTAATAACGGGGGAGCAAGCTGGACCAACCCTATCACTCAAATATGTTGGGATATCAAGTTTAAACCTGGTTCACAAGACACAATTTACTTGTTAAAAAATAATGCCGCTGCCAAAATTGATGAGCTTTTCCGCTCTGATGACGGTGGAATCACATGGAATCTAAAAAATAACGGCTATTATACTCCTACGGTTTTTGCTGAGGCTTCTGCTATTGGTGGAAAAATTGCGGTTTCTGCTGCCGCTCCTCAAATGGTTTATGTAGCCCTGATAGGCAATGCAAAAGTTGACGACGATGGTTGGATCGGTCTGTTTAGAAGTGACAATTCTGGCGACAGCTGGATAAACCCCTCTGGCCAAACAGGAGGTCCTTACAATACTGCACATCCTTATATGGTGGGATATTCAGATGGCTACCATCAAGGTTTTTATAATTTTGATTTGGAAGTATCTGATATAAATCCTGCTAAAATTTGGGTTGCCAGTATTTTCTTTTACACAAGCAGTGATTCTGGAAGAACTTTTACACAAATTTCACCACATCCTCATGCCGATCATCAGGACATGGAAGTAAATGGAACCGATATATGGGTTGCCACCGATGGTGGACTTGATTTTTCAAACAATGAATTGTCAAGTTTTCAGTCCAGGAAGCGTGGAATTACCGGATCGGACTATTGGCGCTTGGGTTCAGGTTGGAATGAAGACGTTTTAGTAGGTGGCCGATATCACAATGGAGATGCTGCCTTATTTATGCCTTATTGGGGTCAGGGCGAATCACTTTTTCTCGGTGCTGCTGAACAAGGAACAGGTTATGTTCACCCTATGAATAATCGGCTCACTTTCTTTTCAGATCTAGGAAGCTCGCCTTTATTACCCTATACATTAAACGGTGCTGTGAACTATTATCCGGAGCTAAGCCTGTATCCCAACGAAGGTTATACACTTCGCAGAAGTGAACTGGTTTTTGATTGTAGATATGCCTCCACTTTATATCTGGGGAAAAACAGTCAGTTCTGGAGATCAACTGATCAGGGGGTCAATTTTACCGCCTTACATAATTTTGGCAATAATCGAATCGTTATGGAAATTGAACAATCCAGATCGAATCCTGCAGTTATCTACTGTTCCGTATTCAACGATGCCAACAGCAACTCTACCAAAGGTGAAATTCACAAAAGCACCAATGGCGGTATTACCTGGACCAGATTACCCGATTTACCAGCAACCTACAGGAGAGAATACCAACTTGCCATTAATCCTGAAAACGAAAACGAACTATGGGTGGGTAATACCTATGGCAATAATGGACAAAAAATTTACAAGAGCCTGGATGGTGGACAGACTTGGATCAACATGTCCAGTACTGCCTTAAATGGACAGGAAATGAGAGATCTCATCTACCAACCCACTGCCAATGGTGGTCTGATTTACGTAGCTACTTATTACGGTGTGTTTTATTATGATCCTGTGGGGGCAGCCTGGAATAATATGAGTGCTGGACTCCCCTTTATTATTAATACGAACGAAATGCAAGCCTTTTTCAAAGACAATAAAATCAGATTAGGCGCATTTGGTAGGGCAATCTGGGAAGCAGAAATGATAGACAATACCCGACCTTTGGCACAACCTATCACTTACAATGACACCATTTATTGTGAAAGAGATACTTCTTTTTTTGACTGTTACTCCATTTTAAATCAAAACGGTTGTAGCTGGCAATGGAGCTTTTCACCCAGCCCTATGTATGTAAATCAACTCAACATAAGAAATCCCAAAGTGGTTTTTGGAAATCCTGGTTCTTATGAAGTTAGCCTAACAATTACAGATGGCAATGGGAATACGCATAGCAAGACCATTCAAAATATGGTAACGGTGATTCCTGCCTGTACTGTTGATACGATTCCTGGTCAAGCTTTAAGATGTATGGATACCGACGACTATGCACAAACCGGAGATTTCAATTTAAATACCAATACATTTACCATTACAGCCTGGGTAAAACCCGAAGGCATCCAACCCGATTATTCCGCCATTGCGATGAATGATGGGACCAATGCTGCAGGATTTAATTTCAGAGGGGGAAATAATACCTTAGGATACCATTGGCCTGGGGGACAATGGTGGTGGAATAGTGGACTGATAGTAAGACCGGGTGAATGGTCACATGTTGCGATGGTTGCCAACGGCAATTCAATGACCCTTTATGTCAACGGAATTGCGGCAACTCAAAATATAGCACTGAGTCCTACCCAACTTACAAGTTTTAAAATTGGAAATTATAGAGGCTGGACGAGCAGAACTTTTAACGGACAATTAGACGAGCTTACTTTTTGGAACAGAGCACTAACTATGCAGGAAATTAGAGGACACAGGCACCTCACAAAAGAGCTTATAGCGGGTGTAGACAGTAGTTTAATTGCCTATTATCAATTCAATCAAAATTTGGATGGACAAATCACCGACAAGGTAGGAAACAATCATTTATCATTAGCCAATGGCAGTCTTATAGATCTTTCCACAGCCCCCTTAGGTTGCGGAACTGCAGCAAAGGCTACCGTAAATGCTCCTGCAACTATTACATTTGTACAACAAGATCTTAGGGTAAGCTTCGGATCTGCACCACAAGGAGATATCTGGATCAATAAAATAAGACTTGTTCCTGATTCCATACCCAATACGGGTATGTCATACTATTGGATCATAAATAATTATGGATCAAATCCCAATTATATTATTGATAGTTTGAGAATCAATTTAGGAAATTTTTCAACAAACCCATCTAGCACTCAATTATACACGAGAAGAGATGACAATGCTTTTCTAAATCAATGGCAAATGTCCTGTAATCCGGTATATACTGCCAATGACGGACAAGATTTTCTCGTTTTTGATCAAAGTTGCGGCATCAACCAGAAGAATCAAATTTACCTTACGAATACTGCCCCAACTCCTATCGTACAATCTAATGAAAATAATTCAGCCTGGGTTTATCCAAACCCTATGAGATCAGAAGAATTTATTAGTGTCAGGGGGCTAACTGGAAAGATTCGATTTAGATTGTTTGGACTTGAAGGAAAACTAATTCAAGATTTGTTAATCGATGATGTACAGGCTGAGTTTCAAATTCAAATTCCCAACCTTTCCGAAGGTAATTATTTTTATAGTATAGAAAATGAAAATATTTTTAAAACAGGCAAAATTCAGGTGAAAAATTGATTTTGATTTAATAAATTTACAAAGTATTGAATTTAAACTTTTTAGAATATCAAATTATGATGAAGTTCCTATCCTTTCCCATTTTAATCCTAGCTCTATTTTCTAGCAGCTTAAGTTTGTATTCACAAAGAAATTGTCATTCCATGGATGTTTTACAACAGAACATGAGCCAGGATTACAAGATTATGCCAACTATGCTTGACATCGAGCAAAAAACCCAGGATTTTATCAGGGGAAACCAAAATCAACTCAGAGCCGTTATTACAATTCCTGTGGTTGTTCATGTGATTTACAATACCACCACCCAAAACATTTCAGACGCACAAATACAATCACAAATCACAGTTTTGAATCAGGACTTTAGAAGAACAAATGCAGATCAAACCACTCTTTGGCCACAAGCAGCAGATTCTGAAATTCAATTTTGTTTAGCCAATGTAGATCCAAATGGCCTTAGCACCACAGGAATTACAAGAACACAGACATCAGTAACAAGCTTTTCAACCAATGACGCAATGAAATTTTCTACACAAGGAGGAAAAGATGCCTGGAATACAAGTAAATATTTAAATATTTGGGTTTGCAACATAGGAGGAGGAATTCTTGGCTATGCACAATTTCCTGGAGGAGGTTCAGCTTCAACTGATGGTGTTGTTATTGGCTTTAACTATTTTGGAACAACAGGTACAGCTACTGCTCCCTTTAATAAAGGACGTACGGCAACCCATGAAGTGGGGCACTGGTTAAATTTGAGACATATTTGGGGCGATGGCCCATGTGGCACTGATGATTTCGTGACGGATACGCCTGAATCAGATGCTGCCAATTATGGATGTGCAACTGGTCATGTGTCTTGTGGTACAGTAGATATGGTTCAAAACTATATGGACTACTCAGATGATGCTTGTATGAATCTTTTCACCGCTGGACAAAAGGCAAGAATGCAAGCTGTATTCGCTACAGGTGGATTGAGAGTAGGGTTACTTAGTTCCAATGGATGTTCAGGCCTAAGTACACCTCAATATTGCTCCGCTTCAGGTGGAAATAATAGTTTTGAATGGATTTCAAACGTACGAATCAATACCATTAACAATACAAGTACAGCATCTGCCGGCGGCTATGGTAATTTCACCGGTACTTCAACTAGTCTGAATAAGGGTAGCGCTTATAGCTTGTCACTAAGCCCGGGCTTCGCTTCAACTACATACACAGAATATTTTAAGGTTTATATTGACTGGAATGGCGATCTTGACTTTATTGACGCAGGCGAGAATGTATATACTTCAGCGGGAACTACTACAACAGTTAGTTCCAATATAACAATTCCAACCACAGCAATCACTGGTTCTGTCAGAATGCGTATTATTATGTCTGATGCATCAATATCCAGTTCTTGCGGAACCATAACTTATGGTGAAGTTGAAGATTATACCTTAAATATTCAAACTGCAACAACAAGCTGCGCCAATCCCAGCGGACTACTTGCCTCATCAATTTCAAGCAGCAGTGCAACCTTAAGTTGGACAGCCGTTTCGGGTGCAAGTAGCTACTCTGTTCAGGTGAAACCTTCAACTTCTACTACCTGGACTACCTACTCTGCAACCAGCAACTCATACTCATTAACGGGTTTGACGGCATCGACCACATACAACTGGCAGGTTAGAACCAATTGCAATACCCTGAGCAGCTCTTATCTAGCTGGAACCAATTTCACTACAGCCAGTGCCTGTACAGATACTTATGAAAGTAATGAAACAAGTTCAACAGCAAAATCTATTTCTTCAAACACTAACATTACAGCTAGAATAGGAAGCAGTACGGATCTCGATTGGTTCAAATTTTCCAATACCAGTACATTAAAGAATATCAGGGTCACCTTAAGCAACTTACCCTTTGATTATGATTTATATCTTTACAACAGTGCCGGTACTTTATTATACAGCTCAACAAATGGTTCTACAACTTCTGAAACAATCACCTATAACAATGCAACCGTGGCAACTTATTTCATTCAGGTAAAAGGTTATAATGGCGCGTTTTCAAGTTCATTGTGCTATACCTTAAGAGCCACCACAAGCAGCACTGCCTTGAGATTAGGAGAAGAGGAAGAAATTCATCTTGATATCCCTGAAGAAAACAATGAAACAAGTGCAGAACCTAGCTTGTCAAATTCTTCAATAATATCGCCCTCAATTCATGTATTTCCTAACCCGGCACAATCCAATTTTCAATTGTTTACAGAAGGATTTCAAGATTTAAAACAAATTGAGATCTATGATTTCTCAGGTAAATTAATCTGGTCTACTTCAATAAATGAAAAATCAGTATCTATTTCTGTAGAAAATATGATTCAAGGGATCTACCAATTGATCGTGAGAGATGAGAATGGAAATTGGAAGGCAACCAAAATCCAAAAACTGAACTAAGTAAAAGGAAATTTTTTATTTTCCAGAATTATAATAAGCAACAATGGGGCCTTCTTTTTGAATAAATCGGAGGCCTCTTTCTTCTCTTTTATACAATACAATTCTGTAAGCGCCACCCTCTAATTGAATCAATTGACAATCCTCCAAGGTTTCATTGTCAGTTCCTTCAATGGTTCTTGTAATACTAAAAATCTTGGCATCAAGTCCATCGACAATCTTTTCAACAGTATTATTTTTGAAATTAATAACAAATCTCGCGTCAGCTAAAGATGGTTTATCCCATTGATCTTTTTGAAGGATGTACTCTTTTTTATTCTTGAAATGATATTTCAGTACTTTTTGCGCTGATAGCATGAAAGGAAAAAATCCTATCAGACTCAAGGTCAGTAGTTTTTTCATAAATCTGTGGTCTCTAATTAAAAAATGCGTCTC
>CAZNNX010000025.1:0-20091 GCA_964574485.1 uncultured Saprospiraceae bacterium | reverse complement strand
TCACTCTGAGCAGGATTCTTAAAAATGATAATAAAAAACACTATCAACCAGAACACAAAAATTTCTGTAGCTGCCATCAACTGTAATCCATCCTTACAATCCCAAAAAAAAGGACGAAAAGCAACGTTAACGATGGCGCTTGGAATATAACACAACATACCCCAAAAATTGGGCTCCCATGGTTCTAAAGACGGTATGTTTGAAGTTCCTATCTCAGATAAAAATTCGTGTTGCCTCAAAGACAAAATCTGTGTTACCGAAAAAACTCCCGTAAATTCCAATAGAAAAATAATCCCCAAAACCCCCATATGAACAATCATAAATTTTACCCCAGCGCTTAATTGATCCTGTTTTAATGACCATATATAAGCAAATAAAGAAGGTAAAACTACGACCAAAAGGTAGTATTTAAAGAGGACAAACAGCAACAATCCACCAGCTATTTTAACAAGAGCTGGCTTTGAAAGTTTGCCAAATCTCAAGCCCAATAATATTAGACTTAACCCTAAAAACAACCATACATCCTTGTGAAATCCTGAGGTCCAAAACAAAACCGAGGGCATAAAAAAACAGACGAAGATCAAAACAACATTGGGCAATTGCAAAATATCCTTTAAAGCCCTGTAAGTATTAATACTGGCAATCAAAGCAATAAAGGCAATAAAAATAATGTGAACATTATAGATACCCGCAGACAAAACAACAGGCAAGGCATGTAGATGAACCAAAAAATAGGACCCGAAGTCTTTTACTATATAATTGGTTTCAGGGTAAATAAATACAGGTATTCCCTTGGGAATTTCGGGCGTGAATCCCATCCAATGATATAAATAATAATCGGGGGCCTGAAAAAATGTTGTGCCAATTTGCAAACTATCTTTAAAAAAACTGAAAGTATCAACTCCATTAAAATAAGTTTTGTGTATCCACCCATAACAAATACCACTTACTACTTTAACAGAGAAGGCAAAAATCAAGAAAGCAGGACTTAAATCTTTAAATTTGATTAAATTGGATTTAATCAAAAAAAGTGAAAATATCGTAAAATATAAAATGAGCAGGATCGATTCCAACATAGATTTACCTTAACTTGGGCAGGCAAAGGTAATAAAATGCATATATATACTATTGTTTTTTTTCTTTGAGATTTATACCTCTTACAAACGGAACAAAAGTAAATTTATCGAACATCTCTTTCTCATAACTTTGTTCACTTGTTTTGGTGCAACGTACCATAGTTTGGCCTTTGGCATTACCTAAAGGCATAATGATTTGTCCTTCTATTTTCAATTGTTGAAACAAATGTTGGGGCATTTCTTCTACAGCACAGGTTATCAATATTTTATCAAAAGGAGCATACTCTGGCAACCCATTAAATCCGTCTCTAAAAAAAAGATGAATATTCTTATATGCCAGAGAATTCAATAGGTTTTTAGCTTTTTCATACAAAATTTCGTGCCTTTCCAAACTATACACCTGCACTCCCATTTGTGCTAAAATGGCAGCTTGAAATCCAGAACCTGTGCCAATTTCTAATATTTTTTCGCCAGATTTCACCCCAAGTAATTGAGTTTGATAGGCAACTGTAAAGGGTTGAGAAATTGTCTGACCTTGATCTATAGTCATAGGACTATCTTCATAGGCCTTTTCATCAAAAACAGGATCTAAAAAAAAATGTCGGGGCACTTGCATGAAGGCAGAAAGAACGTCTTCCTGAGAAATACCTTTCAACCTCAAATTTTCAATTAATTTTTTTCTTAACCCTTGATGTCTGTAACTATCCAACAAATTCATCTGACTCACTTATTTGAATCACAAATTACCTAAACTTTTCATAAAATGGGATAGGAATCTATTTTTTATAAGGAACAAATTTTCTGATGGCCCTCACCTGAGACACCCTGTTTCTATGTTCTAAATAAGATTGAACATTTGTTGAAATGAATCCTTTTTCATTTAAAGTAATTACTGTATACCCTTTCAAATCTCTTTGAAAAATAATTTTTTGCGGATAGGTCGCATCAGATTCTTGTACAAAATAAAGTCGATCAGAATCTTGATTTGTCAATTGATATAAAACTTGTTTTCTACTGTCGTCAAGGGTAATTTTTAAAAAAACCTGGTTCAAAGCAGCATCAAAATATAGAAAAGTTTTGTCCTCAAAAATTTTGGCTTTGGATTTCACCTTCATTCCAACACATAGCAAAGTATTATAATCTGTAATTATCCACTGTTCTGTAGATTGTCCACCCTCCTCTTCCTTATCAATCCATTGTCCCAAAATCCAATGAAACTTTTGAAGCGGTTCGCATAATTTCTGTTCTTGAGCATTCGGGCTAAGCACTTTTTTCTTAAAAACAGGGGCAGTGGCAGCAGATTTTTCTTCCATTGAAGCTATGCTCTCCTTTTCTGAATTCATATCCTCTACAAATTGTAGCGATGGAGGGCTGGCATAGTTCAAAGTAGAGGGTTGATTATACTCTGGCTTGCGCTCCATTTGCAAGGAAGCTGAGGGAGCAGACAAATTCCTATTGCCAGATTCTTTGAAAGATTCTTCATTCTCAGAGGCTAAAAAAATTACAGAACTAAGCGGTTCATCTACTTCCCTTTCAGCCGAAAGGGGCTTATCTAAATTATTTCCAAGTGAGGGATTTACTTCTGCGATCAGCTCTTTTTGAGCTGAATCAATTCGATAATAGAATTGTTCATCATTTGAGAAATCTGTTATTTTGTCCTCTGTTTTAGATGTATTTTTTGCGATCACACTCTCTTCTTTCGATTTCCAAAAAGCAAAATAACCTATTGAAACGAGCACCAAGACGGAAGCAGCAATGTACAAAAATGATAATTGGAAGGGCCTGTTCTCTTTTTTTTGAGGCATAGCATGTAAATCCAGCCTTCGCTCGATCCGTTCCCATACCTTGGAAGAGGGTTGCTCTTCTAATTCATGCTGTTTTTTAATGAAAATCTGACTTAATTTATCTTCTTCCATAAATGACTAACCTAAGTTTGTATTCTGAATTGCATTTCTTTTTTCATAAAGTTCCCTCAATCTTTTTTTAGCAAGAATGAGTTGCGACTTGGATGTATTGATACTTATTGCAAGCATTTCGGCAATTTCCTTGTGTTTTAACCCTTCTACAACAAAAAGATTAAATACAGTTCTATAACCAATCGGCAATTCGTCCATTAGTGCAAGAATTTCTCTGGCTGAAATATCTTCTTCTACATTGGCATCTTCCATTTGAATGGGTATCATTTCAACTTCCATATGTTCGTGAAATCTGTAATTCTTTCTCAGATACATTAATGATTCATTCACTACAATCCTTCGCATCCAACCTTCAAAACTTCCTTCAAAACTATATGTATCAATTTTTTGAAAGATCTTACAAAAGGCCTCAATCAATACATCTTCAGCACTTTCTACAGATTTTACATATCTTTTAGCAACTGCAAAAAATACAGCCGCGTAGGCATCATACAATTTTTTTTGTATGAGCCGGTCTCCTGCCAAACAACCTTTTATGTATTCTGATTCTTTCAAAACATTGACTTTATATACAAGATGCAATTTCGAGTAAAAGAGTTGTATAGAAACAAAAAAAAGTCCCATTTGGGACTTTTCTATTAAATATTCTGAAGATTTTCCTCCGAAAGTTCTTCGGGTTTATCTTCCAATTCATTTGATTCAAAAAAAATAACTGCAATTTCAAAAACAAGAAGACCCAATGATTTCAAACTATTTTGATTTTTATCTTTCATAATAATTTTTGCCTTCGCATCCTTGGTATGAATTACTGCTGTGCTGTGATCCAAAATTTGCAAATCAGTCCATTTATCTTGCAATTTACCAAAATAAGAATTTCTCAGAGGTAATTGAGACATGCCCTGAAAGGCTTGATTCAATTGACTAAAATTGACATAAGTTCCAAGATAGCCCTCTGTAATTTGACTAAAAAAAGAGGAATTAAGTGTATTATTACCCTTATCCAGATTTGTAATCATCCGCTGATCATTACCTACAACCAATAAATTGTTCTTCATTTTGTAGTGGATGCCCAGATTCATAACTGATCCAGAATTGGCCTGAGAATTTACCTTCATCCCTAATTTATTTGCGATTTGTATTAATTTGTTTACAAATTCCGGTTTTTTAAAATCAAGGGCTAAAAGAAATGAAGTTCCGTTTTTTTGTACAGGAGAAGCATAGGAAGCAAAAGCCAGGGAACCTTCCAAAGATTCTGTGAGTTCGTTTAGACCTAATCCATAAGCCGAGAGATAATTATCAGCAAAACCATCAAATCCTAAATTTGCAAGTACTTCTTTTAGTCCATTCACATCAATGCCAAGTGTTGTGAGGCTATTTAAACTATCTTGAGGGAAGATACCTTCAAATTTTGTATCAATTTTTTCTTTAAAAACTTTTGCAAATTGTTTAACTAATGCAGGATTGATCTCATATTGAATTCCCGTAGTCATTTCGCCTTTTTCAAAGTCAGCAAACACAGCTAAAAAATTGTTATTAAGATCGTCTGTCTTTATACCGGCAAAACTTAACATTCTAAGATTGGAGGAAAGACTTTCATCTGCCATAAAGACCTCTATCATGGGAGTGCTTTGAACCCAGACATACACATCGTGATTCTTGTAGGGTGCCTTAGCAAAAGATTTGACAGACAAAACAGATGCTTTCTCCTTAGATTTGAGAATTTCGTCCACTACTTTTTTTCTTTCCTCTTTAGGACAAATGGCAAGGGCCATTTCTTTTTGATTCCAAAGAATAAGAAAATCAACATCTCCCTGGCTACTAACCGTGTAGGAAAGGTCTCCTTTTTTTTCAATTTCTTGAAATGCAAATCTACCTTTTGAGGCTTGCATAGCTTTACTTAGTGAGCTAGACCATAATTTTTCATCTAGCAATGCAGAAAGAACTACTATCATCTGACTTTTACTGCTAAATTGTTCGATATAATAACAGGCTCCCACCTGGGTGTTAATACCTTTTTTTGAAGGGTCAGAAAAAAGAGATAACCATTCCTTCAACTCAGGCTTGGATGCATAGTCTTTCACAGGTGCCTTGGAAAATAAATCGGAATAAGACATTTTCTCCATCAACTGAGCGCTTTTCATAGTACCTACTACTGTAGCTTTAGAGGGTACTTTTTGAAGCAATTGGTCCAAGCCGGTATTTGTATTACCACAAGAACTAAAAATAATAGAAGAACAAAAAATCATAAATACAAATAATCTAAGCTGTTGCATAAATGAGGAAATTAAAATTGTAATATATTTGCTTACCATCCGGTTATACAAAGGTATTATATTCCAAAGAGATTTTTAAAAATATATTATGACTCAGCTTACACACTATATTAAATTTATTGTTCTAATAAGTTCGATTGGATTTTTTTCTTCCTGCAACAATGCAAGCCTACAAAAGGCAGATGGAGTGCCAAAAGGCGGGTGTTATCATATGGTAAATGAGAAATTAAACGAGGCTGTCAATGTGAGTTATGATGACAAATCTCTTTCAGGATCAGGATTAAGAACCAACTTAGCTTTCAACGAAAATTTCGAGCTGAACATTAGCGGGAAATCAATGGGAAATGGTCAATACGACGTTACCATTCAAGCCAAATCACTCATGCAAGGACGTGAAAACACAATAGAAACCCATTACGAAACCTGGAAATTCGAACAAAAAAAACTTAGCGTTATCAACAGAAATTCAGCATTATTTTCGGGAAATCTGGATTTCTATCAGGTTAATTGTGATGCCAGTGCAAGCAAAGACAGTACATTATACGATGGTTTTTTTGGCTTCCAGGAAGGTTATGCTGCCGTAACACGTAAGGGACTTTGGGGTATTATTGATGAAAAATGGAACCTGGTCATCCCTTGCCAATACAAAGAACTCGGCAATGTATCAGAAGGTACAGTTAAGTTTTATGACGAAAAAACTCAGAAATGGGGAATGCTTGAGGTACCTGGTGGCCAAGTCTTAATCCCTTCTGAATTCATTCAAATGACTGCCTTTAGTGAGGGATATGCTGCCGCACTGGATGATAAAACTGCCAAATGGTGTATCTTCAATAGAAAAGGCGTAATGGTCATGCCTCCCACTTTTTGGACAGTGAGTTACTATGCCCCCAATCCTTATTTAAAATTCTTTAACGAAGGCATGGCTAATGTAGCCTTGGCCGATGCAAAATGGGGATATATTGATACCCAGCTAAAAACAGTGATTCCATGTACTTATCTTTTTGCTGAACCCTTCAGAGGCGGCATTGCAAGAGTAAATAAAAACGGTCCCAAATGGTCTTATATTGACAAAACGGGAAAATGTGTCAAAGATTGCGATTAATCTGATCTAACACAGAAAAGCAATAATCCAGGGATCTGGTATCAATATGCAGATGTGTCACCCACCTGATGGCCCCTTTTCCAAAAGGTACCACTTTGATGCCATGGCCTGCCAGTTTTTCTATCCAATAGGCAACTTGATCTATTTGTTTTAACTGAATGATGACAATATTGGTTTCTACAGGAAAAACAAAATCTATCCAGTACATTTCCTTCAATTTTTCAGAAAGAAGTACTGCATGACGATGATCCTCTTTTAACCTTTCCACATGATGATCCAAAGCATAAATGCCAGCGGCTGCCATCATACCCACTTGTCGCATTCCACCTCCCATAAGCTTTCTCAACCTTCTGGCCCTGTCTATGAAATTTGCACTACCCACCAATACAGAACCGATTGGCGCTCCCAATCCTTTAGACAAACATATTGAGATAGAATCAAAACAAGTTCCAACATCTTCGCTGCTGTATCCCATGCTGGTAATTGCATTAAAAATTCTGGCCCCATCCAGATGAAGAGGGATCTGTTGCAATTGACAGTAGCGATATATTTCCTGCATTTGTGCCAATGTATAGCAGCTACCACCACCTCTGTTACAAGTATTTTCAAGTACGACCAATTGACTTATAGGTCTGTGATAATCATGCACAGGATTTACTTTTTCCTGAATTTGCGCACAGGTCATTATTCCCCTTTCTCCATCTACTAAAGCGACAGATAAACCTGAATGAAAAGCGATACCCTCTCCTTCATACAGATAAACATGGGAAAGTGCATCACAGATCAATTCACCCGGTGAAACACTATGGGCTTTAATTGCAATTTGATTGGCCATTGTGCCAGAGGGGCAAAACATAGCCGCTTCTTTTAGAAAAAGGGCTGACACTTTTTTTTCCAATTGTAAGACGGTGGGATCCTCCCCAAAAACATCATCTCCTAAAGGAGCTTGCACCATGTAATTTTTCATTTCAAGTGTCGGGAGTGTCAAGGTATCTGAACGAAAATCTACTATCATTAAAAACTATATGAAAGGGTTTAGAATAATTCATTCCAAATATAATATATTTACAATGATGTCATAGTATGGAAATATGAATCCACATCTGTCCGCAAATTCTTTTTTCAATAGAAACTTATCTATACTCATCAGTATTGGACTATATCTGATTATCTTATTGATTTCCATTAGATTGTACAGTTCTTTGTCACACCTAACAGAACCCTATGTTATCTTTTATCTAAACCTTATCGCATCCTCTTTATTTTTTTTTGTGGGAACTTTATTCAGAAATGCCAGCTTATCTGACCCCTATTGGGGATTATTTCCCCTGATTGTAAGCACACATTGGTATTTTAGTCAGATGAATATCGAATTTTTATCATTCCATACACTTGTATTTTCAACAATTTGCCTATGGTCTGTCCGCCTCAGCTTACAATGTTACAATCGTTGGGCAGGCCTTACCCATGAAGACTGGCGTTATGAAAAGATTAGAAAAAAAACCAGACTTTGGTATCCTTTGGTCAATTGGATTGGCATTCATCTATGTCGAAATTTTATTTTATTTTTTCTTGTAATTCCTCTTTACTCTTTTTTTCAAACAGATTTCACTCAGGAACCTGGCAATGAAGACTATTTTGCATTCTACCTGATGGCTGTTGGGTTGCTCATTGAAGCCATCGCCGATTTTCAATTATCCCGATTCAGAAGAAAAAATCTTGATTTCTCCGATACTTTTTTACAATCCGGGCTTTGGTATTATTCCAGACACCCCAATTACTTTGGTGAAATTCTTTTTTGGTTTGGTATTTTCTTACTAGGATGGAATAACAGTTGGCAACACTTATATTTGATTGCAGGTTTTTCTTTACTTTGTATACATTTTATATTTGTAGCAATCCCCTTAATGGAAAAAAGACTTGTTGTAAAAAAAAGAAATTATGCCCAGTGGATGAATAAAACATCTCCACTCATTTTTTGGATAAAAAGATAATATCATGGAAACAAAAGAAGAAATTGTAAAAAATTGGTTGCCCCGATATACAGATACACCCTTAGATCAATTTGGGGAATATATTTTACTTACAAATTTTTCAAATTATGTAACTCATTTTGCAGCACTCCACCAGGTAGAAGTCAGAGGTGTAGGCAAAGCAATGCAAACTGCCACTGCCAACAATATTACAATCATTAATTTTGGAATGGGCAGTCCCAATGCTGCCACCATCATGGATCTCCTCACGGCCATAAAACCAGAAGCGTGTTTATTTTTAGGAAAATGCGGAGGACTTCGTTCTGATAAAAACAAAGTGGGAGATTTTATTTTACCAATAGCAGCAGTCAGAGGCGAAGGAACATCCAGTGATTATTTTCCGCCTGAAGTGCCCGCACTTCCTGCCTTTGCCCTTCAAAAAGCCATTTCCACAACCATAAGAGACCACAATCTGGATTACTGGACTGGTACTGTATATACTACCAACAGACGCGTTTGGGAACATGACGCTGAATTTAAAGAATATTTGCGTAAAATCAGATGTCTTGCCATTGACATGGAAACAGCAACTCTCTTCATTACAGCATTTAAAAATAAAATTCCTGCCGGTGCCTTGCTCCTGGTTTCAGATATGCCCATGACACCCGAAGGAGTTAAAACTACTGAGAGCGACTCAAAAGTTACGATCAACTATGTTGAAAGACATATTGAAATCGGCATCAATTCCCTCAAACAGCTAATCAATCAAGGTCTTACTGTAAAACACCTCAAATTTTAATGCGAAACGCTTTT
This sequence comes from uncultured Saprospiraceae bacterium, assembly GCA_964574485.1. Lineage (GTDB taxonomy): Bacteria > Bacteroidota > Bacteroidia > Chitinophagales > Saprospiraceae > Saprospira. Next base: position 10,938 of record CAZNNX010000025.1, on the reverse strand, counting down.
TACATACTGATTTTTTTCCTCCCTACTGGTATATGGGCCCAACTAGGAGGTTGTACTGATCCCCAAGCTTCAAATTTCAACGCATCGGCACAAATCAATGATGGGTCTTGCCTTTACCCTAATACAAGTATCGGAGCAACAAATTCGATGAATCTGCCCTCCTATTTGTCGGAAAGCTCCGGCCTTATTTTCTGGAATCAGGAATTATGGACACATAACGACAGCCAGGATAAAAATCTTTACAGATTTCAGCCCAGCGCTCCCAATGCAACCCAAACAGTAGCTCTTGACTCTCTCCAAAATATGGATTGGGAAGAAATTAGTCAAGACAGCCTTTTTATTTACATAGGCGATTTTGGAAACAATGGCAATGGCAACCGAAGGGATCTGAAAATTTTCAGAATTGACAAACAAAGTTTATCGAATCGACCCTTTCTAATCGATACCATTTTTTTTCAATATGATTTACAGGTAACATTTAGTCCGACAGGTGCCAATAACACTGATTTTGACTGTGAAGCCATGGTAGTGGGAAGGGATAGTATTTATCTTTTTACAAAAGAATGGGTTCGCAACGAGACAAGTATTTACGCCCTACCTAAACTGCCCGGAAATCATCTGGCTCAACACAGAAATTCATGGAATGTTCAAGGTTTAATTACCGGAGCTAGCTATATGGAAGATGAAAAATTAATTGTGCTTTCAGGATACAGCTCTCTTTTGCAACCTTTTATCGTTTTACTTTATGATTTCCAAGCGAATCATTTTTTCTCTGGGAATAAAAGAAAAATCAATTTAAACTTGTCGCTACATCAAATAGAAGGTATCTGTACTGAAAATGGGCTCGATTACTATCTCAGTAATGAAAGGTTTGTACAATCATTTATTACAATTCCTCAAAAGCTACACTCATTGGACCTAAGACCTTTTCTTAGCAACTACCTGCAACCCCTAACTCCCTACCAGACTGTACAAACAGAAAAGCAATTCCTTTTTCCCAACCCTGCTGAAAATTATATATTTTTATCAGGCTATGAAGGTCCCTACAAAATTATAAATTGGGAAGGGAAACTTGTTCAGGAGGGAAATCTAAAAGGTGGAGAATATATTGACATCAGGAATTTTGCTGAAGGGAAATATATAGTTCAAACCTTTGAACAAGAACAATGGCATGCCATCATCTGGATAAAAAAATAATAGCATTATGAATCGGATACCCACTTTTTTTATTGTTTCTCTCCTAATAATTGTGTCCGCCTGTTCAAGTATTGAAGTGCAAAAAAGTAGAATTGTAGATGTTTTACCTTATTCTCATTTTTTTGTTGTTTGTAAAAATGAATTTCACCTTACGGGTTACAAAAAAATAAATGATAAAGCCATTCCAGATGGATATCATTTATGGTCACTGGATTTACTTCGAAGTTCAGATTTGAAACCCGTACAAAAAATTGAACTGGGTAAGGATAAATCCATACAAAATATTCAATTGAAAAACGATCAGGTAATTTTTACAAATTTTGCTGGTGAACTGATAGAAAAAAAATATTTGTCTGATCTGTTCAAAGAATTAAAATCAGACAAACCGATTCCCTTTAGCAAATTGCAAGGAGATAGTCTGAATCTTAATCAAATAACATTTTATCTTACAAATGGAATGATCTGTTATGATCAGGAAGTAGTAACAGAGGCTACTGAACAATACATGGATATAACTACAAAATTTTTTAATCGAAAAGTAAAAAAAATTCAGAAAAAAAGAAGCTGTGTTGATTCCATACAAGGCGTTTTCTCTCTGTTTGAATTTCCAAAAGCTGATACCATCCCCTTATATCTGAGTCAGGTAAAAAATCAAATTTCTGTGGGAAGGTTACATAAGAATAAAACTACCATCCTGGATGAAAAAGCTGATTTAGAATCCGGAAAAAGTAAACATTATTTACTGAGTGATTCTTTTCTTTATTATTTCAATGAAAAAAATATCTTGCAATTGAATAGCTCTCTGATTATAACAAATCGCTTTTCAGTTGATGATAAGATGCATTGATAATGAGTCACTAGTAGGAAAAATATTTAAATTAGTCTAATAGAAATACTGCATGTTGTGTAATCATGTAATTTTGACCTTATAAAATCGTAACTATGAAAACCTTTATCAGAGAATTTTTTGCATCTTGTTTGGGTGGAATTGCCACCTTACTTGTAGTGTTTGGATTGATTGCCATTATTGTTGCTTCCATGAGTGATAGCACTCCTGAGGTAAAAGCTAATAGTGTGTTAAAACTGTCTTTTTCCAAACCTATTCCTGAACTGACCAACAATGTAAGTGCAGATCCAAGCGCCTTAGATTTTGGAAGCTTATTTGGTGTAAATGTTGGCCTGACCGATATTTGCAAGCTTATTTCCATAGCTAAAAAAGATCCTAATATCAAAGGAATTTACCTGGATATGGAAAATGTTAGTGGTGGATTTGCTACAATGAAAAGACTCAGAGAAAGTTTGGATTCTTTCAAAGCTTCAGGAAAATTCGTAATTGCCTATAGCAATGCATATTCTCAAAAATCATATTATCTGGCTTCTGCCGCTCAAAAAGTTTATCTTCATCCCATGGGCGGGATGGACTTCATGGGTTTCGCCGGTCAAATCATGTATTACAAAGGCTTAATGGATAAAGTGGGTGTTAAGGCACAAATTTATTATGCCGGCAAGTTCAAAAGTGCTACGGAGCCTTTCAGAAGAACTGACATGAGCCCTGAAAACAGAAAACAGGTGAGTGAATATATTGGAGGAGCTTATAAACAATACTTAGAAGTTATTTCTAAGAGTCGTAAAATCAGTACCGATTCTCTTTTCCAAATTGCTGACAAAGCGATGATCCGAAATGCTGCGGATGCTCAAAGACTGGGTTTGGTAGATGGTTTAAAATATAAAGACGAAATCATCAGCGATTTAAAATCCAAACTAGGGATTAAAAAAGATAAAAAGAAAAAAATCGAGGTCATTGGTCTGGACAAATATTATGAAGTTCAAAAAGAAAATTTGAATCCTGTACAATCCAAAGGAAACAAAATTGCCGTTGTTTATGCAGAAGGAGATATTGTAGATGGTGAAGGAGATCAGGGATCAATCGGTGGAGACCAATATGCACGTATTATCAGAGAAATACGCGAAGATGAAAAAGTAAAAGCAATCGTTTTGCGTGTAAATTCTGGCGGAGGATCAGCCCTGGCTTCCGAGATTATCTGGAGAGAGATAGAGTTGGCAAAGAAACAAGGAATTAAAGTGGTTACTTCTATGGGGGATGTGGCTGCTTCCGGAGGCTATTACATTGCCAGTAATTCTAATAAAATATTTGCAGAGACCAATACCATAACTGGATCCATAGGTGTTTTTGGCATGATTCCCAATACCAGAGAATTGTACAACAAACATTTAGGCATAACAATGGATACTGTAAAAACAGGAAGATTTTCTACAATGAGCACTGATGCAGGTATGTATTATGAATTCAACGAAGAGGAAGGAAAATTAATTACTGAATCCATTCAGGAAATTTATGATATATTTAAAACCAGAGTTAGCGTTGGAAGAAAATTAGATCGCGCCCATGTTGATACGATCGCTGAGGGACGTGTTTGGTTAGGAAATGTCGCCAAAACAATTGGACTTGTTGATGAATTGGGAGGTTTGGATCAAGCCATACGCAAGGCAGCTTCGATCGCTAATCTGAAAGAGTATAAAATCTCAAATTATCCTAAAACCAAGTCTTTTGAAGACAATCTTTTCAGTGGACTGAAAGATGCAGAAAAAGCTGCAGCCCAAATGGAAATTCTAAAAAAATATTTAGGTTCTGAAATTTTAGGCTCCGAATTATTTAAGATGATCAGAAATATTGAACAAATCAAAAAAACAAAGGGAGCTCAAATGAGACTACCCTATGAAATCATCATTCAATAGTTTGCTGCAATTAATATAAGATATCTACCCTCAAGATTTTCATTAGTTTCTTGAGGGTTTTTTTTATGTCAAAAAAAGTAGTAAAACTATTCTCTTTACCTTATCTTTATACTGCCTAAAATTAATCCTATGAAACAATTTTTACACTTTCTATTCACCATAATCCTTTGCTCTACTGTTCAAAATAGCCAGGCACAATTCATGGCATGGCAACATTTTACAGATTCCATACCAACACTATCCTCCCCCAGGGCCTGCGACCTGAACAATGATGGAATAAGAGATCTGGTCATAGGTGGTGGAACAGACGGATATTTTAGTAACAATGGTATAATGGCCATCAATGGACAAAATGGAAATTTACTTTGGAAAAGATCCTCAAGAAATGAAGTTTTTGGATCAGCCATATTTCAAGATGTAAATAACGATAATGTAAAAGATGTTTTCATCGTTGGCAGATCAGCTCAACTACTTTGTATCAACGGTGCTAACGGCCAATTGATTTGGGATTTTTTCCCTTATGGCACAAATCCTGTCGATAGCGGGCTGTACAATTTTTACAATCCACAATTTATCAGTGATGTAACTGGCGATAATTTACCAGACATTCTTGTATCCAATGGAGGGGATCATGCTGCACCAGCTTGGGTAACCAACAGACCAGCCGGTCTTTTAATGGTCATTAACAGTGCTACAGGTGCCAAAATTGCTCAAGCCACAGTTCCAGATAGTGCTGAAATTTATTGCTCACCACTGGTTATCGATCTTAAAAACGATGGAACTCAATGGATACTTTATGGTACTGGTGGGGAAAATCTGGGTGGTTCTTTTTGGGCTTGCCCTCTCCAGCACTTACTTCAGGATTCGCTACAACAATCTATTGCACTTCTAAGCGATCCCAACAAAGGATATATCGCTCCTGCTTCTGTTTTTAGAAAAAATGATGGAACTTATGATATTTTCGTTCAGTCTTTTGCCGGAAGAATATCAAGAATTCAGGGTTCAGATTTCTCCATTCTCTGGACACAAGCTTTGCCCAATACAGAGTCAAGTGCTGCTCCAGTTATTGGAAACTTCACTGGATCGCTTAGTCCAGATGTCATGGCTGTGGTTTATAAAGGATCGACATTGAACGGTTACAATGATTATTACCAAATGATTTTAGATGGTGATAACGGTAATATTGTTTTTAAAGATAGTATCGGCACCATACATTTTGCTTCCGGCAATGCTTTGGATTTAAATAATGACGGCAGAGATGAAGGAATTATTACGATTACTCAAATGGACAATGGCGTATTTCGCCATAAACTATTTGTTATCGACCTACAACAACAAAATCTGTTTCAAATCGGAATTACACAGGCTGGCGTAAATTTAGGTTCTACTCCATTAATCACTGACCTGGAAGGAGACAATCGATTGGAAATCATTTATGTTGTGAAGAAAGACAGCGTAAATCCCAGTGCTTGGAAAGGAATTTATTTGAATAGGTATGATCTGAATATTCCTACGCCCAATGCAGGAATTGCCTGGGGTTCCTATATGGGTAATGCTCACAATGGTATTTATAATTACAGCCCCAGCCCTTGTGGACAAGGTTCTGTTTTACTTCCTGCCAATGCACAAAATCCAACCTGTAATGGTTCAGCAGATGGTAGTTTGTACTTAAACCCGGTAAATCCGTCAATCAGTCATACTTATGTATGGAGTCATGGAGCTACAACTTCAAATCTTACTGGTATTCCTGCTGGCACCTATACAGTTCGTGCAGTAAGTGCTTCTGGGTGTTATGAAGATGTCTCCTACATTCTGAATGAACCTTTTACAATTTCATACAGCGTAGTCAGAGCCGTTGCATGTCCAGGTGATATAGATGGCGCTGCCATTGTAGGATCTTCTGGATGTCAATGCCAATTCAGTACCTGTACCTTTCTTTGGAATAATGGCGTCACAACAAAGCCCAATTATGCTTTAAGTGGAGGTTGGAACACTGTTACCATTACACATATGAATGGCTGCGTGGTTGTTGACTCTGTGTTTATCCCCTCTACTGACCTCACCGCACCCAGTTTGATTGTTCCTGCTGGTATCACTGCTTACACAGCACCCGGCCAATGTAGTCCTGTATCTATTGCTTTAGGGTCTCCTATAGTTTCTGATAGTTGCGGAGTACTTTCTGTTATACACGATGCTCCTGCTGTTTTCACAACTGGAACGACCACAGTTACATGGACTGCCACAGATCTAAATGGAAATACAACCAGAGCAACACAGCTGGTAACAATAATAGACAATGAATCTCCTTCAATTTCAAACTGTCCTGCCTCCTTCTCCGTTCTTGCCAACAGTCAGAATTGTTCTGCCACTGTTACATGGAATGAACCTAGCGCCGCGGACAACTGTCAATTGGCCTCAATTCAATCCAATTTCAGAACAGGCGACCTCTTTCCTTTAGGCACAACCACTGTTCGGTATATTGCCACAGATTCATCAGGCAATGCTGATACCTGTCAATTTGATATTACCGTACTAAATAATTTACAGATATTGATGGATAGCACTTTGATTCTACAAGCCGGGAACGATAGTTTGATTGCACAGGTAGCTGGGGGTTCATCACCTTATTTCTTCCAATGGTCTGGACCTCAGGGATTCTCATCTTCTTTATCTCAGCCCATCGCACCTTACGAAGGATTGTATTATCTACAAATCACAGATAATAATGGATGTATGACAACTGATTCAATCAATGCTGTAACTGTTGTATCCATCAATCAAAATATGGAAATCAACTACCGCGTTTTCCCTAATCCGGTTTCCGAACAAATTTATGTTGAACAAGAATCAAATAGCTGGATGGAATTAAACCTGATAGATGTCTTGGGAAGAGTTATTTTACATCGGGAAACTAACCTTAAAATTAGTTCTTTACCTACAAATCAGTTAGCTTCGGGTACTTACATTTTACAAATTAAAGATAGCGAAGGAAGAATCAATCTTCATAAACTGACAAAGAAATAAAATTTTATTTCCCAAATATATGCAGGGCATTTTGAGTGGTTATACCAGCAACCTCCTCTATTGAAATTCCTTTCAATTGGGACAAATGCTCCGCTATATGATAAATGTAGGCAGATTCATTTCTCTTTCCTCTATGCGGCACCGGACTCAAATAAGGGGCATCTGTCTCAAGAACAATGGATTCTAATGGTAGATTTTTAATCTCTTCTCCCAGATTTGATTTTTTATAGGTCAAAACACCACCGATGCCAATGTAAAAACCGAGATCAATAATTGATTGTGCTTGCCTGGCATTTCCAGAGAAGCAATGAAAAATACCGCTGAAATGGGTATGTTCTGCCTTGATTTCGCTCACAATTTGTATGAGATCGTCCAGAGATTCACGCGCATGTATGATGATGGGAATTTGTAAATCTAAAGCCCATTGGGATTGAATTCTAAAGGCATCTTGCTGCTCAGTAACAAATTCTTTTGACCAGTAATAATCCAACCCAATTTCACCAATGGCAACAAATGGTCTTTTTTGAAGTTGTTCAAAATGCAAATCCAATACTTTTTTATAATCCCGATCTACAGAGCAGGGATGTAAACCTATCATGGGAAAACAAAAACCTGGATATTGATTTTCCAGTTCCAACATAGCCTCAATGGACTCTGCATCAACATTAGGAAGATAAATGCGAGACAACCCTGCCGATTTTGCTCTTTGAATCATGGCAGATCGATCTGCATCAAATTCTTTACTATAAAGATGGGCATGGGTATCAATCAATTCCACTTACTTTGATTTTTTATTTAAAATGGGTAATAACATATAGGCCAAAAGCCCAAAAAAGATATTGCAAAAAATGTTGATGGTAAAAAACAAAATATTTGAAAAGGAGAATGCATCCGATTTATCAATACCATAAATTACCAAAGCTGCCGTGGTAGCCAATTGATAGGTTCCCATACCTCCCGGAGAGGGCACCAAAACACCTAGAGACCCCAAAACAAAAACCAATAAAGCTGCATTCATACCCAAAGCTGAGGTTGGACCGAAAGCATAAAAACAGAGGTAAGTCATTAGAAAATACATCAACCAGATGTTCAGTGTATGAAGTATAAACCAAAGCAAATCAGATTTTTTCAAGGAAAAAATTGTCTTCATTCCGCCCCAAAAGTTAAGAGCAATCGTTCTTATTTTCATTCCTAGTGCAGAGGCAAGTATTTTTTTTCGAAATACAAATCCTGTAAGTGTAACAAGCAATCCCAATACAAATAAAATAACCATAATTGAAGCCAAGGAAATGGCTGATTTTTCAACTATGGGTTGAGCTACTCTACAGGTAATGGAAGGGTTGATTTGTCCGGATAAAAAATCATAAATCGCCTGAAACTGAAATAAAAAAGTTAGGGACATTATTAAGAACAACATCAGAATATCCATAATTCTATCAGTTACAATCGTTCCAATAGACTTATCCAAGGGAACACCCTCATACCTACTCAGTGTTGCTGGTTTGGCCAACTCTCCTGCCCTTGGCAAAGCCAAATTGATCAGATAACCAATCATGGTAGCAAAAAATGCATTGTACCAACGTATTGATTTGCCTTGTTGAGAGTCCAATTGATTTAACAGCAAAACCCAACGGAAAGACCTACTCAGATTTGAGCTCATAAATGCCAAAGCAACCAGAAACAACCAGATGAATTTTGATTCAGAAAAATCTTGAATTATTTTATCAATTAAACGAGGAGCTGTGCATTTTCCATCACAATCATATTGAATTTTGTATTGGCATTCCAATTGATAGGCCTGTTCCTGATTTTGATAAACAAAATACATAATACCAAGCCCCACTGCCATAAATAATGTAAACTTCAAGGCATTTACCCAAACCGATGTTTTTTTTTCAACTGTCATCCTTTAGGAGATGATTTGATTGACATCATTTAAAAAAACTGTGACGGGTTTATGTAATTTGGCTTCCTCCACAGTCATATAAGCATAGGAAATAATAATGACTGTATCACCCACATGAACCTTACGTGCAGCTGCCCCGTTGAGACAAATGACCCCTGAATTGGGTTCGCCTTTGATAACATAGGTTTCAAAACGCTCCCCGTTATTGTTATTGACTACCTGAACTTTTTCTCCTTCTAATAAGGAAGCGGCATCCATGAGTAACTCATCTATGGTAATGCTGCCCATATAATTTAAATCTGCTTGAGTAACAGTTGCTCTGTGCAACTTAGACTTGAACATTTGTACCAACATTTGATTGGAATTTATTGATATTTTAATTCTACACCAGAACTCGTGTAGTGAGGTACCCAACCACTAGGATCGATGAAAATTCGTATCGTTTTAACAAATGGGTTTTCTACACCGGCATCAAACCAATGCTTGGTATGCGCGGGAACTGATATTAAATCACCTGCCTCTAACAAAACATTAAATACGGGCGTTTTTTGATCTTCCAGATGAAACCAGAAATGTCCTTGTCCGTCCACAAAAAAACGGACCTCATCTTCCGTATGGGTATGTTCGCTTAAAAATTTATTACGTACAGCCTCGTAATTTGCAGTCGAAGCATTAATACTAATCACATCTGCTACCAAATAACCATTTGACTGCATGTAGGGCTCCAAAACATGAGCATAGGCATTCAAAATAGTTTCCTGATCTGCATCGGATTCAAATTGAACAGAGGCTTCCCATTGATCGAAAAGAATCCCTCTTTCCGTGAGGAACTGTCTAATTTCTTCAGGTTTAGATATAGAGATTTGTAAATCAGGTATGTTTAAAATGGCCATACATTTAAATTATTGTACAAAAATAGTAATTAATAATGTAACTGCTAACAAATTAACCTGGAGAGTTCTTGTTTTGAATTTCCTCCATAACAGTACGAATTGCGACAAACTTTCCTGCATACCGATCGCCATGTGATTTTTGCAAATGTGGTGCATAAACACTAAAATACTTTTGAAGATCTGCCATGCTGGCACATTTGTATCGAAAAGCATAGGAAATACCATCGGTCTCATCTTGAAGTAAAATACGGGAGATAGAATTTTCCAAAAAAACACCTGTTTGCATTACTTCAGGAATGTGCACTTCTGACATCCAAGCCAGCCATTCTTCATGCACATCCAAATCTATCTTCACTGTTACGTTGTATATAATCATTTTGCTTCTGATTTATCTAATTCCTCCACTAAGTTTTCCCATTCTTCCATGCTTAGATCTAAATCATTTTTTAATTGATGATAAGAATCAAGAATCATTTGATATTGAGGGGTTCCTATAATTGTATTATCGGCCATTTTCGACTCACATTCCTTCATTTCTGATTCAATTTTTTGAATTTTCTTCTCTGCTTGTTGCATATTCTTTTTCAAAAACTTTATTTTCTCAGCATCTTCACCTGAACTCTTTTCAGTTTTATGATTCACCTTAGGTTCTTGCAAGAGATTGTTTTTACCCAAACTCACCTCTCTTAAATTTCCAAATTGTCTCTTCTCCAGAAAATATTGTAAATCGCCTATATAGGTTACTAATTTTTTTTGGGTAAACTCGATCACTTTATCAGTCATGGCATCTAGAAAATCACGATCATGCGAAACAACAATTAAAGTTCCATCGTATTCCAGTAAAGCTCTCTTCAAAATAGCCTTGGAAAGCATATCCAAGTGGTTGGTGGGTTCGTCCATTACCAACAAATTAATAGGATGAAGTAACATCACGGCCATGGCTAATCTGGCTCTTTCTCCCCCAGATAAAACAGAAACTTTTTTATCAACGTCTTCACCTCTGAACAAGAATGATCCCAACATATTTCTCAAACGAGGTCTAAGCTCAAATGGAGAGTTTTTTTCCATTGTCTCCAAAACTGTTATTTTGGGATCTAAGGCTTCCGCCTGATTTTGAGCATAATAACCCATATGAACATTATGTCCCAATTGTACCACACC